>CAYSZB010000008.1:0-54876 GCA_964435475.1 uncultured Anaerolineaceae bacterium | reverse complement strand
CCCTAGAAATGGAAAGACTCGCATGGCTCAAAGAAAACTAAAACGGCAGTTAAGCCTGCTCCAGGTGATCATGCTTGGTGCTGCCGGTACGATCGCTGCTGAAATTTTTGTGCTAACCGGTCACGCTGCCGGGATGGCAGGTCCGGATGCTGTGCTGGCCTTGATCATAGCCGGCGCATTGACCCTGCCGGTCGCATTGAATTACTGTGAACTGGCAACCACATACCCGGTTACCGGCGGGGCGATGACCTATGTGGGCGAGGGCTTTGGCAAGAACCTGATCATGTTCCTGGTCGGTTCACTGGATGGACTTTCCAGCACATTCTATGCAGCACTGTCGGCTGTCGGTTTCGCTTACTCACTCAGCGTGTTTTTCCCCGGCCTTGTTTTTGAATCATCAAAAATTCAATGGGGAATTATCCTTGTTGCAATTGCGGTCATTGTGATCATGGGATTGATGCATATCCGTGGCGTGACCAAAGCAGGTAACCTGCAGGTTTTCCTTGGTGCTTTTTTACTTCTGGTCTTTGGTGCATTTGTGGTTATCGGGTTGACCAGTTCGAATGGGTTCAACTGGGAGACATTCAAGTCAGGTGAGGCTGTTTTTGCCCATCACACCATCTGGCAGAATATCGCAGTCATGTTGGGTACTATCGCCCTGGTCTATAATGCCTATGTCGGTTTTGAGGTGATCGCTGACGATGCAGAAGAGATCACCAGGCCCAGCCGCAACATTCCCCTGGGAATCCTGATCAGCCTGGGAATTGCGACATTGGTCTATACATCTGTATCATTTGTGGCGATCGGAACTGTCCCTTTTGAAGCCCTCAGTGGTTCAGAGACCGCCCTGACTGATGCGGCAAAAGTATTTTGGCCTAAAGTGGGCGTTCCTTTGTTGGGTGTCGCTGGCCTTGTTGCTACTTTGACCTCGGTGAACTCCGCAATGCTCTCAGCAACCAGGGAAGCGTTTACGCTCAGCCGGGAACGTGTCTGGCCAAGAGTGTTTTCGCGTCTCAGCCGCTGGCGAACACCCTATGCTGCCATCATATTTATTGTCATCGTGAGCTGCCTGGTAGCAGCCATCGGCATGGTTGATTTCCTGAGTTTCATTTCTAGCGCCGGGTACATGTTTGTGCTGTTCTGGGCAAGCCTTGCCATGATCCGATTAAGAAAAATGCATCCCAACATAGAGCGGCCATTTAAAGTACGCCTGTTTCCCCTGACAGCATACCTGGCTGCGGGAGCTGGTGTGTTGATCATTGCATTTGCAGACCCCAAGGCGTTGCTATTTCTTGGGTTGCTGCTCTTGGCACTGACGGTGATATATTTTGTCCTCCAATTCTTTAAAACACGAACCGAAAAGAAAGCTGAAGAGGAAGAAAAGGTCGGGGGTGGTCGTCTTTTGCTTGCTGCTGCCAACCCGCGAACAGCCATTTCGTTGGTTCGATTGGCATCACGCCTGGCTGAACACCAGGAAGACACTGGTATTTGCCTTTTCAATGTGTTAAAGATAAACCAGGACATTCCGGATGCAGCTTTTCAAAAGCTGGTCGAAGAAAAAGAGGCTACACAAAAAAAGGTGCTTAAGCTGGCGGTTCCCATAGCCATGCAGAGAAATGTACCGATCTATACCAAGAATAAGGTGGCAAAGAATGTTGAATCCGGGATTTACGAAGAGTTAAAGTCGCCCAACCCGGTAAAAATGCTCCTGCTGGGTTGGCCTTCCCTGGATACCAAGTTAAAGATTCCCCATAATATCATTAAAGAGGTGCTGGTATCTGCCCATTGTGATGTGGGGGTACTGCGTGATCATGGTCTGAATGGCATTCAACACATCCTGGTGCCGGTGGGTACTGGTCCAAATGCCCACCTTGCATTGAAATTGGCGGCTGACCTGGCTTACCAGAAGGATGTGACCATCACTGCCCTTCGCCTTGTGGCTGAAAACGTGGATGATGAAACCCTGGAAGATGAATTACACCGCCTTGAAGAGATCATTGAAGAAGAAATGGGAGAATTGCCCCAATTTCTCACAGCCAGGGTGGAGCCCGCTGAAAACATTCTTGAAGGTATCATTGCTGAGACCGAACGGGTGCCTTACGACCTTCTCATCATTGGTGCTTCAGGGGAGGCATTTTCGCCAAATTACATTTTTGGAAAGCTCAATGATGCATTGATAGAAGAAGTATCGTGCTCCATGTTCATTGTCCGGCGGTATCAGCCTGAAGCAGCATTATGGATCAGGCACCAGATCAAACAGATCGAAGACTAAAGGCTGTTGTTTTATAAAATTGGTTGAAAAAAATTTATACTTTCGACAACAGGCAACCAATTTTATGATATGCTAAATGTTATATGACCATACTTTTTTCATTTAGAGGTGCATTATGATGGCTGGACGACCTTCCATGCGTATTTTTTTGATCATCAGTGTATTGATCCTGGCGGCAGTGGCCTGTGGAACCAGCGGTGGAGCGTCCGCCAACGATCTGGAGATCACGGTATCCAAAGTCGATTCATCCCTCAATGTCGGGGACACGTTTTCGATCACGATCGGTATGTACAACAGCGGGTCGTATAACCTGGAGGTTAGCTCCATCATGCTCCCAAGCAGCCTGGTCAATGCGGCGACCCTGGTCAACACCACTCCCTCCCTGCCAGCTGGAACCACTGATGGTAACAAGGTGTCATATGCCTACAATACCACCCTGGCTCCGAATGGCAACCTGATGGTCAGTTTCACATTTGAAGCCACACAGACTGGAAATCTCTCCGGTGCAGGCAGTGTTGCGACCAATGCAGGAAACAGCAACTTCCAGGTGGCTGTATCAGTGGCTGAGAATGCACAATCCGATTGGACACCTGAACCTTCGATCAACCAGACACCTCAACCCCTTGGTGCAATCCCATACCAGGCAGTGGTTCAGATATTGGCTGTTGTAAACGTGGAGGGAAGAGACCAGATCGGGTGGTCTGGTTCCGGGACGATCATTTCCCCGGATGGCTTGATTCTGACCAACGCCCATGTGGTCATGTCTGACCGGTTTTACACTGTCACCGACCTGATCGTTGCAATGACAGTTGCCCAGGACAGCCCGCCAGTGCAAACCTACCTGGCAAGCGTTCTGCAGGTTGATGCCGAACTGGACATTGCAGTGATCAAAGTGCGGGCAGACCTGAAGGGCAATCCTCTCGATTATGCCACTCTGAACCTGCCTGCAGTGATTATGGGAAATTCCGACTCACTGCAACTGGGTGACGCGATCACCATCATCGGTTACCCGGGAATAGGCGGCGAAACAGTGACATTGACGCGTGGTGAAGTGAGCGGTTTCACTTCGCAAAACCCCTATGGCAACCGTGCCTTCGTCAAGACCTCTGCCACCATTGCTGGTGGAAACTCGGGTGGCCTGGCAGCCAATTCTGAAGGCTTGATCATTGGCATCCCGACCCAACTGGGTTCAGGTGATGAAGAGGCAGGTTATGTGGATTGCCGTGCCCTGGCTGATACCAACCGTGACGGGTATATTGATGATAATGACACGTGCATTCCCACCGGCGGTTTCATCAATGCACTGCGACCGATCAAACTGGCTTTGCCACTGATCCAGGCAGCCCGACAGGGACAGGTGGCTGTGGAAATGGGTGGCGGTGGTTACGAAGAGGAATATACACCCACCGGCAACATTGATTTCTATGATGATTTTTCCGACCCTGCCAGCGGATGGTATGTCGCGTCTGATGCTGATGGATCTTCGGCGTATGTGAATGGCGAAATGGTGATCGAGGTAAAGAACCCCAACTGGGTGATCTGGTCCTATCTTCCAAACAGTGCTGATAACGTTGTCATGTCAGTTGATGCCCGGGTGATCAAGAGTGTTGGCGATGGCGATTACGGGTTTGTGTGTGGGTTACAGGATTCAGAAAACTTCACTGTCCTGGAAGTTGCTGAAGATGGTTATTATACGGCCTGGAAGTATGCCAACAACGAATATATTTCGCTGGTCGATTGGGCTTATTCTGAAGAGATCGCCAAAGGCGGGTACCTTAGTATGGCAGCCTTCTGTGGGTCACAGAAACTTGCCCTGGCAGTCAATGAAACCCTGCTGTTTGAAATCTCTGATCCAAGTTTCAGAGTAGGCGATATCGGCTTGCTGGCTGGCGTGTATGAAAAGGTCGGTCTCCGGGTTGGTTTTGATAATTTCCAACTCT
This sequence comes from uncultured Anaerolineaceae bacterium, assembly GCA_964435475.1. GTDB lineage: Bacteria > Chloroflexota > Anaerolineae > Anaerolineales > Anaerolineaceae > CAYSZB01. The sequence continues at coordinate 50,664 of CAYSZB010000008.1, read as the reverse complement.
ACCTGCCTTGAAGTCGGCAAATAATTAAATGAAACCAAAGACTTTTACCATTCATCACCTGGTCAAGGGCGAAGATCTCAACCATCACGGCACATTGTTTGCCGGCAGGGGAGCTGAGTGGGTGGTGGAAGCAGGTTTTATTGCTGCAGCCGGTCTTTTGCCTCCGAAAAACGTGGTTTGCGTCAAGGTTCATGGCATGCATTTCAAGCGCCCGGTCAGACCAGGCTCCATCATCCGTTTTTCGAGCAAAGTAGTACTGACCGGGCATACCAGCCTGGTCTCTTACGTCGTTGCAGTGGTAGATGAGGTGCCTGTGGTAGATTCCTTCCTGACGTTTGTCTACGTTGACGATACAGGAAGACCCCAAGTCCATGGTTTGACATTTGAGGCTGAGACTGAAGAAGACCTCGCCTTGCAGGAGCAAGCAAAAAACCTTATGTAAGGCTTAAACAATTCCTCAACAAAGAAAAAGTTACCTGAAAATAAATAAGCCTGGCTGATTTCAGCCAGGCTTGTTGATTTAAGAAAACCAGGTTACCTGCGGTTCATGCGCTTGACCATCGAACCAAAATAGAGCAATTGGAGCAGGGAGTTCGCCAGGGCTGCCACATAGGTCAGAGCTGCCGCCTTAAGCACCGTGCGTACACCGCGTTCTTCTTCCTGTTGCACGATCAGGCCATTATCTTTAAGCATGGCAATTGCACGCCTTGAGGCATCCAACTCTACCGGCAAGGTAACAAGTGCGAAAACTGCACCGGCTGAGAAGGCGATCACGCCAGCCCACGCCAGACCGCTTAATTGCAGCGCCAACCCGGCAAGGATCAGGATCCAACCGAGGTTGGAGCCAATCGAAACGATCGGGACGATCGCCGAGCGCAGGCGCAGCGGCAGGTAATTCTTTTTATCCTGGTCAGCATGTCCCAACTCGTGGGCGGTGATCGCCAGGGCGGCAACAGATGGCGCGTTGGCAACCCCTGCTGATAGTTTGAGAATGTTGTTCCTGGGATCATAGTGGTCTGAAAGAACGCCACTTGTCCCTTGAAGTTTCACATCATTCAAGCCTACTGCGGGGAACAACCTGCGGGCAGCGTCCGCCCCGGTAATGTTCAGGTAATTGCGCACCTGGCTCCACTTGCGGTAGGCACTATTGACATATGCCTGCGCAATCAGTGAAAGGATGATCGCCGGGATCATGTAAAGAAGATATTCAATGTTAAACTGCATAACTTAACTCCCTGTTGTTTTTATGATTGATCAGGGTTGGGTTAAGAGCTCCAGGGCTTTATCCAACTGCGGATCAACTTCGTTATTGTAATCCTCTTCTGTGTATTCAACAATGTGGTCCGGGGTCAGTCCGACCTCGCTGATCTGGGTGCCATTGGGAGTCAACCAGCGGGCGATGGTTATGCGGACGCCGCCCTGTTTGTCAGCCAACTCCGTCCAGATTTGAACAGTGCCTTTGCCATAGGTTACAGCGCCGACCAGCTGTCCGCGTCCATAATCCTGGATGGCACCGGCAACAATTTCAGATGCCGAGGCTGTTCCTTCGTTTACCAGGACTACCAGGGGTATCCCGGTTGCCCTGCCGCCGGGTATGGCGGTGTAGGTATCGCGGCTGCCATCGCCATACTCTTCATACATGACCACACCATCGGCGATGAATTCTGAAACCACTTCAATGGCTGTGCTGAGGTAACCACCGCCGTTGTTGCGCAGATCAAAGACCAAGCCGACTGGGTCCTGCGCGAGCAGATCATCCAGCGCATTACGCAGATCCGGGGTGGAGTACTCGTTAAATGTGTTCAATGCAACGTAGGCGACATTGCCTTCCAGCATTTCATAATCCACGGTGGGGGCGGTGATCGCCGCTCGCGTAATGGTCACGTCAAAGACCTCTTCTCCACGCATTATGGTCAGGGTGACCTGGGTGTCTTTGGGACCTTTGATCTTGTTAAGTGCGATCTGTCCATCCACGCCGGTCATATCTTCGCCATCGATAGCGATCACCTTGTCTTTGGGTCGCAAACCGGCTGCTTCAGCAGGAAAACCTTTCATTGGTGTAATGATCTCCACATAATCACCCGTGATGTCGACCCAGGCACCAATTCCCTGGTATTCACCGGTCATGGAAGTATTGGCATCTTCAAATTCCTGGGGATCCATGTAAGAGGTGTGTTTGTCGCCCAAGGCTGCCAGCATGCCGGCAATCGCACCACGCATGAGCAGGGTGTCATCAACAGGTTGATCAACGTAGTCATTGTGGACCAGGTTCCAGACCTCCCAGAATGGGGCGAACAGATCCTTCATGTTTGCGGGAGAATCACCTTCCGTGGAATAAGTGGGACAGGAGGGACATTCGATGCCTTCAATAACAGTTTTCGGACATTCAGTTGTCACAACAGGGCAATTACCACCCTCCTCTGTACCGAGTATTCTTGGCAGGAAATAGCCAAACCCTGTCCCGGCAGTGAAAGTTCCAGCCAGGATCACCAGGGCAAGTAAGATCAAGAGAAATGTTTTTAAACCTTTATTTTGCATTTTTGCTCCAAAGTAAATTCAAAATCAGATAGAGAATACCATAATTGTGTAAGAAAAATATTGGTAAACTATGCAGAAACCTTTCATGAGAAACAAGGAGGAGATTGGTCGTAAACTACATAAATCAAAAAAGGTCAGCGGCTATCTTTTGAATAGAATTGCCTGCGAATTTCCGGGTCACGTCCCATTCCAGCCTCGATGATTTCCATGAGGTTGTCAAACAACGCCAGCGCTTCTGTGTTTGAAAATAGGTCAATTGGTTGGTTGGACGGATTACCCTGAAGGGATCGGATACGGCTCAGCAGGTATTGCCCGAAGGAGTTGTAGATGGTCTGCAGGAGGTAGGCTGCCATTTCAGTGTCCACCCAGGGAGCAACATCATCGTGCAATATGCCCTGGGCAAGAAAATCATTGAAGTAAGAAGCACCACCCTGCCTCATCAGGTTGCCCACTTCTTCTGGGAAAGGCACCTCTTCGACAAATGCGCGGTACGCAATGCGTGCCAGGTCGGGATGGGTCAATTCAAACTGGACTGAAGCCTGCATCATCCACTTGAGATAGTCAAAAGTCTTCAAGTTGCCGCTGGGTGGTCTGAACTGGGTCACCAGTTTCAACTTGCGTGCCATGCCCAGTTCAAGAATGTGCAGGTAAAGGTCTTTTTTATCGGCAAAGTATTGATAGAAGGATCCTTTGGCTATCCCGGCATCCCGCACGATGGCGGATATGGACGCAGAGGCATAGGGATGGTCCTTGAATTCTTTGATGGCTACAGCCAGAATTTTTTCCTGTTTATCAACCGCCAGGTTGTGGAATGTCTCAAAGGGCATTTAATTTCCTTGTGATCTTCACTAAAAAAATGTCACATGCAATTGTATGCACTAAAAGACCATCCGTCAACTGTGAGCCTTATATGCGATTTTCTGCTTGGTTGTATTATAATGGGCATGTCCAAGCAGTTCATGTGAGAGAATTCGTGATAAGCCGAGGAGGTTTCCATGAAAAGTGTATCTACCCGTTCCCTGGTGGTTTGTGTGACCCTTTTTACCCTGGCCATCATGGCTTGTGGCATTTCAACTCCTACAACTGACACCGCGGGTGAACTGGCATTACAGCAGACTGCAGTTTCACTGGCGCAGACACAAACTGCGATGGCCCTTCCGCCCACAGTGGAAGTGGTCACAGAAACAGCGCCTGTGGTCACTGAAGAGCCTCCTGTTGTCACCGAGGCAACGCCTGAGCCAGATTTCTGTTATGAGGGGATCTGTTTCTCATTCGATGACACCATAGCTGCAGGGGCTGTGGGTGCCACCATACCGGCTGAGTTTTATGGCGATGAGGCATTCCCGGGCTCCAACCATCCTACTTTTTTTGAAATTACTTTTGTTAATTATGCTTTGAGCGGTACATTCCATTCTCCTGTTGTGCGGGTTTACCCAATTGTCGAGTATGGTGATATTGATGATGCCGCTATCATGAACCTGGATGAAATGAACTCCGCCTTAAGTACGCAACCTGTCGCCGGCGTGGGGCAGAGTTTGCCATTTATGCCGTTCTGGAATGCAGCCCAGATGTTTACCGCCAAATCAGCCTATTTCAACTTCCAGTCGGGTTCAGGTTTGCGTTACCTGACAATGTATGGACAGGCACTGTACCCGATTGATAATACCAACCTGTTCTACACCTTCCAGGGTTTGACATCGGATGGGCAGTATTATGTGAGTGCGATCATGCCGATCAACAATCCCGGGCTGCCTTTGCATGGGGAGGACACGATCGATGACTGGGAGGCCTTCTACAACCTCTGGGACAGTTACATAGCCCAGGCGGTTATGTTCCTCGAGGATTGGACACCCGGATCATACAATCCACAAATCGGCCTGCTGGATGCCATGATGCAATCCATTTCCATCACCAGGTAAGGAAAATGCTCAGCTACCGCAAAGAATTATGGTTTAACATCCCAACCCGCAGGGCTTTTATTAATATCACCCGCCAGGTGGAGCAGGCACTCGCGGAGAGCGGCATCCAGGAAGGCTTGTGCCTTGTGAATGCCATGCACATCACGGCATCGGTCTTTATTAATGATGATGAATCCGGTTTGCATGCTGATTATGAACAATGGCTGGAGCGGCTGGCACCACATGCGCCTGTCAGCCAGTACCAGCACAACCTGACTGGTGAAGATAACGCAGACGCGCACCTCAAACGCCAGGTAATGGGACGCGAGGTCGTTGTGGCGATAAGCAACGGTCGGTTGGATTTCGGACCCTGGGAACAGATCTTCTATGGTGAATTTGATGGTGGCCGTTCAAAGCGTGTGTTGGTAAAGATTATTGGCAGTTGACCGGGACGATTACACTCAAATTTATTATCGGTTTATTTAGTTAGTTTGTTTTTCTTATTGTTACGCCCGGGTTATTGGTATTTAACTACCTGGAATGCAGTTCTGCAAAATACAGGTGAACTTTTCTGGTCAGTTCCCTGACCTGAAGGAGATAAAAATGAAAAGAATTGGGAAACCGTTTATATTGACGATCAGTTTACTCACACTGACTTTCTTGCTAACGGCCTGTGCTCCAGGGCAGGGGGCTGTCCGACTCGAGATCGAAGAACATGCCCTTCTGGACCTGGGAGATGCGGACATGGGGGACTGGACGCCTGTAGAGGACAACCGCCAGGAGATCCTTGCCAGGCACCAGGATTTGCGGGAGACTTCGGCAACTGCGGGGGTGTCTGCACTGACATTGGCAGGGGACAGGCTGGTTGCCACTGAAAATTACGACCAAAAGTATGTCAGCGTGATCATAACCCGCAACGATGAGCAGGTCTATCAAACAGATGCTGGTGTGATCAGTCCGATCGACAATTTTCGCGGTCTGTGGGCGGTCAATGAACAGTGGTTCATGGAAGTGGCGCATGTTGAGGAAAACCCGGATGATCCAAACGCTGCCTTTATTGTCTGGGGTGAGATCATCCGGGATGGCGAATCCCTTAACAAAAAATATGGCTATGAAGAAGCATTTAATTTCCAACTGCTGGATGGAAAACCATTTTTCCTTTTCATTAAGGATGGATCAGCAGGTTTTTCCTATGATGGCAGGGAAACAGACCTGGATTTTGAGAAGATAACCCACTACCAGTGCTGTAGCGCCAGTTCATTCAACCCGCGCCCTTCCAGTACAATGGTTTCGTTCTTCGCCAGGCGTGGAGATGTTGACTATTACGTGGAAGTTGGGAAGTTTACAACAAAGTAAGATGAGCGCTCGAGGGTCAGAGACTGAACCGACCCTCAGTTTACTCAGATTGTGAAGAATACAAGGCGACTGCCACTAAAAAGAATTATCGTCTTGATAAGGATTGGACTCAGGGGGCAAGTTGGGGTCAAAATCTGCTGTAGTGTCAATAATGACAGGCTCCTCGGTCGTTTTCTGCTTGTTCTTCTCTAAAAGATAATAAGCCAGGGCTGCAACACCTGCCAACCCCAATAACCTTCTGCCAGCCTTACTTACCCGGCGCATACTCCTGCCAAAGCTTTTGTTTCCTGATGACATTTTTGCTCCTTTCAAAAGCATTTTCTGTTTCCATTATAGGGCAGGAGTCAATTCGTTGAGATAGATTTTCTTTGGTATTAGCGGAATCCTCAACAGCAATCTGGGGTAAGATTAACCCATGTTCATTCCGACGACTCAAGAAGAATTCATAAAATCAGGTTGGGATCACCTGGATGTGATCCTGGTGAGTGGCGATACCTACATTGACTCACCTTATAGTGGCGTGGCGATCATTGGTAAAGTCTTACTCAACGCCGGGTACAAGGTTGGGATCATTGCCCAACCTGATGTCAACAGCCCACAGGATATCACCCGCCTGGGTGAGCCCCGCTTGTTCTGGGGCATTACAGCCGGGTTGATGGATTCGATGGTAGCAAATACCACAGCCCTGGGGAAACCACGCCATACGGATGATCACACCCCCGGAGGGGTCAACAACCGCCGCCCAAACAGGGCCTGCATCGTTTACACCAACCTGGTCAGGCGCTACTTCAAGCAGACTGTGCCGATTGTTTTGGGCGGTGTGGAAGCATCTTTACGTCGAATCCCGCATTATGATTTCTGGTCCGATTCCATTCGGCGTTCGATATTGTTTGATGCCAAAGCTGACTATGTGCTGTATGGCATGGCAGATCGTGCGATCCTGGAGTTTGCTGAAAAACTAACCCTCAGTGAAGATCCACGCCAGGTGAAGGGGCTTTGCTATATTGACAAGGTCGCCCCCGAAGATGCGCTGGAATTGCCAGGTTATGAAGAGGTCATCGCCAGTAAATCCAGTTTCATTGACATGTTCAATATGTTTTATCGCAATAATGACCCGGTGAGTGCTCAGAAGCTGGCGATCAGGCATGCCGATCGCTATCTGGTACACAATCCCCCTGCCCCGAGCCTTACCCAGGCAGAGTTGGACGCAGTTTATGCACTGGATTTTGAACATGCCGTTCACCCTTACTATAAAGCTCAGGGTGAGGTCAGGGCAATGGATACGATCCGGTTTTCCATTCCGACCCATCGGGGATGTTACGGTGAATGCAATTTTTGCAGCATTACCGTGCACGAAGGGCGGACTGTCAGCTGGCGCTCAAAAGAATCCATCTTATCGGAAGCCCGGAAAATGGTGAGAAGGCCTGGCTTTAAGGGCAATATCCAGGACCTGTCCGGTCCTACGGCCAATATGTATGGGTTTGAATGCCGGGTAAAAAGTTTACGGGGTGCCTGCCCGGACAAACGCTGCCTTTACCCGGATGTCTGCCCGATCCTGCCCCTGACCCATCAACCCCAGATCGAGCTACTAAGAGAGTTGCGGAAAATTGAGGGTGTAAAGAAGGTTTTCATTGGCTCCGGGATCCGGCATGAAATGGTCTTGATGGATGGTAATTTTGGTGATGAATACTTGAAAGAATTGGTGGAACACCATGTCTCCGGGCAGTTGAAACTGGCACCTGAGCATACCCAACCAGCGGTCCTCAAACGGATGGGTAAACCGGGAACGGGATCCCTTTTGGCTTTCAAAAAGCGCTTTGACGGTCTCAGCCAGGTGGTTCGCAAGCAGCAATTCCTGACCTATTACCTGATCGCTGCCCACCCGGGGTGTACGGATGGGGATATGCTGGCACTCAAGGAATTTACCAGCCAAAAGCTTGGCATTCTGCCGGAACAGGTACAAATATTTACGCCCACACCATCCACCTATGCCAGCCTGATGTATTACACAGAAATGGACCCTTTCACCAGGGAGCATATTTTCGTGGAAAAGAACACCGAGCGGCGTGCCTACCAGAAGATGATCATAACTGGCAGGCCGGGCAGAAATAAAGCACCTGGTGGTGACTCACCAACGCACAACAAGCAGAACAGAAGAAGGACCCGATGACAGCAGAATTGCTTGTAATCGTGTTGCCACTGGCAGCCCTGATCATTGCAGTGGCTTTGCTTATTCGCAGCAGTCGTAAAAGCAGGGCACAGATCGACATTGATCAGCGGGATACCCCAAACCTGCCTTTCCCGCGACATTTAGATCATTCACCAACCAGTATCAAAGTCAGTCATGTCAGCCAGGAGGACCAGGACAGGCTTGTGGTTGACGCTTATCACCAGTGGAAAAATGCGTTCATCCTCCGGGATGCCGAACCCGGGCGTTCATTTCTCCGTTGGGGAGTGGTCAAGCAGTGGCTAAGGTATTACATTTCTGCCACTTCTGAAGGTCAGGGGTATGCCATGCTGTGCAATGTAATGATGGCGGGAAGCGACACAGATGTGCAGGGCACTTTTGACCGCCTGTTCAGTTTCTGTAAAGCCCATCCCAGCCAGGCAAATGAACATTTAATGAGCTGGCAGGTTACCACAGACAGGTACCCATCCCAGAAATTAGGTTCATCAAGCCAGGGGGACATGCTGATCGCCTATGCCTTATTGCTGGCAGACCGCCAGTGGGGATCCGCCGGGAAGATCAATTACCGGGAGGAAGCATCGGCAGTTATCACAGCTTTAAAGCAAGGCTGTTTGGACCTGGAGAATGACACAGTGTTGCCAGGCAATTGGGTGGGGGAGATGCAACCAGCAGACCAGCAACCCGTCCCGTCTGCCTGCATTTCTCCTGCCATCTTTACCGCTTTTCACCAAGCAAGCAAAGACCCCATATGGAAAAAGGTGTCTACTAGGATGATGGGCTTGGTTAAACACTTTCAAAATGCAGACACCGGTTCGGTCACACTGATGCCCGATTTGATCGATGGTGCAAATCCCCAGGGCACTGATGAAGACGAAGAATTATCTTCTGAAAACATGTCCGTGATCTTCCACCTGGCGTTGGCTGGATTGCTGAATGGCAATGAAGAGGCAATAGGCTATCTGTCAGGGTTTACCTGCATGATGCTGGCGCAGAGCGCTGGCGATTTGGGGGAGGATCCAGGAGATCCTGCTTTGCAATCATTTTGCCTGATGGCTGCAGCAGTTGGCAAAACAACCCAGGATTGGTTGAACAGGTTGTGGGACCTGGTTGCCGGGCAGGAGCTTGATCGACAGGACCCATTTGGGAGTACGATGCGGCTTATTACCCTGATCCTGGTCAGCCAAAATTGGATGGACCCGGAAAGAAAGAACTGACCGGTTGATTGCCCAAAATGGTATAACCTGATCATGGTGTTCCGATAAAAATGTTGCTATACTATGTACTATGGCTGGCCTGAATATCAAAGCAAATTATGTAACTGATGAAGAAGGCAAGCGCATTGGCGTGCTGCTTTCGATCAGTGATTATGAAAGCCTGGTCAATCGCCTGGCGGAGCTTGAAGCTTACCAGGAAGTCAATGATAATGAGATCGTTGATGAATTATTACAGGAGAGTTACCAGCGGCCTTTTGATAACCTGCCTGTCTATCGGCAGCGTCGGGGACCCGGTGGAATGATCGTGGTGTAAACAGTGTTATATCAGAAATTGACCAATCTTATCACAAAAAACACCCTCGCCTTAGGACGAGGGTGTTTTGTAATTAAGTAATTCGAATTTACTCAGGCAAATTCTCCGGTGCAACAATCTCCTGTTTTGGGTTTTTCTTGATCAACAACAAAGGAATTAGGGTAAACAGTACCATGCCAGCTGCCACCTGGAAAATGAGTGGGGTTGGGATCATGCCCGGCTTGCCATCAATGACCGTGGGTATGCCATAGGTATTCGCAATCCACCCACCCAACAAGGGTCCAGGGATCATTGATAGGGCAATGTTGAAGAAGATATACCATCCGGCAAATTGACCCCGTTTATCTTCAGGAAACAAGTCCTTGGTCCAGGTTCGCATGGAAACAACCCAGGTGGTATATCCGGCGAGCCATAGAATACAGGTGATGATTACAAATGGGATGGATTTGGCAAATGAAAATAGAATTAATCCGATACATTCGGTAATCACTGCAGCAATTGCAATTGGTCGTCGACCAACGCGATCAACGATGACACCAATCGGGTAAGCCAGGGCGATCCCACCGATCAGGATTGTTACCGCCAGGACAAGGGACGATTGCAGCAATTCCAATTTCAGGTAATGTTGCAGGTAAATGATGATGTAAGGAAAAAAGACATTGAAGGCCACCATGAAAAGGGACAGGCAGATCAACACAAGGAAAAGATCACGGTGTGATCTCAAGAATTTTATGTTGAAAGTTTCTGCTATTTGAGACCAGTAATTTCCCTGCGGCTTATCAAGCGCCGGTTCTTCTTTCAACCGGGGAGTTGCCAGAATGCCAATCAAGAGGACCAGCCCTCCAATGCCATAGAAGAACGCCGGGTAATCAAAAGCTTTGATGATAAAACCCGCACCACCATAGACGATCAGGTAGGATACCCAGGTCATGATCTCCATTGAACCGGTCACCTTACCCCGATTCTCGGGGGTTGTCACATCAGCCACATAAGCGTTTAACGCAGCGTCTGATGCTGTGGCACCGGCGAAAGACATGAGGCTATCAAACAGGATGGCGATAAACACACCCAAAGCTACCGGCTGGAACAGGGCTGCAGCAGGAAACAGAGCGGTGAAAATTCCCCAGAAGATATACCCCAGGAAAATGTAGGGCTTTCGCTTTCCCCATTTTGACCGGGTGCGATCGCTCATTGTTCCCATGGTAATTGCAGTCACCGTTGAGACAACCGCAGTTATAGCAACCATCAAGGAAACGGCCTGTGGGTTGGGGGTAATGCGATCATATAGAAATGTGTTGAAGAATTGGTTCTCAACACCCCATGCCAACTGGCCGGCAAGGGCCAATAATATGAGGGAAAACCGGACACCTTTAGGCAATCCCTTTGATCTTGGTTTTTCAACCGTTTGAGAAGTCATATGAGCTCCTTTGCGAATAAAAAATATGAAAATTGACCAGGCAGTTAATGTAAACGTTTACCACAAACGTTTACATTATATTGGGTTCAGTAAATTATGTCAATAGTATTCGAGGTTTTCTTCAAAATGAATTTTGGTGAACTGGAAACTATTGACAGTGCCATTGATCTGGTCTATAATGTAAACGTTTACAGTCCTTAAGGAGAAACCTGTGATGGACGTGAAGCAACAAAGGGAAAAGAAGATGCAGGATCAAAAACGTGTCACCATTCATGATGTATCGCGTCGTGCGGGAGTTTCCATCGCCACAGTCTCACGCGTTTTATCAAATTATGAGGCGGTCAGCGATGAAACGCGTGAATTGGTGCTCTCGGCTGTCAAGGAGTTGAAGTACCAGGTCAACAGGACGGCATCCAACTTAAGAAAGGGAACCAACACGAAGATTGGTTTGTTGATCACTGATATCCAGAACCCATTTTTCGGCAGCTTAACCAGGGGTATTGAAAAAATCACCACCAACCTCGATTACACACTGTTGCTTGCCAATTCCGATGAAAACCCGGAACAGGAACAGAAACTAATCGCCCAACTTCTCGCAGAGGAGATCGCTGGTCTGATCATTGTACCAACCAGTGATGACTGCCAGAGTTATGAAGATCTCAAGTCGAGCGGTGTGCCCTTTGTGATTGTCGATAGATTGATCAAGAACTGTCAGCATGTCGATTATGTAAAAGTAGACAACTACAATGGAGCGAAAGAGGCAACTGATTACTTGCTCAGGCTCGGACATAAGGATATTGCTTACATCGGTGGGTTACCTTACCTGTCAGTCATGCAAGAACGGCTGCAGGGCTACCATGATGCAATCACCCAAGCTGGTTATGAGATCGATGAGAATTTAATTAAGACCGGGGATAACCGGCAGCATGGAGGCTATCAGTCAATGATGGCCTTGCTCTCAGCAAAGAAAGTGCCAAGCGCAGTTCTGATCGCGAACAATCTCATGACATTGGGAGGCCTGCAGGCGATCCATGAAATGGACATGCAAATCCCCGCCCAAATTTCGCTAATCGGGTTTGATGACATGGACTGGGCTGCTTGCTTGCAACCCCCTCTATCAGTGGTGGCTCAGCCGGCATTTGAAATTGGTGAATTGGCAGCAAAAACTCTGATCAACAGGATAAGCACGCCAGACATTGCCGTCCAGCAAACCATCTTGAGCACCAAGTTGGTACTCAGGGCTTCCTGTCAAAATGCAGATTAAGTACATTTAGAATAAAAAAAAGCTTTTAGGAACAAGACTCTATTGGAGGAGGACCTGGAATATTATGGTTGACAGTCATCGATCAAATGGCACACGTTTATTGAGTGGTCATAACCTGTTGCAGATAGCAATGCCGATGGGAGGGATTGGCACGGGCTGCATCAGCTTGAACGGGTATGGCGGTCTGCAAGACTTTTCGATCCATCATGCACCTGTTCTTTCCTCCATGCCTGATCGCCATATGCCGCAGGATGCTGGATATGCGCTATTACATTTGCCAAAATTCCATAAGACGCGCCTGCTGGAAGGCAAATTCCCACCAGAAAAGATCTATAATCTGGGTTTGAAGTCGCAGGGCTATGTTGGGGGAGGTTTTGAGGGATTGCCCAGATACCAAAATTGTGAATTTTCAGGTGAGTACCCATTTGGCGTTGTGACCCTTTCAGATCCAGACATGCCGATTGATGTCACCTTGAGAGCTTACAATCCATTCATTCCACTTGATGACATCAACTCAGGTATTCCAACGGTCATACTTGAGTACAGGCTGACGAACAGTGCAAAAGAACAGGTCGAGTACCAGTTTTCATACCACCTGTCACACCTCGCTCAGCGGGGAGCTGAGATCCTGACCAGGAGCAAGCCTTTGCCGGGCCTTGGTGTGTATTACTGGAACGAAGCTGCCCCTGAATCTCCCGCCTTTGGTAGTGCTGCTTTGGGTGTGCTGCAGGGCAATCCACTGATCAAGGCACACTGGTTTCGTGGAGGGTGGTTTGATGCGGGGTCTGTCATCTGGCATGAGGTTAGTCATGGTAATTTCCGTCCCAATGGGGGCATTGAAAAATCAGGGCAGCTCGCCAGGGATGGCGGGTCGATCTGTGTATCTGGCCGGTTGGAACCTGGTGAGAGTGTTACATACCCTGTCGTCATTACCTGGTATTTTCCCAATGTGATGGCCCCGGATACTGGAGGACTTATCGGTCAGCCTTCAGGTCTGAAGGACAGCTCCGTCTGGCATCCATTCTATGCAACAAAGTGGAAGGATGCAGGCGATGTCCTGGAGTATGTTCGTCAACACTATGAAGAATTGAGAGACAAGACCCAGGCATTCCACGATGACCTGTTTTCATCCACATTACCGCCTGTGGTTTTGGATGCTGTTTCGGCTAATTTAAGTGTTATCAAGTCAAGTACAGTCTTGAGACATGAGAATGGCGATATTTGGGGATGGGAAGGGTGTTTTTGTGACAAAGGTTGCTGCCCGGGCAGTTGCACTCATGTCTGGAATTATGCCCAATCAATTCCTCATCTTTTTCCTTCCCTGGAAAGGACTTTAAGAAAAAGAGAATATGGCTTTTCCATGGACGACGCTGGTCATATTAATTTCCGTTTGCCCTTCCCAAACCAGGCTGTGTCGCATGATTTCCACCCTGCGGTGGATGGTCAACTTGGTGGAATATTGAAAGTGTATCGTGAATGGATAATTTCTGGAGATAACCAGTGGCTGGAAAAGTTGTATCCTGCCGTTAAGAGGAGTATGGATTATTGCATTTCGCGATGGGACCCGCGAAAGGTTGGCCTGATCGAGGAACCTCACCATGTAACCTATGATATTGAGTTCTGGGGTCCGGAAGGTTTGAGCTGCAGTTTCTATGTTGCCGCCCTCAGCGTTATGGCACAGCTCTCTGAGCGGTTTGGGGATAACGAAGACGCCGGGATCTATAGAGATCTGGCAACAAAGGGAACCCAGGCAATGCAAAGCCGGCTCTTCAATGGCGAATTCTATGTACAGGACATCATGTTTGATAAGGTTGACGATAAAGGTTTTGTCAACTTGCTTGCCAAACTTGAAAATGACCCGACAGAAGAGGCCATCTTGTTAAGAGCCGAGGGACCGAAATATCAAATTGGCAGGGGATGTTTATCTGATGGTGTGTTTGGGGCGTGGTTGGCTGAATTGTGCGGAATTAATTCTCCGCAGGATACCGTCTCCATCAAGAAACACCTGCAATCAGTCTATCGATATAATTTCCGCTCTGATCTTAGCGAACATGCCAATACCCAAAGGCCAGGGTATGCGATTGGTGCTGAAGCGGGTCTTTTGTTATGCTCCTGGCCAACTGGCGGTAAGCCAACTTTGCCATTTATTTATTCTGATGAGGTGTGGACTGGTATTGAGTACCAGGTTGCATCGCATATGATCGCCCATGAAATGATCGAAGAAGGACTGAGCCTGGTGAGGGCTGTTCGTTCAAGGTATGATGGGCATATGCGCAATCCATGGAATGAGTATGAGTGTGGATCTTATTATGCCAGGGCGATGGCAAGTTATGCATTGCTGCTGGCTTATTCAGGCTTTTCTTACAATGCTGTTACACAGACATTAACCATTGCGCCGAAATCCACCGATCCTGAATTTAATTGCTTCTTCTCAACTGCAACAGGTTGGGGAATGTTCAGGCTGAACAAGGATTCCCTGGTCATTGACTTGCGTCATGGAACACTGGTGGTAGAGAACCTTCAAATAATTACCCATGAAGGAAGTTTACAGATCACACCAGGCATTACAGTCACGTCAGAAACGAGTGAATTGATAAACTTAGATAAAGAGTATAGTTCACGTTAATAAACCACAAATTGGAGATTGTATGAATCAAAAAATGAATGTAGTCTTCCTTGTTGCCTCTGGTGACCTGCGCCTGCCAGCCAATCAAGAGGGTTGGCCAGCCCAGGAGTGGCTTGAGCAAAAGTTACATGAAGTTTTTTCATCATTAAAAATTGATCTCAGAAGGGCACACCCCTACGATCCGGTTGAAAAACATGGTTTTATCTCATCTCAGCGCATGGGCATGGATGTATTTCAAAACATTCCCCAAGAAGCACCGGTCATTGTGGCTGAGTCGGTCTGGCAGTACAGTTACCATGTTTTGGCGGGATTGCATGATCACAAAGGACCCATTTTGACGATCGCCAATTGGTCCGGGCAGTGGCCAGGGCTGGTGGGGTTGCTTAACCTCAATGCTTCCCTGACCAAAATGAATATCCCTTACAGCACCTTGTGGAGCGAGGATTTTTCAGATGAATTCTTCCTCAATGGCATCCGGCAATGGGTCGAAACAGGGAAGATCGTGCATGACACAAGCCATGTCAAAGACCTGGTTATCGATCAGCTGCCCCAAGATGCGCTCCGGCTGGGAAAAAGCCTGGCTGAGCACCTGCTGAAGAACAAGGCGATCATTGGCGTTTTTGATGAAGGCTGCATGGGTATGGCCAATGCCATCATTGAAGATGCCCTGCTAAATGCCTGTGGGATCTACAAGGAGCGCCTGTCACAATCTGCATTACTGGCAGCCATGGCATTGGTCACGGATGATGAAGCCGGGGCTGCCAGGCGATGGCTGGATGACCATGGACTGGTCTTTAAGACTGGTCTGGATGAAAAACATGACCTGACCAATAACCAGATTCATGAACAGATGAAAATGTACATCGCTGCCATGCGCATGGCACATACATTTGGCTGCGATGCGATCGGCATCCAGTACCAGCAGGGATTAAAAGATATGACTGCGGCTTCAGATCTGCCTGAGGGTTTGTTCAACAATGTGGAAAGACCACCAGTATATCACCGGGAAAGCGGCAAGGAACTCTATGCAGGTCAGGCTTTACCTCACTTTAATGAAGTGGACGAAGGCGCTGCTGTTGATGCCCTGGTCACCAACCGGGTTTGGAGCGCCCTGGATTTTGACCCGGCGACCACATTGCATGACATTCGCTGGGGCAGGCACTATAATGGCAATGGGATCGATGATTTTGTGTGGGTTTTTGAAATTTCCGGTGCGGCGCCTGCTTCACACTTCGAAAATGGCTATGCCGGTGCGGTGAGCGAGCGCCAGGCTTCTGTCTATTTCCCAAAGGGAGGCGGAACGTTAAAAGGCAATAGTAAACCGGGTGAGATCGTCTGGAGCCGGGTTTTCATCATGGATGGCGTCCTGCATGCAGATATTGGCAGGGGAAGCGTCGTGCAATTACCGGAAGCGGAAGTACAGGAACGTTGGGCAGCGACTACTGAGCAATGGCCAATGATGTGTGCTGTGATCCATGGCGTCACACGCGACCAGATGATGGCCCGCCACAAAGCCAACCATATCCAGGTCGTCTATGCCCCGGATGCTGGATCAGCCACTCATGCCTTGATGGTAAAAGCTGCCATGTTTAATGCAATGGGGATCAAGGTGCACTTCTGTGGAGATGTAGTGCTGCCAAAATAGAAGTAAAGTCCTGATGATGTAAGGCTTGAAATCACATGAAATTAAGCGTGCGGGTTTCTATACGCCCGAGCATCATCTTGAATTCTTCAATGGGAAGTTCGCTGACGCCGGCATGCATGACTGATACCGTTCCGGCGGCAACACCCCACCGTGCGATCTCGGTTAGCGTGTGATTCCGATTAAAAGCGGTGACCATTCCAGCAGTTGCAGCATCTCCAGCTCCAGTGACGTTAATGACAGGTACTTTTGGAGGGGCTGCCCAGACCATTTCCTGTTGTGTTGCCAATAACATTCCTTTGTTGCCGATAGTGAGGGCTACATGCTGGATGCCCATGCGCAGGAAAGGCAGAACAGCGCGTTTGCCGTCTTCGTGGTTTGAGATCTTAAAGCCAACCATGCTCTCAGCTTCTTCTGCGTTTGGTTTTACCAGGAAAGGACCTTCAACACAACCAAGGCGAAGCGGTTCGCCAGAGGTGTCAAAGAACACGCGGGCTCCCTTTGCATTCAGACACTTGATCAGGCGGGCAAAGAAATCGTCCGGGACACCAGGGGGCAAGGATCCTCCCAAAACCCAGATATCTCCATGATGGGCATATGACTCTGCTTTCACTAAAAGTGATTCAATGGCATCCGGTGGGATGTATGGTCCCGGTTCGTTCAGCTTGATGTACCATTCACCGCCTTCTTCGATGGCGTTGGTATTGATGCGGGTTTCTCCATCCACCCAGTTAAAATCGGTTTGCACGCCCAGTTTATTCAACCCATGTTCCAACATCCTGCCCACATCGCCCCCCACCCAGCCCAGGGCAAGGGAATTCTCACCAAATTCCTTTAACGAACGGGAGACATTAAAACCTTTGCCGCCCCAATCCAGGCGGAGGTCATTGCTGCGCAGGATGGTATTAAAGCGAATTTGGCGCACTGTTGCTGTGCGGTCAACACTTGGATTGGGAGTTAGTGTGTAGATCATTGCCATGTGAACACCGGTTTATTGAAAAATCCTGCTTCAGGCTTTATGCCTGTGTGGTCCAAAGAAATAGGGGGTCAAAATGACCCAAAGACCGCTCAATATCAGGACACCTATATAAGCCAATGTCGCGGCTTTGCTGCTTGAGGAAATATGAACGATCTTTTCAAAGATAAAGCCGAAGAAAAGGTATTTTAAGAGACCCAATCCGATCAGGATGCCTGACAAAACCCGGATCCAGCTTTCTTTCATCTGGATGTTGAAGATCCAGAAGCCCACCCCGATGGCAAACAGCAGCAAGGTCCAGGTATAGGTCCATGTGGTCCAAAGATCAAAGCGGAACTGGTAGAAAAGGATCAAGGCAAGAACCAGCAGAAAAGCAGCGGGGACTGCCAGGAATGCCAGCCCTTTCGGTCCAAGCAACAGGGCGATCAGGAAAGCGAGCGCAAAGACGCCCAAAACCAAAGGCCACCAGTTGGCAAGAATCGCCACATCCCAAACCCTTTCGACAAGCAGGATCGAACCGAGGGCGATCAAGAGAAACCCAAAAACCAGTGCGAGAGCCAAACATTTACGTTTGTACATATCAACCTCTAGCTATCAATTGATTTGATTATTTTAGCATTAAAAACCTGAAGCATAACCGTCAGGAATCAATCAGGGTCCTTCAAGCATGACTTCATCCAGCAACAGCCTGATTTCGAAAATTTTCGGCTTCGCATTGTTTTAAGGTTATAATTCTCCTGCTTTAGTGGAGTTGCATCCATAAGTAAAAAAGATCATCTCATCAACAGAGGAGAAGTATGACCGAACAGGATCCCCGAATAATTAAACTTAAAGAGACTAAGCAGATCGCCCTACTCGGCGGAGGGGCTGACAGGATCGAAAAACAGCACGCTAAAGGCAGCCTGACTGCAAGAGAACGCATCGACCTCCTGCTGGATAAAGGTAGTTTTCATGAGCTTGAGGCGTTTGTCACCCAGCAAAATGACCCGAACGCCGAATCACCCCTCGGTGATGGGGTGGTCACGGGCTATGGCAAGGTGGATGGGCGAAACGTTTACATTTATGCCCAGGACTTCACCGTACAGGGTGGTGCTCTGGGTGAGATGCACAGCCGTAAGATCTGCCGCGTGATGGACCTGGCGGTTCGGGCTGGTGCCCCGATCGTTGGCATGATCGACTCGGGAGGTGCGCGCATCCAGGAGGGCGTCAAGAGCCTGGGTGGCTATGCCGAGATCTTCCGCCGCAATGCACAATACTCGGGTGTGGTGCCACAGATCAGCTTGATCCTGGGACCATGTGCAGGCGGTGCTGCCTATTCACCGGCAGTGACCGACCTGATCATCATGGTGGAGAATAAATCGTACATGTTCCTGACCGGACCCAACGTGATCA
The DNA here is from genome assembly GCA_964435475.1 of uncultured Anaerolineaceae bacterium. Taxonomy (GTDB): domain Bacteria; phylum Chloroflexota; class Anaerolineae; order Anaerolineales; family Anaerolineaceae; genus CAYSZB01. The sequence continues at coordinate 31,840 of CAYSZB010000008.1, read as the reverse complement.
AATCCGTTACCGGTGAGGATTGCGACTTTGAATCCTTGGGTGGGGCGGCAGTTCACCTGTCAGTGAGCGGTACAGCCCACCTGACTTCGGTGGATGAGGAAGGCGCGATCGGCTTGTGTCGATCAGCTTTGAGCTACCTTCCATCCAATAACCTGGATAATCCACCCCTGATGTCATCGGGGGATGAGCCATTCCGGCGCAGCGAGATGCTGAACAGCCTGGTACCGGTTGACCCGAGTGAACCTTACACCATGCACACTGCCATCGAGCAGATCGTCGACCGGGGATCATTCCTGGAATTGCAGTCTGGTTTTGCACGCAATGCCATTGTGGGCCTGGCACGTTTGGATGGACGCAGTGTGGGTATCGTTTCCCAGGAGCCCAATGTTATGGCAGGTGTACTTGACATTGACTCATCGGATAAGATCTGCCGAATGGTGCGATTGTGTGATGCCTTTAACCTGCCGATCATCACTTTTGTGGATTCACCCGGCTTCCTTCCCGGGGTTGGACAGGAGCATGGGGGAGTCATCCGCCACGGCGCCAAGGTGTTGTATGCCTATTCCGAGGCCAATGTTCCCAAGATCAGCATTGTCACCCGCAAAGCCTATGGTGGTGCATACGTGGTCATGAGCAGCAAATACCTTGGCACGGATATAACTTATGCCTGGCCAAGCGCAGAGATTGCTGTGATGGGTGCAGAAGGGGCGGTCAATATCCTGTATCGCAATCAGATCGCCAAGTCAGCTGATGGCAGCGCAGAACGAAAGCGCCTTGAGGATGAATACCGCGAGCGTTACTTGAACCCCTATGCAGCCGCACGGGCTGGTTATATTGATGATGTCATTGAGCCTGCACAAACAAGGCAAATGTTGATCGTTGCCTTGGAAGCCATCAAAGATAAAGTGTTGCCCGGTATGGCGCGAAAACATGGCAATATGCCGGTCTAAGAGGGAGTCAATCGATGAGTGATATTGTCAAAGGGTTAATCATCACCGGGATTGGCATGGGGCTGGTTTTTGTTGTGATCATCCTGCTGTGGGGCGTGATGGCGGGCCTGGTTGCCCTTACATCAGGCAGGCGGAGAAAAAAGGAACCCCGCGAAATTGTTGAACGGGAAGCAGTTTCCGAACCGGGTGATATGGATAACGCACTGCGGCAAAAAGCAGCTGCAGCAGCGGTTGCGTGTGCATTGAGCGCAAGTGCAGTTGGTCGGCAAGCAGTGATAAGTGGGAACCCGGCAGGTACAGCCAGCAGCTGGTTGACTGCGGGACGTGCCAGGCAATTAAATGACCAGAATTTACGAGGGCGAAGTCAATGAAAGTTAAAGTCAAGATCGATCAAAGTTTATATGATGTGGAAATTGAGGATATTAATTCCAGGCCAGTGGTGGCAATCATTGATGGGGAACGTTATGAGGTTTGGCCTGAAGAGACAGCCAGGCCAACCCGCGATGCAGCACCAGCTTTAAAAGGGACGGTGCCGGTTACTACCGCTGCATCAGCGACACCGCTAAAAGCAGCTGCCGATAGTTTATCGGTCACAGCGCCTTTGCCGGGTGTGATCGTTTCAATCGATGTCAAGCCTGGGGACAATGTCAAACACGGGCAGACTTTGGTGACATTGGAAGCGATGAAAATGAAAAATGCCATCAGGGCGACAAGAGATGGTGTGGTTGCAGAAGTGCATGTAGCCAATGGCGATCAAGTGCAGCATGGCCAGGTCCTGGTCAGTTTTAAGGCCTGAGGGAGAAAATACTGATGGACCTTGGTTTCTTCTTGCAGGAAATTGGCAAAGGTTTTGGTCATTTTACCTGGGGCAATGTGGTAATGATCACCGTGGGGCTGGTCCTTATCAGCCTGGCAATATTTAAAGAATATGAACCGGTCCTGCTGTTGCCGATCGGTTTTGGCTGTTTGATGGCCAACCTGGGCATGTCCAGCGAGGTCGGTTTTATGAAGGTGATCTATGACGCCGGGATCAAGACGGAGCTTTTCCCTCTCTTGATATTCGTTGGAGTGGGGGCTATGATCGATTTCAGCCCTCTCCTTTCCCAACCCAGCCTGGTCTTGTTGGGAGCTGCCGGTCAGTTTGGCATCTACGGCACGTTACTCCTGGCCTTGTTATTAAAGTTCCCCCTGCCCCAGGCAGCGTCGATCGGTGTGATCGGGGCAATTGATGGACCAACAGCCATCTTTGTTGGCTCCAAACTGGCACCGGAATTATTGGCTCCCATTGCAGTGGCGGCTTATTCGTATATGAGTCTCATCCCGATCATCCAACCACCGATCATGCGGTTGATGACTACGAGAAAAGAACGCTTGATCCGCATGGAGTATTCTCCCAAGCCGGTCTCCCGGCTGACAAAGATCCTTTTCCCGATCATCGTGACCGTCCTGGTAAGTTTGATCGCACCGGATGCAGCCCCATTGATCGCAGCCTTAATGCTGGGGAACCTTCTAAGGGAAGCGTTGGTGGTTGATCGCCTTAGCAAATCAGCGCAAAACGAGATCATCAACATTGCTACACTGTTCCTGGGCTTGGCGATCGGTTCAACGATGACCGCATCCAGTTTCTTGAACTGGCAAACGATAATGATACTTGCATTGGGGTTGTTGGCCTTTGTTTTGGACACTGTGGCTGGCCTTCTCTTTGGAAAACTGATGAAAGTGATCACCAAAGGCAAGGTAAACCCGTTGATCGGTGCCTGCGGGATCAGTGCATTTCCCATGGCTGGTCGATTGGCAGCCAAAATGGCGCAGGATGAGGATTTTGAAAACTTTATCCTGATGCATGCCATGGGAGCAAACACAGCAGGTCAATTGGGCAGTGTGATCGCCGGCGGCTTGTTGCTGGCGCTGGTCAATGCTTTAGGATAACCTCACTGGTTAATTAAAATAAAAAAAAGCGGATGTTCTCATCCGCTTTTTGGTTTAAATGTTGAGTTTGTAACCGACTCCGCGGATCGTCACCAGTAATTTGGGATGGCGGGGGTCATCTTCGATCACCTTCCGCAGCCAACTGATGTGAACATCCAGGCTGCGGGTATCGCCGAGATACTGGGTGTCCCAAACATTGGTAAAAAGGGTTTCGCGGTCGATGATGGAGCCACGATTTTCGATCAGGATCTTTAATAATTCAGAAGCCCGTGGTGTAGCCTGCGCCTCACGCCCATTGCAGGACAGGTAATTGGTTTGTAAATTCAATTGGATCGGCCCGGCGATCAGCATGTACTTGGGGATCTCGGGATAAAAATTTTTTATCCGATTGACAAGTTTTTGAACTGTAAAGGGTAAGGTCAGGACTGCCCTGGCTTCATTGTCGCCATTCAGCCTGGTTGTGGGGGATACGATCAAAATTATTGGAATTTGGGGTTTGATATTCTTTAAATCTGAACAGATCCGGGTGCCATTGGTACGTAGCGAGGCTGCATCCACAACGATCACATCAAAATCCTGCTCAGACAGGCATTCCAGACTGGCTGCACCATTGCGCGCATAGAAGACCTGGTAGCCTTTTTTCTCAAGATCCTTCCCAAAGGGAATGTGGTTGCCACGCTTACCCTCAACAAGCAAGATCTTGATCTGTGAGGTATTATTCACTGCTTGCCCTGCCGATCTGTTAAGTTGAAAACTCCATTCGTACATGGATCAACGAATGGATCGATTAAGACAATATCAATTTTGTTAAAAACTAGTCCCAAAACCAATCTCCTCTTGACCTTTGCCTAAATGTGTGCCTGATAACCAGGATAAAATTTAGGAGAGTGGTATTAAATCAACAGGAAATTTCCTATTAAAAAAATTATACCCTAATTGGCGGAGAGTCAAGCGTTAAAATATTAGAGTTGATTAAATAGGATTAAATGGGTGGAGTTAAAAATGGTTTTCTTATATAGCAAACAAATTATCACTGTGTGTGGTATCCTAGGCGTGTTAGAATAAAATATATGGATATTAATCTTTCAATTTTTAAGTGTAGGTTGCGATCATGATCAAATGTCTAATCGATAGTGTCAGGGTGAGTTTAACAAACCAACAACGCCTGGTCGTTTTGAAAGATGTCGACAAGGACATGTTCCTGCCCATCTGGATAGGCATGTATGAGGCAGAAGCGATCACCATTGCCTTGCAGGCGATCGAGATCGCCCGACCACAAACACACGACCTGATGACCACCCTGATCAGTGCTTTACATGGCAACCTTATTCGGGTTGAAATTACGCAGTTGAAGGATGATGTTTTTTATGCCAGCCTGGTCATCGAACAAAATGGCAAGAATATTGTCGTTGATTGCCGGCCTTCAGATGCGATCGCACTGGCTGCCAGGACCGGGGTGGATATCCTCGTTGATGAAGAGGTCATGGAACAGGCTGCCATCAGGCCTGGTGAGGATGATGATGAAGAGGGCGGGGATCTTGATGGGGATCAGGTTGGGGAAAAGGAAGACCTGGACATATTCAAGGATTTTCTTGATAAACTTACAGGAGATGGGGATGAAAATCCCAGCCCCGATAAGCACCCGGAAGGTGATAATTAGCAGGATGGCAGGCAAGATCAACCACATTCAGAAAGACGGGATTCGATGAGTGACCATGATTTCATAGCAAATAATAACCCCAGTGACCTGTTAACCATACCGAACAACCGGGATGCCGAAGAAGCGCTGATCGGCTCCATCCTGATCAACCCGCAAGTCTTTAATGAGGTGGCGTTTTTCCTTGAAGCGGATGATTTTTATATCATGCGCAATAAGTGGATCTTTGAAGCCTTCCGCAAGCTGTCCACTGACAGGGTGCCTTTTGACCTGCTGACGGTCAGTGAAACACTGGCTGGCATGGGGCACCTGGAAGAGATCGGCGGGGTGAATTACCTTGCCAGCCTGGCAAACCAGGTTCCCTCATCGCTGCATGCTGAGGCTTATGGTCGCATTATTGAAGGCAATGCGGTGCGCAGGCGCATGATTGCTGCTGCCAATGACATCGCAAAAATGGCATACCGCCAGGATCAGACGATCGATGTGATGGTTGACGAAGCAGAAAAAACCATCTTTTCGGTCAGTGAAAAACGCAATCGGCGTGACCTGGTTGAGATCAAAGGGGTCCTCGATGATTTTTTGGTGAACTATATCGCCAGGCAGGGTCGCGGCGATGAGATCCTGGGGGTGCCCACCGGTCTCAAGCCGCTGGATACCCTGCTGGGTGGTCTTCAGAAGTCAGACTTCCTGATCGTGGCTGGGCGCCCTGGCATGGGAAAAACCGGTTTTCTGATCGGTGCCCTGCGTCACGCAGCGGTTGAAAAGAATAAGCATGTTGCCATGTTCTCCTTGGAGATGTCCAATGAGCAGCTTGTACACCGCCTGATCGCCCAGGAGACTGGAATCAATTCAAAGCGACTCAGGGCGACCGATATCAGGGATGATGAGGCTCCAAAAATCATGGCGGCAATTGCCAGGTTGGAAGAAGCAACGATCTACCTGGATGACACGCCAGCCATAACCCCTTTGCAAATGAGAACAAAGTGCCGCAGACTTGACAGTGAGATTCACCTGGACTTGATCATTGTTGATTACCTGCAGTTGATGAGCAGTGACAGCCGGACGGACAACCGGGTACAGGAAGTATCCCAGATCTCGCGTAACTTGAAAGTGTTGGCACGCGAGCTCAAGGTGCCAGTTCTGGCGGCAGCACAATTGTCCCGTGACGTGGAAAAGCGACAGGTAAAGACACCTGTTTTGTCCGACCTGCGGGAATCAGGCAGCCTGGAACAGGATGCCGATATCGTACTGTTCATTAACCGGGAAAATATGTTGGGCGATGGCAGTGGTGACCCTGAGGAAACAAAAATTATCGTTGCCAAGCACCGTAATGGGCCAACCCATCCCGGGTTGGGCGTGATCTTTACCCCGGAACTTGCCATGTTCAGCAACCCGGCATATCAACCCGCAGATTCCCAGTTCTATGCCTGAAACCGACCGTTTTATTGGGTTTGTGAGCGGGAAATCCAGGCAATTTATCATGCCTGAGGAGTTTTTTACACTTATCCTGCCCACCATCGATGACCTCGATGAACTGAAGTTGCTTATCCTGCTCATACAAACCCTTAACCTTAGCGAAAGCGGTCCTGCGCATTTTTCTCTCGAACAACTCAGTAATCAACCGGAATTCTTAAACTATTTTGATGGAGAGTCAGGGCGTGTCAATGCTGCCATGCACAAGGCGGTAGAGGATGGGATGGTTCTGAAATTTGAAGCTGATGGATCTGAGCCATTTTATTTTGTCAATACAAACAAAGCCCGGGCGCTGATCGCTCAGTTGCAGCAGGGTTCGTTGAAATCAGTTGACATAATAGCCGCCGGCACGTTTACAGAACCCAGGACGATCTATCAAATGTATGAAGAAAACATCGGCATCATTACCCCAATGATGGCGGAAATCCTGAAAGCAGATGAAACGGAGTTTCCTGCCGATTGGATCGCCGATGCCATAAAAATTGCTGTGGAACGCAATGCACGCAACTGGAAATATGTCCATGCCATACTGGACTCCTGGAAAAAAGAAGGGCGCAATGGAAAAATTGGATCAGACTTTGAAAAAACTCGCCAGAGATCAAAAGGAAAATGGCTCGGGCAAGATGAATGAGACAGACCAGTCACGAACCCCTGTCCGCAAGACCCTGGGTGATCCCAATTGCCCGGTTTGCCATGGCATTGGCTTCGTGAGTTTTGATGTAGCCCCGGGTGATCCCCGCTTTGGCAAGATGGAGATCTGCATTTGCCGTCAACAGAAGGTCCTGGATGACAACCGGCGGCGTCTTTTCGAGTTGAGCAACCTGGATGCATTGGTAAACCTGACATTTGACACATTTAAGCCCCGCGGTCGGGTCGGGCTTGGCAAACAACAGGCAGATTCGCTTGAGCAGGCATTTAACCATGCCCAGAATTTTGCCGGAACTTTGAGCGGCTGGTTGCTGCTGCTCGGCAGGTATGGATGCGGCAAGACCCACCTGGCGGCGGCAATTGCCAACCAGGCAGTTTCACTGGGTGTATCCACCATTTTCCTGACCGTGCCGGACCTCCTGGATTGGTTAAGGTTTGCCTTCTCAAATAACAACGATGATGGTTTTGAGGATCGTTTTGACGAGATCCGAAATATTACCCTGCTGGTGATGGATGATTTCGGCACCCAGAACATTACCCCCTGGGCGCAGGAAAAACTTTTCCAGATCATCAACCACCGCTACATAAATAAGCTGGCGACAGTTATCACCAGTAACAACCAATCATCAGAGTTCGATGGTCGCATCCGATCGCGCCTGACGGACCCGGAATTGGTGACACAGGTCATGATCCTGGCACCCGATTACCGCAATCCCAAAGATGACATGGGACACCACGAGCTTTCATCGCTGGGCTTTCATGGCAAGCAGACATTCGGTAACTTCTCAATGCGAAAAGATGAAGGTCTTTTACCGGATGACCAAAGATCACTGCAGACCGCTTTTGAAGCTGCCAAATCATTTGCTGAGGATCCTGTTGGTTGGCTTGTTTTTAATGGCCCCTATGCCTGTGGCAAGACCCACCTGGCAGCAGCGATTGGGAACTACCAGGCTAATTTGGGTAATCCACCGATGATGGTCGTTGTACCTGACCTGCTGGATCACTTGCGGGCAACATTTAGCCCGAACAGTGTGATCAGCCTGGATAAGCGCTTTGAGGAGATCAAATCTGCCAGGCTGCTTATCCTCGATGATCTGGGTACGCAATCAGCGACCCCCTGGGCAAGAGAAAAACTTTACCAGCTATTCAACCATCGCTACAATGCAGAACTTCCTACTGTGATCACGACCTCTGTGCAGCAAAATGATATTGATGAAAGACTTTACAGCAGGATGCTGGATTCAAGGATCTGTAGAATCTTATTTATGAGCGCTCCTCCATTTAAAGGGGGAGGTAAAAAAGGCCAGAAACGCTAGGATTGCATTTTTTAGTTGGCAACGCCCATCGCTTTGCGAATTTCCGGCTTTTATCTGGTAAAATTGAGCGTTTGAATTAACGCCTTCCGGGTTTTAACAAGTTGATCAGATCAGAGCATTCAAGGTTCTGATAACCTGGAACGATGTTTAATGATAAAACCTGCTTGTTTTTATCATGCAGGTTATCCTGAACAGTAAGAGAGATTACATGAATATAAAAAGAAACGTACCGAATAGTTTTGATCTTCCGCGTCGGGTGAAGCGCCTGGCAGACCTGGCACACAACCTGTGGTGGGTCTGGAACCCTGAAGTTGTCAGGATGTTCAAGGAAATGGAACCCATCCTGTGGGATGATTGTTACCACAACCCGGTTGTATTTCTCAGGAAGATCGACAGGGCTATTCTCAACAAGTTAACCACAGATCGCTATTTCCTGGATAAGTATGACCGGATCATCCGTGAATTTGACCGTTACATGTCAAACCAGGATACCTGGTTCAACAGGACCTACCCGGAGTTGACCAAAGAGCAGATCGCATATTTTTCATTCGAGTTTGGACTGCACGAGTCATTAATGGTATATGCCGGTGGTTTGGGTATCCTGTCTGGTGACCACCTGAAAGAAGCAAGTGACCTCGGCTTGCCGCTGACCGCAGTCGGTTTTCTCTATACCTATGGCTATTTTTCACAGCACATAACCGAAGATGGTTGGCAGCAAGCCCAGAATATTGAGATCAATTTTAACGAATTACCCCTTATTGCCCTCACGGATGAAAAAGGGCAGCCTGTTAAAATATCAATTCCCCTACCCGGGCGTGAGTTGTTTGCTACCGTGTATGAGTTACAGGTTGGCAGGGTGAAGCTCTTTTTGCTGCATACCGACCTGCCGGAAAATGACCCGAAAGATCGCCAGTTGACAGACCGTTTATACATCAGTGACCTGGAGTTGAGAATTTCACAGGAAATATTGCTGGGCATTGGCGGTGTGCGGGCACTCAGGATGTTAGGTTATGACCCGACGATCTACCATATGAATGAAGGTCATTCAGCATTCCTGGCCCTGGAACGCTTGCGTGAATTTGTGGAGGGTGGCATGCAACTGACCACCGCCATTGAAAAGGTAAGTCAGACCAATGTCTTTACCACTCATACACCCGTGCCTGCCGGAAATGATGAATTCCCGGTCTGGATGGTGGAAAAATACTTCTCCAATTACTGGGATAAACTGGGCATGACGCGGGAGGAATTCCTGAATTTTGCCAAAGTACAGCAAAGCTGGGGAGTAGAAAACTATAGCATGCCCGTTCTGGCACTCAAACTATCCAATTTTCGCAATGGGGTATCAGAATTGCATGGAGACGTCTCCCGTAAAATGTGGTCCACACTTTGGCCTGAATTGCCGGTGGAAGACGTGCCGATCGGGTATATCACCAATGGCATCCATACCGGCACATGGCTGGCAAGACGTATGGGTATTTTATATTCCCGCTATCTTGGCACGGATTGGATTGAACATATTGATGAACCGGAGATCTGGCAACAGGTTGAGAATATCCCTGATGAAGAATTGTGGCGGGTGAGACGGCACTTAAAGCGAAAGCTGGTGGTGTATATGGTCAGCCGGGCGAGGAAGCAGTGGCTGACCACCCAGGTGCACCCTGTGCAAACAGTTGCCAGTGGTGTCCTGCTGGACCCCTACGCCCTGACAATAGGATTTGCCAGGCGCTTTGCAACCTATAAAAGAGCGAACCTGCTTTTCAAAGATTACAACCGCCTGGTCCGACTGGTCAATGATGTTCATATGCCGCTGCAGATCATTTTTGCCGGAAAAGCACACCCGGCGGACGAACCTGGAAAATTACTGATCCAGGAAGTGTACCGCGCTGTCAAGGACGCGCGATTTGGTGGCAGGCTGGTTTTCCTGGATGATTACGACATGGATATGGCACGCTACCTTGTGCAGGGTGTTGATGTGTGGTTGAATACCCCACGCCGACCCCGTGAAGCCTCGGGCACAAGTGGCGAAAAAGCGGCACTGAACGGAACCCTGAATTTTTCAGTTCTGGATGGATGGTGGCGCGAGGGTTACAATGGGCTCAATGGTTGGGCGATCGGCAGCGAAAAAGAATATGCCTCGGAAGAGGAACAGGATGCAGCTGATTGTGCCAGTCTTTATGACACCCTTGAAAATGAGATCATCCCGTTGTATTATCGCCAACGCTCAGCAGATGGCTTGCCGGTCGATTGGCTGGGCAGGGTCAAAGAGAGCATTCGCACCCTTGCCCCGCAATTCTCAATGCGGCGTATGGTGAAGGAATACATGACTCGCTATTATGAACCCGCGATCCTGACAACAAGGTCTGAAAAAGACACTGCTAAAAAGTAACAAAGGCGAGGAGTAGTAAATGGAAGCATTATTATCATCCATAAATCCCTGGCTGGGTGCATTACTGATATTTGCAGCCCGTGTGATCAGCGTCACCATGGACACCCTGCGCATCATGCTTACCATGCGCGGCAAGCGGGGGTATGCATGGATTTTGGGCTTTATCGAATCAAGCCTTTACATACTGATCATCGGGTCGGTCATCGCGAATATTGACAACGTCATGAATGTTGTCGGCTATGCTGCCGGGTTTGCCACCGGCAATGTCATTGGCATGACGATCGAAAAGAGATTGGCGATCGGTTATATGCATATGAAAGTGATCAGCCAACAAAAAGGGCAGGAGATCGCAGAGAAATTGCGCACTGCTGATTATGCGGTGACTGAAATAGCTGCGCAGGGGCGCGATGGAACTGTCAGCTTGCTGGATATCAACCTGAAACGCAAAAATGTGAAAGAAGCGGAGGTCCTGGTGATGGCTGTTGACCCGGATGCATTCATCACCGTCGAGGATATCACGCCAAGGCGCAGGGGATACTGGCATACATAAGAACAGGGCAGGTGCGAAATCACCTGCCTTTTCTTTTTAATTGATTTTATCGCTGAAAAATCCCTTTCTTTGCAGTATACTTTTACTAGAATAAATTTTGGAGGAATTATGAGTTCAAACGAAAATGAATTCTTTTTTGGACGCGCCTATGATCTGAAAACCAAACAGGCCAACCCTGACCAGCCGATTTATTATGATCCATCGGACCTGACCACTCATGGGGTGATCACTGGCATGACCGGCTCAGGAAAGACAGGCTTGGGCATCATTCTTCTGGAAGAAGCAGCGTTGCTGGGTATTCCAGCCATTATGGTGGATCCCAAGGGTGACCTGACCAACCACCTTTTACACTTCCCGGACCTGCTCCCGTCTGATTTTGAACCCTGGGTTGACGAAGATGCTGCCCGCCGGGAAGGCAAATCCCTGGAACAGGCATCCGAAGAAGCTGCCTCCAGCTGGAGCAAGGGTTTGTCCGATTGGGGAATTGGTAAAGAGCGTATCCAAAAACTCGTTGATAAAGTCGACTACGCAATTTATACCCCTGGATCAGACTCCGGCATCCCGGTCAGCATCCTGGCATCCTTAAAATGCCCTGAGATCCCCTGGGAAACCAATAAAGAGATCCTCAGGGAACGAATCGCCAGCACCGTCACTGCCCTGTTGGAGTTGATCGGCATGAAGGATATTGACCCGGTCAGATCCCGTGAGCATATCCTGTTGGCCAATATTTTTGAGACTGCCTGGAGCACTGGAGCTGACCTAAACCTCGAAAGCCTGATTCTGCAGACGCAAACGCCGCCGTTCGAAAAGCTGGGCGTATTCCCCCTATCCAAGTTTTATCCCGAAAGAGATCGCTTTGAGCTTGCTATGCTGCTGAACAATTTCCTGGCAGCCCCGGCTTTCCAAACCTGGCTTGAGGGACAGGCTCTGGATATCGCCAGCCTGCTCTATACACCGGCAGGCAAACCGCGGCACAGCATTTTCTACCTGGCACACCTGGCTGATGCCGAGCGTATGTTCTTCATCACCCTGCTCTACTCAGCGATCGAAACATGGATGAGGACGCAAAGCGGCTCATCCAACCTGCGTGCCCTGGTGTATTTTGATGAAATTGTTGGTTACCTGCCGCCTGTGGCAAATCCACCCAGTAAACCGATCATCCTGCGCATGCTCAAGCAAGCCCGTGCATTTGGTGTCGGTCTGGTGGTTGCCACCCAAAACCCAATCGACCTGGATTACAAGGCACTCTCCAATGCTGGAACCTGGATGATCGGTAAACTGCAGACTGACCAGGATAAACAACGCCTGCTGGATGGATTGGAAAGCCTCAGCAGTGGGTTGGATCGGGCATATTTTGACAAAACGATCTCTGCCCTGGGGAAAAGGGTTTTCCTGCTGCATAACGTGCACGCAAAAGCCCCTGTGGTGTTCACCACACGCTGGGCGATGAACTACCTGACCGGGCCTGTGACGAGGACAAAACTGGCAGATCTCAATAAGATGGTTGGTGCAGGCATTACCCAGGCAATATCCAACATATCCAGCCAGACAGCGACCTCCAGTGTCGCTGGCAGCGCCGACCAGAAGATCAAGGTCAGTGGAAACACCCCAGGCATGGCAACCCAACCCGCACTGGCCTCCAGCGTACAGGTATTTTTCATGGACACCAATCGCAGCCTTGGCGATGCAATTGATGAAATTCGCGATCAATTGCCGGATTCTCCATCCTCACCCAGTTATTTGTATCGACCAGCTTTGTTGGGACAGGCAAAGGTCTATTATGCGGATCGAACTTACAATGTCGACCAGGAAAGCACGGTAACTGCCAGGATCGATAGCCTTGAACGGCGTGGATTGGTGCGCTGGGAGGAATACCTCTCTGATCCGGTCGACATGAAGGAGATAAAGTCGGCTCCACTCCCAAATGCCAGTTTTTCCGGCCTGACCTATCCTGTGGATGACGAAAGTACGATCCAGGAACTTTCCAAGGACTTTATTGAGTGGATCTACCGCAGCAGAACGATCAAATTGCAGTATAACGATACCTTAAAGCTGGTTGGCAAGCCGGATGAATCCCCTGCTGATTTCCGGCAGCGCTGCACTGATGAGATCCAGAAGCAGTTGGATGCAGAATCCGCGAAAATTAAGACAAAATACGCCAAACAGCGTGAAAGCCTGCAGCTGAAGATCAAGAAGGAAACCCTTGAACTGGAACAGGACAAAAAGGAATTAAACCAGCGTCGCTTGGAGGAAGCAGGCAAGGGGTTTGAGAACGTGATGAAATTGCTTGGCTCCCGCAAGGCTAGTTTAAGCACGTCACTGACCAAGCGCAGAATGACTTCGAATGCAAAAGGTGATGTCAAGGAATCAGAAGAAATGATCGCGACTTACCAAAAGCAACTGGAAGACCTGGATGGCCTGTATAACCAGGAAGTTGAGGCGGTCAAGGATCGGATCACTCAATCCATCGGGACGGTCAGAGAGGTGACCATTGCGCCGCTCAAGAAGAACATTTTGACCGACATGTTCGGGGTTGTCTGGTTGCCTTACTATGCATTTAAAGCCAAGGACGAGTGGGTCACGGTTAAAGCCTACAAGTAAGTGGACTTTTGAATTTAAACAAAAGTGGCTGAGTTCAACTCAGCCACTTTGTGTTTAACTTGATTGGCGTTATTGGTTGATGGAAGTGATATTTCCCGAGCTGGTGACTTCCAGTTGCCAGGTACTGCCGGGATAGGCAGATTGGAAAAGGTAGGCATCATCTGTGACATATTTGTAAGTGTCTCCATCGACATCAAAATAGATCACGTACGATTCGGTTTGCTCACCGATGCGTGAGGACGATGTCAGGTTGGCCTGGGGCCAGTAGGGAGAGAGGTCATAGCCGGAACTGGATATGGTGTCTACAACCATCCAGGCATACCCTGAGTAGCTGCAATAATCATCATAAACTTCATATGTGCAGTCCTGGACAACCTCACCAACCCCGGTTCCTGTATCAATGGTGTAAGGTTCGCCACATACCTCGGTGGCATTGGCAACTGGTTCACTGGATGTATAGCGGTAGCGGGTGGAACATGAGCCCAGCTCCGCACCTGCTGGTATCTCATCATACCAGGCTGAACCCTGGACCTGTTGATAAGCTTCAATGCTGTAAGTTCTTTGCCAGGCAACCTGCGAAACACTGCCTGTCACTGTTTCGGTACGTAACAGGTTTGCCAGGATGACGATTGAAATGATACAAAATACAACAAACCCCAGGATCAGGAGGATCAGCAGCCCTTTTGATAGCTTTTTTGGCTCAGGTTTTTCTGGAGTTTGCACCTCTGGGGCGCCGACTACCTGGCCAGCCCGGCGGGCCTGGGCATTAATGGTTATGTCACTTCCGCATTGCTTACAACGCTCATCTGTAGAAAGATTCCGCGTGCCGCAGTAGGGACAGTGTTTGTCCGGTCCGGCCTTCGCCATTCGGATGAGAGCTTCATCTTTTATAAAATTAAACCTTTCCTGGTCCACTTCAACAAAGTGCACATCCGCTGGTTGGGGTGCGCCGCAGCTGGTACATGACTTGATGGGACCGGGATTTTGGGTTTCACAAAATGCACAGGTCCAGATGAGGTTGACAAATCCCAGGGTTTTACGCGCCATTTTACCTCCAGATATTGTCTTTCATTGATTGTTTCATAAACTTATTATAGATAATTACCTGTACTTTGTCCAATTGAACATTAGGGGCATTGCTTCAACTCACCTCATATACAACGCGATCAATTGTCCTCTGGTAGGGGTGCGATCTTTCCATAAACTTCCAACCTGTTGCGGACAGCTAAAATGCTGAGAAGTGCCAGCAGTGAAGGTGTTCCAAGAAGCAGGGGCAGGAAGAGACCCATGCTGAGGATGGTCATGGCCAGGAGGAAAAACCCGATCACGAGGTTGAAAAAAGGTGCGCCTAAAATTGTCAGGATGCTGTTTTTCCAGGCCAAACGCAGCGATTTTTCTTCCTGCAAAAACAGGTAACCGAGGGTATAAAAATTGACCAGGAACCAGACAAATATCAATAATAAACAAAGACCTAACAGTATTGGTGCCCAACTTGTTTCGAGAGTGTAATAGAACCAGGCATTGAAGATGAGAATAGCAAAGACGACCAGTGTTACAGCACCCCAAACAAGGCTGCGCACAAAATTCAGCTTAAAGCCTTTCCACCATCCGGCAATGCCTGTGCGCGTGCCATTGGAGAGGTCATTTAATTCATGCATGATGCCCATCAATGAAGCCGGAGCCAGAACCAGGGTCAGGCTGCACAGAACAGCCGCCATGCTGACCACGACCTGGTTGACCCAATCGGACCACCAGAGGGCAAAAGTCTTCTCAATTGTTTTGAAGGCATGTTTGATATCGTTCATCGTTGACCGGGCTTTCGCATGATTATAATATAGCCTGAAGATGAAAAATAAACTAAATAAAGCGAAAATAAACCCTGAGGGCTATGCCTTACGAACAGCGGCATACCCCCCCCCAGCCCGGATGGCCGCAGTAATAAATGGTGACTGCTTAACGCTTCCAAAGACCATTCATTGTTTGCAGGCTACTATTGGCAACACGAAAATTGACACACGATAAAAAGGATGCAGGTATGTTGAGCTTAAGTGATTCAGTATTGATTGTGATCGACGTACAGGGAAAATTAGCCCGGGTTGTGCTGGAAAGCCCTTCCCGGATCAGCCAGATCCAGAAATTGGTCAAAGGGATGATGATCCTCGAAGTCCCGGTGATCCTGACCAACCAGGTTCCTGAAAAGCTTGGCTCTACGATCGAAGAAATAGCCACGTTGTTGCCTGGTCAGGAACAGGTAAGCCGGACGGCATTCAGTGTTTTCCGGGAGGTGAGGATCTTAAATCAACTGGCAGAATTGGGTCGCCGGCAGGTCATTTTGTGTGGTTTTGAAACACATATATGTATTCATCAAAGTGCGATCGAGTTAAAAAATGAAGGTTTTGAAGTTTCGGTGGTTGTGGATGCGACATCTTCCAGGCACCAGGTAGATCTGGACATGGCGATCAAGGATTTGATCACAGCAGGGGTCAAGATGACAACCGTTGAAATGTGCTTGTTCGAATTGATCAAGGATGCGCGACATCCACATTTTAAGGATATCGCGCAGCTGATCAAGTGAAAGCTAAAACCAGTCTTTTTTGAGAAAGACCAAAACGATGATCGCTGAGAGGAGCAGTGCAATGCCCAGGATCAGCCAGAATGCCAGGTTGTGAGTTTCCATAGGTAAGGCGACATTCATTCCGAAAAAGCTGGAAACGATTGTTGGAATGCTCAGGACGATGGTAATGGATGCCAGGAATTTCATCACGCTGTTGAGGTTGTTCGAAATGATCGAGGCAAAAGCATCCATCATGGAAGAAAGAATGGTCGTGGAAATGTCGCTGATCTGGATGGCTTCCTGGTTCTCAATGATCACATCCTCAAGCAGGTCAACATCTTCAGGGAATTGCCTGAAAAACTGGTGGCGCTGTAGCCGTTCCAGCAATATCTCATTGGATTTTAGGGCTGTCGTGAAGTAAACCAGGCTTTTTTGCAGTTTTAATAACTCCAGGACCTCTTTGTTGCGCATAGATTCCTGCAACTGATCTTCCACCAGGTCAACTGTTTTGTTGATCTCCCTCAGCAGATATAGGTAGTTGGACGCGATGCGGATAAGTAACTGTAACAGGAAGCGCTTGGGCTTATGGGTGTTTATGCCCTTGAGTTTATTGTTGGCAATTTCCTGGAGCAGGCTGTAAGGCTTTGTACAAATGGTAAATATGTTTTCTGGCGTCAGGATGATACTCAAGGGGATGGTTGTGTAGGGGATATCCACTTCTTTCCCCTGGTAAATCGGGATCCTGACCAATATAAAGGTGATATCACCTTCTTCTCTTTCGAAATGGGCTTGTTCATCCAGGTCAAGGGGGTAGGTGATGAAGTCCATTGGCAATCCGAAGGAATTGATCACAAGGCGCTCTTCAGAATTCGGGTTAACAATGTCCACCCAGGTTCCTTGCTCCATTGATTCTACTTTTCGAATCACACCATTTTCCGAATTGTAGTAATTGATCATAATCCAACTCCGTTATTAAGAGATTCATGGTGGAATCAATCCACCATGTTGAAGGGCATTATTAAATTCAGGACAGCCCATATATTTTACATCAATTCAGCCAGGAGAGCAGGAAAAGACCACTGAATTTTTTAGAATTACAATTTTGTCTTCCTTATTTTACTGAGATGAATTAAAAAGCAGGATTGGCATGTTTCTAGTTGGGTTTTTGAGAAAAACTCTCAAAAACTTTATATTTTTTCTTGTCTTTTGACCTTGGAATGAGTAAAATATAACAAATTCTAAAGGAGCAATCAAATGATCGTCGGAAAACGAATGTCTTTTCCCGTATTGAAGGTAGCCCCTGATCTGCCTGTCCTTGAAGCGGTTGCCTTAATGAACCAGGAAAATGTGCGCCACCTGGTGGTTGTCGAAAAAAATAAGATGGTTGGCCTGGTAACACGCAACGTCTTGGAAACTGCACTGCCCTCTAAAGCCACCTCATTGAGTATCTGGGAGATCAACTACCTGGTTGAAAGAATCAAGGTAGAAAATATCATGGTCAAAGATGTGATCACTGCAACCGAAGACATGCCAGTCGAAGAAGCAGCACGGATCATGTCGGATAACAAGATCAGCTGCCTGCCAGTTCTGCGCGGTAAGGAAGTAGTGGGAATCATCACTGAAACCGACCTTTTTAAGATCTTCCTGGAACTGCTCGGTGCCAGGCAGAAGGGTGTGCGTTTCTCTGCGGAATTAACCAATTCTCCCGGTGCCATTGCCAGACTGACACAGGCAATTTTTGAAGCAGGCGGCGACATCGTGGCGTTTGGTACGTTTGCCGGTAAGACTCTCTCGACCAGTGAGGTTACGGTCAAGGTTCAGGGTGTTGATGAGGAGCAGTTAAGAAAAGCCATAGCCCCCCATGTCAACAATTTAATGTCAATTCGCACTGTATAACAGTGAGACGGAACCACTTAAAGTTCTGACGATGAACTAATCGAAATGACCCCGCAAGGGGATCATTTCATTATTCAGGCGGCTTTCCTGTTATCAGGAATCGCGTAAATTATTTATACAATATTAATTATTACCTGGTTGAGAAGATGGTATATTTCATCAATTAATAATCGGAAATGTTAGGAAGATATATGGCAACAGTTGGTAAACAAAAAACAAAAAAGAAATGGTTGATCAACCTGCTTGTGGTGGCAGCTCTCATAATAATCGGTGGCTTAATTGTTTTCGGAATCATCGTTAACCGGAACCGGAAAGCGCTCAGTGAGTTGGCTTCACTTGAGACAGTTCCATTCAGCAGGGGCTCATTGACTGCAACCATTAGCGGTACAGGCACGATCCGGGCTAACCAGACAGCCTTGCTTTCATGGAACATCAGCGGCACTGTGGGACAGAGTTTTGCTTCCCTGGGACTAAAAGTATTCCAGGATTACATCCTGTTATCCCTGGATGAGACTTCGATCCCGATCGAGATCCTGCAAGCAAAAAATGATCTCATCAGTGTACAGAATTCACTGGATGATCTCTATGCCAATGCTCCCCTCGAGTTGGCCCAGGCCAAACTTGACCTGATCAACGCTGAGAAGAGCCTCGAAGATATGGCCAAGGATCGGGAGATCATGAATTACCAGCGCTGCACCGATGATACCCTTGCAGATCTGCAGGAAAAATATGATGACGCAGTGAGCATGTATGACCGGTTTGAATCAACGCAAACCAGGATCGCCAGGGATACAGCCCTTGCCAATTTAAATTACTGCCAAAAGAACTACACAGAACAGGAAAAAGCGCAAGCCGAGGCTCGCATTTTACTGGCTGAAGAAAGAATCACCAGTCTAAAGAATAAGATCGAAATTCTTCAGAATGGACCGGACCCCGATAATGTGACCGTCCTTGAAACCCAACTGCAAATTGCCCAGGCAAGGATCGATAAGATGAGCATCAAAGCGCCTTTTGACAGCATCGTCACTGCCATTTACAACAAACCGGGCGACGTCGTGACCACCGGGGTTAAAGCCATTCAACTGGCTGACCTCTCCACAATGTTTATCGATGTGCAGATATCTGAAGTTGATATTCCATTGATCAAAATCGGCCAAAATGCAGACCTTTTGTTTGATGCATTTTATGAAGAAGAATTTACCGGCAAAGTAGTGGAGATTGCCCCTGTTGGTAATGAAAGCCAGGGTGTGGTTTCTTATTCGGTGACTGTTCAATTGCTGGACGGACTGGACAAGGTAAAGCCGGGAATGACTGCAGCAGTCAGCATCATCACGGAAGAAAAGAATGGTGTAATGCTCATTCCACTGGAGGCTTTGACAACGCAAGACGGGGTGGATATTGTCTATGTGATGCGCAACAACAAGCCGGTTGCCGTTGAGGTTGGCCTTGGAGCATTTTCTGATGACCAGATCGAGATTACATCCGGAGACATCGAAATTGGTGAACTCATTGTGATCAACCCTCCGACCAGCCTGATCAGCATGATGACAGGCCCCTCCGGAGATGGATTTCCCGGGTTCATGAACAGGAGATAACCCATGACCGACAATGCACCGGTCATCCAGGTTAAGGGACTGACCAAGGTTTATGAAATCGGAACTATTGAAGTCCACGCTTTACGGGGTGTCAGTTTCGATATTTATGAGGGTGAGATTGTGGCGATCATGGGGCCTTCAGGATCAGGTAAATCGACCCTCATGAACATGATCGGCTGCCTTGATTCACCTTCGGGCGGCGAGTATTACCTGGACGGAGAGCTTGTGTCAGATCTCAAAGATGATGACCTGGCAGTTGTTAGAAACAGGAAGATCGGGTTCGTTTTTCAAAAATACAACCTCCTGCCCCGCGCAACCGCACAATTTAACGTCGAATTGCCGCTGCGCTATGGGGGTGAGAATGGTTCGCGGAAAGAAAAAGCTTTGAAAGCACTGGAAGCTGTTGGTCTGTCAGATCGGGTCAAACATAAACCCAATGAACTTTCCGGTGGCCAACAGCAGCGTGTTGCCATTGCCCGGGCAATCGTGACTGAACCTGCGATAATCCTGGCAGATGAGCCGACAGGAAACCTGGATTCTAAATCCGGCGAAGAGATCATGAACTTGTTGGTATCCATGAACCGGATCTATGGTACCACCCTGGTCATTGTCACACATGATGCAAAAGTGGCTCACCAGGCTCAACGGGTGATTCACCTGTTGGACGGCCTGATCGCTTCAGAGGAGCTTGTATCATGAAAATTCTACAGGCAATTAAAGAAGCTTTGGACAGCTTGAATGCCAACAAAACCAGGGCATTTCTCACGATCTTGGGCATTGTGATCGGTGTCGGGTCAGTCATTGCCCTTTTATCCGTGGGGCAAGGCGCTGGCAGTGCCATCACTGGTCAGATCGAGAGCATCGGTACCAACCTGGTCTACATCATGCGGGGGAACCAGGCTGAAGAAGTCAAGAACCCGGATCCCCTTACCTTGCGGGATGCTGAAGCCCTTGGCAATCGTTTACGCTCACCTTCCATTGCTTATGTGTCGCCCATTGTCCAGGGGAATGTGGAATTTACATTCAGCGGAGAAAGTATCACATCATCCATCATGGGTGTCACACAGGATTATGCATTGGTGCAATCGATCAGCCTGGAATCAGGAGAATTCATTACGAAATCTCATGTTGATGGCAGGTCGGCAGTGGTGGTTATCGGTCCTGATTTTGCAGATCGATTATTGGGCAAACACGTGGATGTTGTGGGGAAGACGATCCGCATAAATGGATATCCTTACCGTATCATTGGTGTCACTGAAGCAAAGGGTGGGACCAGCTTTATGAACCCTGATATGAATGTCTACACTCCGATCTCAACAGCACAACTTCGTATCGTTCGCCACAGTGTATCTGATAGAGTGGAATATATTATCGTACAAGCGAAGGATAGTGAAAGCGTGGCAAATGCCATTAAAGAAGCCAATGCGATCATGCGCAGTTCACACCGCCTGCAACCCAGGCAACCAAATGATTTTACAATTACCAACCAACAGGACTTTTTATCCATAGCCCAATCAATCACAGGTGTGCTGACCGTCTTTTTGGCTGGAATTGGTGCAATTTCCCTTCTTGTTGGCGGCATTGGTATCATGAACATCATGCTGGTATCTGTCACCGAACGAACCCAGGAAATAGGCCTGCGTAAGGCGCTGGGTGCCAGGAGATCGGATATCATGATGCAATTCCTGACCGAATCCGCTTTATTGAGCTTGATCGGCGGTGTCCTCGGCATCATTGTTGGCTGGCTGCTCTCACTTCTGGTTGGTTTTATAGCCTCCAGGTCGGGTACTCCACTGGAACCCCAGGTGGGATTGGATTCGATCTTACTGGCAACGTTGTTCTCAGCCGCAGTGGGCATCTTCTTTGGATGGTACCCGGCCAGGAGGGCGGCAAAGCTGCAACCGGTCGATGCGTTGAGGTATGAGTAAGTGAAAAGGAAAACCTGGTAATGAATTACCAGGTTTTTTTTGTGTAGGGTAATCGTATTGAAAACGTCAAGCAAACCAGTCTTGCAACTGCTATATTGTAATCAAGTATGACACTTTTCTTCTCCTTATGAAAAGAGCCTGGGATTGGAGCCCCAGGCTCTTTTGATTCAATAGGACGAAGGTGTATTGCTGATCAAGGACGTTTCCCCAGGGTTACTACCATGTCCACAGATGTGCCATTGCGCAGCACAGTCATGGTGATTTGGTCTCCAGGTACTTTATTGAGGATCATATAACTCAAAAGGTCATTGAATTCATTCACCTTGACGCCATCAACCGCAATTACCAGGTCACCCCCTTTTAAGTATCCTTCAATTGAAGAGGGCTGAGTGCCCGCTTTGATGCCGGCTTTGTCAGCCGGTCCACCCGGGGTAATGCTGGTCACATAAGCTCCATTTGCCTGTGGCAGACCAAGCGCTTCCTGCAAGGTAAGGTTTAAGGCACTGATACTGGAAAGGCCAAGATAAGGATAGTCGTAATAACCTTTCTCGATCAATGAGGGTACAACGCGCCGGACAATATTGGAGGAAACTGCAAACCCAATACCAGAGTTGGATACCTGGCCGGTGATGGTGGAATTTTCTGTTTGAATAGCCCGGTTAACACCGACGACTTCGCCATTGAGGTTGATCAGCGGTCCGCCGGAGTTGCCCGGGTTGATCGCTGTGTCAGTCTGGATAAGATCACCTGCTGAGAAATACAAGCCATCTGTGCTTTGGCGCATGGACTCAAGGATGCGTCCACGGGCAGAAATGATTCCGACAGTCATTGAACCCGACAGACCATAAGGATTGCCGATCGCCACTACTGTCTGACCCACCAGAGCCTGGTCAGAATCTCCCAATGGTAACGGAACCAGATCTGTGGGATCAACCTCCACTTTTAGCACAGCGATATCAGAATCAAGATCGGTACCCACTACAGAGGCATAGACCTTCAGACCGGATGAAAAGTCCACCTCGACAGTCTGGGCACCTTCGACCACATGATAGTTGGTAACGATATGTCCATCTGTGTCGATAACAAAGCCCGATCCCTGACCTGCGCCAAAATTGCTGATGACCTGGATCGAGACCACACCAGGGCTTAATCGTTGGTAAAGTTCAACCAATGCATCCTGGGAATTAACATATTCCGGGATGACCACCGATTGTGTGGATTCACTTTCTTTTTGGGCTGGCAGGGTTGCGATCGCCTCGGGAGTAAGCTTAACTTCCAGGGTCGGCAATAGCCCGGAGGTAGAACAGGCAATCATTGCCAGTGCAAGGATCACAATTGTTATCAAAAAAGTCCATTTGTTCATTCTCATAAAAGAATCCCTCATTATCAATTTTCATTGTATGTCATTGTATGAATTATTAAAGTATGAGTCAAGGAATTTTCATGCATATATACAATTTTCTAACAAACCCGGCTGGAATTTTATGGTGAATTAAAAAACTATTGTCCAATATTGCCTATTGACAAAACTTTTTTCTTGGTTACACTTGAATTAAGTTCGCAAATAGAAAAGGAGGAACTTATGGCTTTTACATTTACAAACTCTAAGGGCAACAAATATTATTTACATTGCAAAAAGATTAAACGCAGCACCGGCAAGGACACTTTACTTTACTACTTTGCAAAGGAAGTGAAGAAGGAATTTGCTATTGATGCAGTGCCCGCAGGAAAACAGGTTGTGGAGTTGAAATCTGGTTTGCCTGCCCTGAAGAAGATCTAACATTCTTCTCTTTGCCCAAAGTAAAAGTCCCATCCAGAGGGTTATTCTGCGATGGGACTTTTGCTGTATAATAACGAAAGAAGTTAGAATTTTACCTTGCAGGGAGAAGAAGAATGTCACGAAAATCATTAATTACCCTGGTGATGAGCCTGATGATACTGGTACTCTTTGCCGGTTGTATCAGACCCGCATCCAAAGTACCGTTTCCGACACCCTCAACCGGAGAGAAGATCAATACGCCATTACCGGTGGATCAACAGATCTTGAATGCCACAGCGACAGCCCTGGCGATCATGGAAAAATTTGACCAACCAACGCCTACCCCAAAGCCACAGGAAACCACCCCCCCGGTCCAGGAAGGTACAGAAGATGTCCAAACCACACAGGAAACGGCAGAAGCAACTGCTCTGCCGACCCAGGCGCTTACCCCGACTGCTCTTCCTCCAACACCGGTGTTGACCAGGCCGGGACAGTACACTGTGCACGATGGCGAACATGCTTATTGTCTTGCCAGGCGGTTTGATGTGGATCCTGCTGACTTGCTGAACCTGAATGGATTGACCAGCAATTCATACCTGTCAGAAGGTGATGTTCTAAGCATTCCGACAAGTGGCAGTTTTCCCGGGACGAGGGCTCTCAACCCGCATCCTGATACATACACTGTCAGTGCGGGAGAGACGATCTACTCGATCGCCTGTTACTATGGGGATGTTGCCCCTGAGTCGATTATTGTTGTCAATGGTTTGGTTGAGCCTTACGCGTTATCGGGTGGGCAGGTACTGCAAATCCCATAAGGTATTAATATCTCATAAAAAGAGGAGCACAAGCTCCTCTTTTATTTATATGGTTTGGTTTATTGAGGAGAATAGCAGGGATGGCAGACATTAAGAAATTAAGCCAGGAGAGAGTGCTCCAGGCGAGGGCGTTCGATATTTGTAAAGTATTGTTAAAGATGCCAGATGAGCAAACCCGGACTTATGACCTTGTGGACCACCGGGATGCGGTCGCCATTGTGCCCATCAACTCGGCAGGTGAAGTCCTTTTTATCAGGCAGTACCGGGTAGGTGCTGAAGCCTACCTGCTGGAAATACCTGCAGGTCTGCTGGATGAAAATGAAAGCCCTGAAGAAACAGCCATGCGTGAGTTGCGTGAAGAAACAGGGATGGCAGCCCATGACCTGGTCAAACTCGGTGGTTTTTACATGACCCCTGGCTATTCAAATGAATTTCTGACCCTGTTCCTGGCCAGGGACCTCTACCCGGCACCCTTGGAACAGGATGATGATGAATATCTTAAGGTTGAAAAGATCCCCCTGTCTGAGGCATTAAGAATGGCACAATCGGGAGAGCTACGCGATGGAAAAAGTATTGCTGGCCTATTCCTGGCAGAAGTAAAAAGCCTGGCCTAATAAATCTTCCAGGCTCTTCTTACTGAAATTCAGAACTCAATATCAGGATTTTGGCTTTTTGCCAAAAATGACCCCGAATCTATGTGATTATGGATTACAATAAATAGTTGGATTTAGACACATATTACAAACCAATATATCTTGGGACTGCGTGACCGGGAGTATTGAGCAAAACACTTAGAGGAGTATTATCAAAAATGAAACGTGAAATGGTCATGACCGATGCCAATGAGGCAACTTCTTATGTCTCATACCGGCTGAACGAAGTAATCGCAATTTACCCCATCACACCATCATCCCCCATGGGTGAGTATGCTGACCAGTGGGCGGCTGAGCGGGTGCCAAACCTGTGGGGCACTGTGCCGACTGTGATCGAAATGCAATCTGAGGGCGGCGCTGCAGGTGCTGTGCATGGTGCATTACAGACTGGCGCGCTGACTACAACCTTTACAGCCTCACAGGGCTTGCTGTTAATGATTCCCAATATGTACAAGATCGCTGGTGAGTTGACCCCGGCAGTGTTCAATGTCAGTGCCCGATCACTGGCTGCGCAAGCGCTTTCCATCTTTGGAGACCAGGCGGACGTCATGGCTTGCCGGGCAACCGGTTTTGCCATGCTGGCATCCTGCTCTGTACAAGAAGCACAGGACATGGCGGCGGTGGCGCAAGCTGCAACTTTGAAATCAAGGGTTCCATTTGTGCACTTCTTTGATGGTTTCAGGACTTCCCATGAGATCAACAAGATCGAACGCATTGGTGAAGATCAACTGAGAGCTATGATCGATGAAGATCTTGTAATGGCTCACCGTCAAAGGGCACTAACACCTGATCGCCCAGTACTCAGGGGCACCGCACAGAACCCGGATGTTTACTTCCAGGGTCGTGAAACGGTCAATCCTTTCTACCAGGCTGTTCCAGGTATCGTTGAAGAAGCGATGGAAAGATTTGCCAAGGTAACCGGAAGGGCATACAAGCTTTTCGAATACTCTGGTGCTCCGGATGCTGAGCGGGTGATCGTGATCATGGCATCAGGTGCTGAGACTGCCAGCGAAACCGCCAGGTATCTTATCGACAAGAAAGAAAAAGTAGGCGTTGTCAATGTCCGCTTGTACCGCCCATTTGATGAAGAAAAATTTATAAAATCCCTGCCTGCCACAGTAAAAAAGATCGCTGTGCTGGACCGCACCAAGGAACCAGGCGCCGGCGGAGAGCCGCTATACCTGGATGTGGTCAATGCGCTGCATCGTGGTCTCGAGAAGGGAATAGCTCCTTTCAAGTACATGCCAAAAATTGTTGGCGGCCGTTATGGTTTGAGCTCAAAAGAGTTTACACCTGCCATGGTTAATGGTGTTTTTGAAGAACTTAAGAAGGACGAACCAAAAGAAAGCTTCACGGTCGGTATCATTGATGATGTTTCCCACAGCAACATAGAATACGATCACACATTTGAGGTGCTCCCCGAAAATATGGTTCAGGCTATGTTCTTTGGCCTTGGTTCGGACGGCACAGTTGGCGCAAACAAGAACTCGATCAAGATCATTGGCGATGAAACCCCCAATTTTGCTCAAGGTTACTTTGAATATGATTCGAAGAAATCCGGCACGATCACTGTTTCACACCTGAGGTTTGGTCCCAAACCGATCAAAGCACCTTACATGATCGCCGAGGGTGAAGCGAATTTTGTCGCCTGTCACCAGGTATCATTCATTGATCGCTATGACATGCTTAAATATTCCCGACCTGGCAGCGTTTTTCTGTTAAATAGCATTTATGATGCCGACCAGGTGTGGGATACCCTGCCACGAGAAATGCAGGAAAGACTGATCACCAAGAAGATCCAATTCTATGTGATCGATGCATACAAAGTGGCTGAAGCAACCGGCATGGGACAGCGCATCAACACCATCATGCAGACATGTTTCTTCGCGATCAGCGGTGTTCTGCCCCGTGAGGAAGCCATCAAGGAAATCAAGAAAGCCATTGAACACACCTATGGAAAACGTGGTGAGGCAGTGGTTCTTAAGAATTATGCTGCCGTAGACCAGGCACTTGAGAACCTGCACAAGGTGACCATCCCTGAAAAGGCTACCAGCACCTCAAAACGGCGTGCTCCTATTCCAGAGGAAGCGCCAGAATACGTACGCGATGTTTTAGGTATGATCCTCGATCGCCGGGGTGATAGCGTACCAGTCAGCAAGATGCCAGTCGATGGTACTTTCCCGACTGCAACCACAAAATGGGAAAAACGCAACATTGCGCTTGAGATCCCGGTCTGGGAATCTGACCTTTGTATCCAATGTGGTCGCTGTTCATTTGTCTGTCCGCATGCTGCCATTCGCACCAAGATATACCCGGTGGAGTTGCTCAAGAAAGCTCCCGCCACCTTTAAACATACTGATTCAAAAGCCAGGGAGTGGCGTGAGGGGTACGCTTTCACTGTGCAGGTTGCTCCTGAAGATTGCACCGGATGCGGTTTATGCGTTGAGAACTGTCCTGGAAAGGATAAGACCAATCCAGAACGCAAGGCAATCAACCTGCAACCACAACCCCCATTAAGGGAAAGCGAAGCCGAGAATTTCAAGTTCTTCCTGGATATCCCATACATTGATCGTGCACTGATCTCACCCCACCTGGTGAAAAACTCTCAACTCTTTGAGCCTTTGTTTGAGTTCTCAGGTGCCTGTGCAGGCTGCGGAGAAACACCTTACATCAAACTGGCAAGCCAGTTATTTGGTGATCGTATGGTAGTTGCCAATGCCACCGGCTGTTCCTCGATCTATGGCGGCAACCTGCCTACCACACCTTATGCTAAGAATGGTGATGGACGTGGACCAGCCTGGTCCAACTCATTATTTGAGGATAACGCCGAGTTCGGCCTTGGCATGCGCCTGACCATCGATAAATTCAAGGAACTGGCGACCGAGTTATTGGGAAAACTATCTGCAAAATTTGGCCAGGAATTTGTCAGTGAATTGACCGGTGCAGTACAAAAGACCGAAGCAGACATCCAGGCGCAGCGAAAACGCGTGGAAAAACTCAAAGGAATGCTCAAGAATATGGATTCGGCTGATGCCCGCAACCTGTTATCACTGGCTGATTACCTGGTGAAAAAGAGTGTCTGGATCATTGGTGGTGATGGTTGGGCTTACGACATTGGCTATGGCGGCTTGGACCACGTCCTGGCGTCAGGCAAGGATGTCAACGTGCTTGTTCTGGATACCGAAGTTTATTCAAACACCGGTGGTCAATCATCGAAATCTACCCCTCGTGGTGCTGTGGCTAAGTTCTCTGCTGACGGTAAGAACCTGCCTAAAAAGGACCTCGGTATGATGATGATGTCCTATGGTTTCATCTACGTTGCCAAGGTCGCGATGGGTGCCAATGATGCCCAGACCCTCAAGGCATTTGTCGAAGCTGATGCATACGAAGGGCCTTCTCTGATTATTGCCTACAGCCATTGTACACAGCATGGCTATGACATGCGCAAGGGCTTGATCCAGCAGAAACTGGCTGTCAATTCGGGTCACTGGCCCCTGTTCCGTTACAATCCTGACCTGGTTGAACAGGGAATAAACCCATTACAGCTTGACTACAAAGAGCCTACTGTAAAATTATCAGATTATGCTTACAATGAGACCCGTTACCGTATGCTGGTCCAGGCCAATGAAAAACGGGCGGAAGAATTGATGACTCATGCCCAATCTGAGGCGGAAGCCAGATGGAGGCTGTATTCTCAAATGGCAGCCATGCAATACGGCAAGGCAAAAGAAGAACCTGAGTCCTGAGCTGGGTAGAATCTTAAGGTAAAATGAACGGTGACCTGAACTTAATGGTCACCGTTCTTGTTTTTTAACATAGGAGAAATTATGGCTGATCTGCAGTGTCATTATCTAGGTTTGGAATTAAAAAATCCTTTGGTCGCGTCTGCGTCGCCTTTTTCCAAGAAAATTTCAATGGCGAAGAAGCTTGAGGACAAAGGGGTTAGTGCAATCGTCATGTATTCTTTGTTCCAGGAACAGATCGAATATGAAAGCAATCAACTTGATTACTTTCTCAACCGTGGAACGGACCTTTCCGCAGAAGCAATAACCACTTATCCCGACCTAAAAACTTACAACATGGGTGTTGATGCTTACCTGGAACAAGTTAAGGTCTTGAAGGAGTGCCTGGAAATACCCGTGATCGCAAGTTTGAATGGATATCACAGTGGTGATTGGGTGAAAAATGCTTTGATGCTCGAACAAGCCGGGGCGGATGCACTGGAACTTAATTATTACACGGTCCCCACTGATGTGAAACGGGATTCCCAAAGTATTGAAAAGGAATTGGTTGACCTGGTGAGCAGTGTCTGCCACCAGGTTCACTTGCCTGTCAGTGTAAAGCTCAGCCCTTACTTTACGGCATTACCCAACCTTGCCCAGCGCATAATTAAAGCCGGCGCTGATGGGCTGGTGTTGTTCAATCGCTTCATGCAGCCTGACTTGGATGTCGAAACACTGGAAGTGGAGGCTTTTTCGAGACTGAGCAGCAGTGATGAATTATTACTGCCGTTGCGGTGGATTGCGCTGCTTTATGGAAAAATTCATGCGGACCTTGCCCTAACCACTGGTGTTCATAGTGGACTTGATATGGTGAAAGGCATCATGGCAGGTGCTGATGTGGTAATGGTTGCTTCTGAATTTCTGGCAAATGGGGCTGACATGGCTGCAGTAATGGTAAACGATTGCACTCAGTGGATGGACACCTACCAGTATGCCAGTGTTAAGGACATGAAGGGCACTTTAAGCCAGGAAAAGGTCAGCGCGCCACAAAATTACGAACGCGCCCAGTACATGAAAGCTTTGATCAAATACGATCATAACCTTCCTTAATTTTTGCCAGGTTTGATTCTTTTAATGATTTCCTACCATAATTGGCAGATAAGGGGTATAAACAGAATACTTGCAATGAACTTAAAGGACATCCATGACGGTTGTTGATGACATTAAGGCACGACTGGACATTGTTGATTACGTGTCAGCAAGTGTCAAACTGCGCCACACAGGGAAGAACTACACCGGGTTCTGTCCTTTCCACAGCAATACACGTACGCCAGCATTTGTCATCTTTCCGGAAACACAGACATGGCGGTGTTTTGGTCAATGTAATGAGGGAGGGGATATTTTTGGTTATGTGATGAAAAAAGAGGGGTGGGATTTTGGCGAAACTCTGAAGTTCCTGGCTGAGAAGGCTGGTGTTGAGTTGCCGGTCTATTCACAGGTCAACCAGGCTTCAAAAGATCATGCAGAAGAGATTATCAATGCCCTCGAAGGCGCTGCCCGGTTCTACAGGCAGCAAATGTTGGAAACACCCCGCGGCAGGGAGACATTGGAATATCTCCATAAGCGTGGCATAAATGACCAGTCCATAAAGATCTTTGGATTAGGGTACGCACCTGATGCCTGGGATGGGTTGCTTAACTTTATGAAAGGGATTGGTTATGGTGAGCAGGTTCTAATGGATGCAGGCTTGATCACAGAAAGGGACTCGGGGGGAGCTTATGATCGTTTCCGCAACCGGCTCGTGATCCCGATCCGTGATGCATTTGGTAAGATGTGCGGTTTTGGTGGTAGGGTAGTGGATCCGAATGATGTTCCTAAATACCTCAACTCTCCAAAAACAGATGTGTTTGATAAAGGTCGCCTGCTGTATGGTTTGGATTTGGCGAGACAATCGATCCGTACGAAAGACCAGGCTGTGATCGTTGAAGGATACCTGGATGTGATCGGTTTGCATCAGGCAGGTTTCACCAATGCTGTCTCACCCATGGGAACAGCGCTCACGGAAGATCAATTCAGGCTGGTCAAGAAATTCACCCGCCGTATCGTTTTAGCCCTGGACCCTGATGCTGCCGGAGAACAGGCCACGTTGCGCGGTTTGGAAACTGCCAGGCAAACCATGGACATTGATAACGAGATGCTTTTTGATGCAAGAGGGCTGTTGCATTATGAGGCAAGGTTGAAGGCGGATATCCGGGTAACGACATTGCCAGAGGGAAAGGATCCGGATGAAATCGTGCTGGCTGATCCCCTGGTGTGGGAAAAGATCGTTGAAAATGCCAAGCCTGTGGTCGAACATGTCATGGAAACCCTGGTGGCATCCAAGGATGTCAACGATGTTAAGGTTAAAAGCGAGATCGCTCAAAAGGTACTGCCATTAATCGAAGATGTAGCTGATAGGATCGAACGGGAAGCATACCGCCAAAAACTGGCATACCTGATCAAGGTAAATGAAAGAGCCCTGGTTGGTGCCAGCCCCAGCCCCTTAAATAGAGGAAAATCAAGAAAGAAAGGTGATGAACCTGCTGACATAGCCAGGAAGATCAATGGTACAAAGCGCAGTAATCACCTCCTGGAACATTACTGTATCCAGAAACTGTTACATGACCCCGACAATCTTCACCAGGTAAACCGTCAACTTAAGATATTTGATTTGCCCGAACTGGATAATGATGATTTCATCGAAACAGAGTTCCTGGAAACATTTAAACTTATCACAGCCTCACTTGACCAGGATGAATACACTCCAAGAGATTTCCTTGAACTGTATCTGCCCGATCTTATCCGGGAGGCATTGGTGGTTGAAGAACTACCCAAAAATACCAAAGAGATAACTCCTGAAAAAGAAATTTTGGAGTTAGTACGTGCGATCTTGAGGATGAGGCGTAACAGGATCGAAGAGCAGATCAATGATCTCCTGTTCATGGAAAAGGAATTAGAGGATAATGAGAAGGACGCTTCATTAAATTACCAATCCTTAATGATCGAGAACATCAAAATGCGAAAGAAGATCGATGATGCGCTTAATCCACCGTCGAAGAATGATTAACGAGGGATTGTTCCATAACATGGTATAGTACCCTTACAAAATATGCTGTCACTTGAGGTCAAAAGCTTCAATGCCTTGATAATGAGTAAAAATGAGTGATCTATCTGACTTTCAAGACATCATAAACAATGATGAGCCATCTGATGACGAGATCTATCAGGAGGAGGAACATGAAGCGCCACCAGACCTGGAAGATCAACTGGCTGATGATCCTGTTCGGTTATACCTGAAGGAAATTGGCAGCATTACCCTGCTCAATTCAGACCAGGAATTTTACCTTGCAGCAAGGATCAATGCAGATC
>CAYSZB010000007.1:42452-69597 GCA_964435475.1 uncultured Anaerolineaceae bacterium | reverse complement strand
CCACCTTTTTAGTACCATTACAAAGTACATTATAAACCTTTAATCAATTATTTACAGTATAGAATCTAAGGTTTAATAATAATCATTTTTATAATAAATATTGACAAATATATTTGGCTATGCTAGACTATCTAGGCAAAAATTATACAGATCAAGAGAAATAGACATTGCAAGTCTATTTTTATTTTTGAAAGATGAAAAATGATAAGTCTTGAAATAAAAAACCTACATGTCCTTGTTGGAACAACAGAAATCATTAAAGGTTTGAATTTGTCGATAAAGCAGGGGGAAGTCCATGCGATCATGGGTCCAAATGGAACTGGCAAATCAACTCTGGCGTACACAATCATGGGGCATCCAGCCTATACGATCACAAAAGGTGACATCCGCCTTGACGGAAGAAGCATAAAAACACTTAAACCTGACGAACGGGCACAGCATGGCTTATTCCTTGCCTTCCAGTATCCGGTTAGTTTGCCTGGTGTTACAGTAGCAAATTTCCTAAGAACCGCATTGAATGCCAAAGCAAAATTTTTGGATAAGGAAGCAAAACCGGTATCTGTGCTTGAGTTTAGAAAGCTCATGAAGCACAAGATGGACATGCTGAAAATGGATTACTCGTTTGGTGGCAGATATTTAAATGAAGGTTTCTCGGGCGGTGAGAAGAAACGAGCAGAAATATTACAGATGGCGGTCCTGGAACCCCGTTTTGCCATATTAGACGAAACAGATTCGGGCTTAGATATCGATGCACTGCGCATAGTATCAGAGGGGGTAAATACACTTAGAGGGAATGACCTCGGAATCTTGCTGATCACTCATTACCAGCGAATATTGAATTACATACATCCTGATTTTGTTCACATAATGTTCAATGGTACGATCGTCGAATCGGGCAGTGCCGACCTTGCTCATTACCTGGAAGAGAATGGGTATGATTGGATACGAGAAAAATACCAGATTAATGATAAAGAGAATTAAGGTCGCAGATTCTATATGACAAATTCTGCGCCTGGTTTCATTGAAAAAATGGGGGATGAATATAAATATGGATTTAAAGACCAGGAAGAGTTTTCATTTAAGAGCGAAAAAGGCCTTAGTGAAAATATCGTCAGGCAAATTTCAGCTTTTAAGGATGAACCTTCGTGGATGCTGGAATTTAGATTGAAGGCATACAGACATTTTCTCAGCAGGCAGATTCCCTCATGGGGACCTGACCTATCAGATCTGGATCTGTCGGATATTTATTATTATGTAAGGCCTTCAGATATTGAGGGAAAAACCTGGGAAGATGTGCCATCTACCATCAAAGACACATTTGAACGGCTGGGTATCCCTGAGGCTGAGCAAAAATATCTTTCTGGTGTCGGTGCCCAGTATGAATCTGAAATGGTCTATCACAGTATTCAAGAAAACCTGGCAAAGCAGGGAGTGATATTTTTAAGTATCGAGAATGGATTAAAACTATATCCTGACCTGTTCCGTGAATACTTTGCCACTGTTGTTCCCATAGGTGACAACACATTTGCTGCACTAAACAGTGCTGTTTGGTCGGGAGGCTCGTTTGTTTACGTGCCTAAGGGGGTCAAAGTGGACCTGCCATTGCAGGCATATTTCCGACTGAACAGTGCGAATATTGGTCAATTTGAAAGATCACTTATCATAGCAGATGAGGGTTCTCAAGTTCACTATGTTGAAGGCTGTACAGCCCCCACATACTTAAGTAATTCGTTCCATAGTGGCGTTATTGAGATTGTAGTAAGAAAGAATGCCCGGGTTCGTTATACGACCATTCAAAACTGGTCCAAGAACGTTTACAACCTTGTCACCCAAAGGTCGGTTGTTCATGAGAATGGCACAATGGAATGGGTCGATGCAAACCTTGGCTCCAAAGTGACGATGAAGTATCCCTCTTGTTACCTCAAAGGTGAAGGCGCCCATGGTGAAATTCTTTCGGTTGCATTTGCATCTACTGGTCAGCAGCAGGATGCTGGCGGGAAAATGATCCATTTTGTCTCCAATACAAGCAGCAAGATCACCTCAAAATCGATATCCAAGGGGGCGGGACGCTCAAGCTATCGCGGTTTAGTAAAAGTAGCAGAAGGTAGAACTGGTATAAGGTCAAATGTAGTTTGTGATGCATTGTTACTGGATCCGGAATCCCGCTCTGATACATATCCGTATATGGATATTCGTTCTGATGATGTTTCAATAGGTCATGAAGCAACAGTTTCAAAAATTGATGAGGAGCAGCTTTTTTACCTGCAGAGCAGGGGTTTGAGCCTTGAAGATGCCATGACTATGGTCGTATCCGGGTTCATTGAACCATTAGTGAAAGAATTGCCGATGGAATATGCAGTTGAAATGAACCGCCTTATACAATTGCAGATGGTAGGTTCAGTCGGATGAAAACCATGGACAAGACCGTAAAGCACTCAGTCAAAGGGCAAAACAATTCTGATCCATCCTGGTCACCTGCAAGGTCGGCTATCCAGGCATTTTTTGATAATTCAAATGATGAATATCATCGATTAAGTTTCCCATCCAGGAAAGATGAAGCTTGGCGTTCGTTTGAGATTGATGAAAATAAGTATTCATTTCTAATAGACAAACGAGCGTTTACCAAGAAGTTGCATCAGAGAGGCCACCCATTAGCCAGGAAAGCCAATTATTCCGGGTACTTGCAATATCAGCGCAATACATATAATTACCAGCTAGCCCATTACCTGCTGGAGCAAGGCGTAATATTTTGTGACCTCAGCAGTGCGATAGTTGATCACCCGGACCTGGTGAACGAACTCATCGGGAAATTAATTCCATTTACCAAAGGAAAATTTGCTGGGCTGATCAATGGTTCAGCCGAAAATGGGGCATTTCTATACATTCCGCCAAATGTTAAGATCGAACTGCCTCTTAATATTGAACTCCAATCACCTTCAGGTGGCAGGTCGGAATTTTATCATCACATTATTTGGTGCGATAAGGGCTCCAGGGCATCGATAGTTCTAGACCGTGGGAATCATGTGAATCAGAAAACCACAGGAACTTTCCTCGGTGAAGTTATGGAAATCATTGTGGATAATAATTCCCAGATTGATATATTAACCACTCAATCACTCAACACGGATGTTGATTTTATTTCTTATCAAAAAGTGAGAATATTAGAGCAAGGAAATCTGAATTTTGCATCATTGAGCTCGGGCAGTCATCAAACCAAGGCATTTATGGAATTTGACCTGGTGGGAGAGGGCGCGGAGGCGAAAATCAGCGGCTTGATCCTTTCAGAGGATACCCAACACATAGATATTGAAACAAGACAATTGCATGCTAATCGATCTACCACAAGTGATCTCAACTTTAAGTCCGTCGCCTGGGATAAGGGATCGGTTGTTTGGCGAGGCATGGTCAGAGTTGAGGCAGATGCAGCAAAATCTGATGGATACCAGAAGAGTGAAAGCCTGGTATTGAGCTCCCAAGCCCGGATCAATACGATCCCTGGCCTGGAGATACTCAATAATGATGTCAAGTGTTCTCATGGGGCTGTTGTCAGAAGACTGTCTAAAGAGGAACTATTCTACCTGCAAGCAAGAGGGCTTGATCAGAAGCAGAGTGAAACCTTACTTATCAACGGATTCTTGAACCAGATCATTGATCTTCTCCGGAAACCAATGTTAGTCCAACATACAGAGAAATTCATCAAGGGTAAAATTGTCGAAAAAGAGTAATTGTCAACGGAAAAGAGTGATTTCTCCCTTAAATCTGCTAAAATATAGTTGCTGTTAATGTTATTAAGAGGAAATTATGTCACCATCTGTCTATATGAAACCCCCACAAGATGAAAATGCGTACGAGGTTGGAGATCACGTTGAAGTAAACTGTGATCATGAAAAGAACAATCAAAGGATTCACGGGTGGTTAAAAGGGACAGTTGTCCAGGTTGATGATAAGATGGTCGCTGTTCAATTTCGGACGAGTGTTTACTTGACAGACGGTTGGATGGTTCCTGATCATATATTATGGTTTCCTTATGAATCGATGCACATCAGGCCAATCAAGAAGCGGACAGCGAAAGAGATTGATTATTGAGAATAAACCAGATTTATCTACATCACTAGCACTTGTGTTTTAGCATGCTACGGAAAATTCTCTGAAAAAAGATTTACTATCGAAATTATTCTTAGAATTCAACAATCACTTCAGGATGGGAAAATACTGAAAAATTGCCTTGCCTGACATACCCGATCACCGTCACACCAGTTACCTTAGCGAGTTCGATCGCCTTGATGGTGGGGGTGGTTCTAGAGACCAAGACATGGATATTCATGGCGAGTGATTTTTGGACCATCTCAGAACTTATCCGGCCAGTTAGAATGAGTATCTGTGGAATGAATGATTTGCCGGATGACAACCAGTAGCCAGCCAGTTTATCTATGCAGTTGTGCCTCCCGATGTCTTCAATTAATAAGTTGATCTTACTTCCATCGCTCAACGCAGCACAATGAAGGCCACCAACTGATTCATTATTTGTTGGCCTTGAAGCCAGGAATTGATCATATAGGGACGCTATCGTGCCTGCAGTATAAGTGGACGAGGAGGAGGGTAATAGGTTTTTCCTGCCCTTTGGGGAAATTCCCAGTCCTGTTGAAGTTCGTAACAAATTATTTGAAATGTTGATTGGTTTTCTTAGCTTGACTTTTAATACGTGATAATCAGTATCAACTTTGACATCTTCAATTTCATCCAGACCTTTAATGATCGATTCATTAAATAAGAATCCTATAGCCAGTTGGGACAGATCACAGGGAGAAGTACAAAAGTTCAGCCATAAATTACCATTTACCGATAAAGCAACCTCCCACTCATTTAAAATATTCTTTGATGAGGATATCAGCTTTTTATCATCGGTTTTATAATCCCAAGCATTAATCAAATCAAATAATTCTGACATTTCAGTTCCTTGTGTTATAACTAGCGGGCACCAAAGTTACCTGGTTAGCTTACCGGCAATTATAATAAAGAAAAAGAAAATATTTAGTTTAGGCATCGATAAATTTGAGAAATGTAACATCTGACCTTAGCGTGGTCATCCAAGCAGGTGGAAGGTCTTCACGGATGGGTGAAAACAAAAAGACCATGCTCTTTCAAGGAATTCCACTGGTTCAAAGGGTATATGAAAGGATTAATAAGATCTCTGATGAAATCCTGGTCGTATCAAATTCACCTGAAGAACTGGATTTTTTGAATTGTAGAATATTCCCCGATATTATTCCGAATATCGGACCAATTGGTGGGATGTACACTGCAATGGAAATTGCATCACATAATTATGTGGCCGTGGTGGCTTGTGATCTTCCGTTTGTTAATAAAGAAATCCTGTTAGAAGCAAAGAAAATATTGAGGAAAAATGGAGCTGATGTAGCGATTCCCAAAACTGGTCCGGACTACTACGAACCACTACATGCTGTGTATAGACGGAATACCTGTAAAGACGCCATAGAACAAAGTATAAAGGACAAAGAATACCGCCTGGTTTCGTGGTTGTCCAAAGTTAAGGTGATAGAGATGAATGATTTGTTGATCAGTAAGCTAGATCCAGGTCATCTTGCATTCATAAATATCAACACGAAAAACGATTTCGAGCAAGCTGAAAAAATAGCTTCCGGACTTAAATAAAAGCCCCCAATAAGCAATGCGTTACTGGGGGCTTGTCCTTCAAGAAAAGTTAGCGTACGACTTCAATTTTTACCGCAGATACCTTGTATTCGGGAATCTTGGCGATCGGATCAAGCGCTGCCTTGGTCAGGTAATTAATATTGTTCTCAGGAAAATGGAAATTTCCATAGATCAAGCCTTCAGGAACTCGATCTACCACCCAAGCCTTGGCAACAATTGAACCGCGGCGAGAGGTAACCCTGACTTGAGTGGACTCATCGTTAATGCCTAAGCGTTGCGCATCCTCTGGAGAAACTTCAATCAAAGCTTCGCCATAGATCTCAAGAATTTCTTTGACCCGACGCGTCTGCTCACCACTATGCCAATGGTATAGAACCCGACCAGTTGTTAGCATCATGGGATATTTCTCATCAGGCAGCTCTGAAGGATCAAGATGGATTGCCGGGATGAATTTGCCTTTACCGCGAGTGAACTTGCCTATGTGCAGGATGGGAGTACCCGGGTGTTCGGGTGAGGGGCATGGCCAACAAAGCGTTTCGCCTTCATTCAAGCGATCGTGCGAAATTCCTCCATAGCTCGGTGTCACAGCCGAAATTTCCTTCATGATGGCTGATGAATCCGAGTAATCCCATGAAGAGTGAGGGGCTTCGTTGATGACTTTTCCTCCAAGAGCGATAACACGCCTGGCCAGATCAGAGATTACCTCCCAATCTGACCTGGATTCGCCACGCGGTGAAATGGCTTGTCTGACCATTTGGACACGACGTTCTGTACTAGTGAATGTGCCTGTCTTTTCTGCAAAAGTAACCCCAGGGAGGAGCACATCGGCATAAGCTGATGTTTCGGTAGGAAATATCTCCTGTAAAGCAAGGAAGTCCAATTCCTCAAGACAATGGCGAATGTGATTGGTATCCGGATCAGTCATTGCGGGGTTTTCACCCAATATGTAAAGGGCTTTTGTTGATCCCTCCAGAACACCAGGAATGATCTCAGTTACAGTCTTGCCGACCTTATTGGAAAGAGAAGTCCCCCAGGCAGCTTCGAATTTTTGTTGAGAAGCTTCTGCAACCACTGCCTGGTAGCCTGGATAAACATTAACCAGACAACCCATGTCGCAGGCTCCTTGAACATTGTTCTGACCACGCAGTGGATTAACGCCACCACCGGGGATACCAAAGTTACCCAGCAACATCTGCAGATCAGCAAGGGCAAATACATTGTGAACACCGACAGTATGCTGGGTTATGCCCATTGCCCAAAATACTGCCATCGGAGCATTTTCCACGATGATGTCAACAGCTTTGTACAGTTTTTCTACCGGTACGCCAGTAATCTGTGATACCTTTTCTGGAGTATAAATCTTTAGATTTTCAGCGAAAGCTTCGAAATCCTCGGTTCTTTCTTCAATAAATTGCCTATTTTCCAAACCTTTTTCAAGGATGATATGCATCAACCCATTAATCAAAGCAATATCTGTACCAGGTTTTTGTTGAATATGCATGACTGCAAACTCACATAATTCAATTTTGCGTGGATCGGCAACGATGAGTTTGACATTTCTTCTTAAGACTGCTTGACGAATTTTCGCACCAAAAACAGGATGCTGTTCTGTAGTGTTTGACCCAATGACAAACATCGAATTGGCGTTTTCAGCAATGTCGTTCATGGAGTTTGTCATAGCACCTGAACCCAGGGCAGTTGCCAGACCAGCAACAGTGCTGGCATGGCATAGCCTGGCACAGTGATCGACATTATTGGTGCCAATGACCTGCCGGGCAAATTTATTCATCAAATAGTTTTCTTCGTTGGTGCACTTGGCTGATGATAGAACACCAATACTATCCGGACCGAACTTTTCGCGGGTTGAGTTTAAACGTCGGGCAACGATATTTAGCGCTGTGTCCCAATCCGTCTCAACCCACTTACCACGCTCTTTTTTGGAGGGCCTTTCTGTCCCATTTAGCAGGTAATTGCGTACCAATGGTTTTGTCAGCCGATCTGGGTGATGAATAAAAGAGAAACCAAAGCGACCCTTTACACAAAGATGCAATCCATTGGCTGGAGCAAGCGGATTGGAGGTAACTTTTACTATTTGGTCATCTATTACATTAAAATCAAATTGACAGCCAACGCCACAATAATTACAAGTTGTGGTCACTTTTTTCTCTGCAGGTTGAACTCTAACAGTTGGTTTCAGTGAAAGTGCACCGGTCGGGCAATAAGCAACACATGCACCACAAGATTCACACCTTGCATCGATCATGTCCTCATCAACGCCGGCAGTGATGTGGGCTTCAAAACCTCTTTCAGATATGCCCCAAACAAAGCGACCCTGGACCTCGGAGCAAGCTCGGATACATCTCGTGCAAAGGATGCATTTGTTGAGATCTATCCAGATGAATGGATTGGGATCTGTGTCAATTTCATAGCGAGTCTTCTTTGACATATGATCTTCAGGAGTGAGTCCATAAAACCTTGCCCATTTATATAACTCGTTGTCCGTCTGGTCTGGTTTGTACCCGCTATCATGGTAGACGCTCAGTAAAAGCTTTAATACCGACCGACGTGAGGAGGCTAAAGTATCATTCTCTGTCTCAACTTCCATTCCTTCTGAGATCGGCGTAGTGCAGGCAGTAATCAAGCCACGGGCGCCTTTCACCTGAACCAGGCACATCCGACAAGCACCTGTAGGGGAGAGGTCCTTATGATAGCACAAGGTAGGGATGGTAATGTTAGCGTGTTCGGCAGCTTTTAATATCGTCCACTTACTATCAGCTTCGATTTCAATGCCATTTATCTTTAATTTTGTCATAATTATCCTTATAAGTGCCTGAAAACCTGGCACAAATCCTGTTGATGAGCAGTTAATTGTAGAAAAGAATTTTACTTACTTTTTCTTAAGTAGGTAAACCAATAAACTCCACCAATGAACAACGCACCGCCGATAATATTGCCAATGGTAACTGGAAGAAGGTTTTTCAAAAGGAAGTTACCCAGAGTTAAATTCCCAAATTCTCCAGCTGCACTAAAGAATTCCGGATCAAACCACTTGATAAATAATCCCATAGGGATGAAGTACATATTGGCTACACTGTGTTCAAAACCTGCAGTAACAAAAGAGGCAATTGGTAGAATGATGGCTGCAATCTTTCCAGCTGTAGTCCTGGCGGAGAAGGTCATCCATACTGCAAGGCAAACCAGCATATTGCACAGGATGCCAAGACCAATTGCGGATCCAAAGCCTAAGCCTGATTTTGCATTGGCAATGCTCAGGGCAGTCTTGCCTAAAGCTCCTGAAGCAAAGGTGTATTCTTTTGCCAAGAGCATAATTCCAGCAATAATGAGTGCACCGACAAGGTTACCGAGGTAAACAACTCCCCAGTTTCTAAGCATTTTACCTGTAGTGATCTTTTTACTGAGAACTGCCATTAACATCAAATTGTTGCCTGTGAATAATTCTGCACCAGCAACAATCACCAACACTAGCCCCACAGTAAAAATCAAACCTTTCAACAGTGCGTTGACGCCGTATGGAAATTCCGCGCCATTCGTGCCAACAACAGTAGCCAGGATTGCTCCAAAAGCGATAAATGCTCCACCAAATAATGCCAGGACAAACATGGTCCAAAAATCAAGGCCAGCTTTTTTAATGCCAACTGCAATAGCTTTATTGGCAACTTCTGGTGGGGTAAGATCATCGATTGTAGTATTGGGTTCTGTCATTTTATTTTCCTCTTTTATTGATAAATTTTATTTTTTCTAAACATGATCATCTATTTATCATGCATTGAACATACACCTGTCGGGCACACCCCTAAACGAATGTGTGCTTCAACTTCTGCCCGGAAGTAATTCAGCATATCCCTGATCGGTGTTCCAGCTGTCTGGCCCAGACCACAGTTTGATAGATCAAGCATTTCTTTGCTTAATCTAAGCAAATCGTCCAGGTTTTCAAGAGTTCCTTTGCCTTTGGAAATGTTTTCGAGGATATCATAAGCGTGTTTGGTGCCAATTCGGCAAGGTGTACATTTGCCACAGGACTCAACCTTGAAGAAGTTGATCAAGACCCTGGTCAGGTCAACTATACAAACATCGTCACTGCAAATCAACAAAGCACCTGAGCCTAAGGAGACACCAGCTCTTTTGTAGGAGTCAAAATCCATTGGTGTATCCTGTAAACTGGAAGGGATAATTGAACCGCTTGATCCGCCTGTTTGAGCCATCTTAAAGCTGCCATTTTTCATACCTTTGGCGTAAATTGAAATTACCTCACGCAAGGTGATGCCCATCGGTACTTCGATCAGACCTGTTACATTGACATTGCCAAGGATCGTGTATACTTTGGTACCCGGGCTTGAGGGGGTACCCAAACTGCGATACCATGGTGCACCATTTCTAATAATGGCAGGAATATTCGCAAAGGTTTCAACATTGTTGATGAGAGTTGGCTTCCCCCAGAGACCATCAGTAGTCGGGTAAGGTGGTCTTGAGCGGGGTTCACCCCTTTTGCCTTCGATCGATTCAATTAATGCGGTCTCTTCACCACATATATATGCACCTGCACCAGCATGGACATGAAGCTTAAAATTCAAGCTGGATCCAAAAATATTGCTACCCAGCAAACCATTACCTTCAGCCTGTTTGATCGCAGTTTCAACCCGTTCAATCGCCAATTGGTATTCCCCACGGATGTAAATAAACCCTTCATCAGCACCAACTGAATAGGCGGCGATTAGCATTGCTTCAATGATGGCATGGGGATCTCCCTCTAGTACAACCCGATCCTTAAATGTACCTGGTTCACTCTCATCTGCGTTGCAAATGACATACTTTTTACTACCATAAGTCTTGCTAACATACCCCCACTTGATACCTGTAGGAAAGCCTGCACCGCCACGACCTTGAAGGCCTGATTCTTTGATGATTGCTATCACCTCTTCAGGTGTTTTCTCGAGAGCTAATCCCAGTGCCTGATATCCATCATGGGCAATATAATCCTCGATGCTATCGGGATCAATTAAGCCGACATTTTTTAACACAACACGGTTTTCGGCTGGTAATGTGCCTTTCCTGGCTGATAACCATGCAACACGTCCTGAAAGTTCATGCAGAGGTGCACGCTTTTCCTCAACAATTCGTCCCTTGTAAAGATGTTCTTCAACAATATGCGGGACATCTGTGAGTTTTACTGGTCCGTAAATTACAGTCTCTGGATAAATGACAACAATTGGTGAAGCATAGCTATGACCAAGATCGGTTACCAAAGAAAGTGAGACTTCATCCGTAAGGCCAAAGTGCTGTAGTTGTGTTTGAAATTCACTGAATATTGTCTCTGAACCTCGTACAATACTCTCTGTATCGTTAGATATCAGAACCATCGATCGTACAGCTTTCATATGTTTCTCCTATTCGTA
This sequence comes from uncultured Anaerolineaceae bacterium, assembly GCA_964435475.1. Classification (GTDB taxonomy): domain Bacteria; phylum Chloroflexota; class Anaerolineae; order Anaerolineales; family Anaerolineaceae; genus CAYSZB01. Next base: position 58,510 of record CAYSZB010000007.1, on the reverse strand, counting down.
TCGGCTAAGAATGTTTCTGACCTGTTCAGGTGTCACGTTGCCGTACATGTCAGTATCAATAAGGATAACCGGTCCAATACCGCAAGCACCGAGGCAACTGGTGGTTAACAGTGTCCATTTATTGTCTGGGGTTGTTTGACCTGATTCTATTTTTAATGCTTCCTTCAAAGCTACCCAAACTTCTTTACCACCGACCACATGGCATGGGGCACTTTCGCAAAACTGGATCACGTGTTTTCCCCTGGGCTGGGTTGATAACATTCGATAAAAGGTAGCGACTGATTGAATCTCTTTTGTGGGAATTTTCAATAAGAATGATAGTTCCTTGATAGCTTCCGGTGAGATGTAACCGAATTGATTCGTTATTGCTTGCAAAATTGCAATCAGCTCTGCCCGCGTATTGCCAATTCTATGAACAATTTTTCTTACACCTTCCAGCATTTCCAAGTCGTTCTTAGTGTCAGATGTCATAAAAAATTCTCCTTTACAAATTAACTGATGCTTATAGCATCAAATTGGCAAACCTGGTGGCAAATTCCACACTTAATGCAAATATCTTGATCAATTATGTGGGTTTGTTTCCGCTCTCCTGAGATTGCCTGAACCGGGCAGTTCCTGGCGCAAACAGTACACCCAGTACAAGGTCCGTCCATAATCTCAAACTTGATCAATGAACGACAGACTTTTGCCGGACACCGTTTCTCATAAACATGTGCTTCATATTCATCCATAAAGTGCTTAAGGGTTGAGACGACCGGGTTGGGTGCTCCTTGACCGAGTCCGCACAAGCTGTTCTTTCTAATTTGATCGCTCAGTTCCTGTAACTCAAGCAGGTCTTGTTCAGTACCCCGTCCATCGCAGATCCCTTCCAGAATCTCAAGCAAGCGATGGGTTCCTACACGGCAGGGGACACATTTACCGCATGATTCGTCCTGGGTAAATTCCATGAAGAACCGTGCAATATCTACCATGCAAGTGTCTTCGTCCATAACAATCATGCCACCAGAACCCATAATTGAGCCAGCCTGGCCCAACGTCTCATAATCGACAGGAATATCCAGCATGTGCTCTGGAATACAACCGCCCATGGGTCCACCTGTTTGCACCGCTTTGAACCTTTTATCGCCCTTGATGCCTCCACCGACATCATAAATGATCTCCCTAAGGCTTATGCCAAAAGGAACCTCAATTAATCCTGTGTTCTTGACATCACCTGCCAAAGCAAATGTTTTTGTGCCTTTGCTTTTCTCCGTTCCCATTCCTGAGTACCATTCAGCACCCTTGAGAATAATCTGAGGAACATTTGCATAGGTTTCTACATTATTGATATTGGTTGGTTTTCCCCACAAGCCCTTATTGGCAGGGAAGGGAGGACGAGCTTTGGGTTCGCCCCTGCCACCCTCGATGGATGCCATTAAGGCAGTTTCCTCGCCACAAACAAACGCACCCGCACCCATACGTACTTCCATGTCATAGGAGAAATCAGTTCCCAAGATATTCTTGCCAAGCAATCCCATGGACCTGGCTTGTTTGATGGCAAGGTTCAAGGTGCTAACTGCAATCGGATACTCAGCACGGCAGTAAACGTAACCCTGTTTGGCGCCAATCGCATAAGCAGCAATGATCATACCTTCGATTACAGAATGGGGGTCGCCTTCAAGGACGCGCCTATTCATAAACGCACCAGGATCACCTTCATCAGCGTTGCAGATCAGGTACTTGATATCACCTTCTGCCTGGCGCGCAAAACGCCATTTCATGCCAGTTGGAAATCCTGCACCACCCCTACCCCGTAGTTTTGAATCCAATATGACCTGGATCACTTGATCAGGTGTCATTTCAGTTAGCACTTTTCCAAGTGCCATATATCCATCGTAAGCAAAGTAATCCTCAATATTTCTTGGATCAATGACGCCAATATTTCGAAGGACAACCCGTTTTTCTTTTGGTCGGAGTGCACCTAATTCTTCGTCAATATTGTCTGCCATTTTGGCCGCATATTGATTGAGAATCCTGCCCTTTATGAAATGCTCTTCTACTAGGCGAGGAATGTCAAAAAAAGATAGATTTGCATAGTGAGTCCCTTCGGGATATATTGTTAAATCAGGACCGTAAACCTCCGGGTCCCCCAAGCGGGGTGTCTCCAAGATTTGAACTTCATCAATGAGACCTTTTTTGATCAATTCATCGTTTAGAGAATCAATTAACTCATATGCGCCTTTTTCAATACATATTGGGTCAATGGAAACAAGAACAGTTGATCTGTAAAATGGCATAATAATCCTTCCAAATTAGATATCAAGCAACTTCTATGAAATATTAACCTTCAACTTTGTAGTCAGTTACAACCTGGCCGTTTTGAACATGTTTTTCCATGATCTCTTTAGCCATGTCAGGGTTTACTCTTCCATAAGAAACCTTCTCAGCTCCGGGTAAAACCACCTGGACGATCGGCTCGAAAGAGTCCAAGCCAATATTACCGGTCTGGCGAATAATGATGTTCTCCAGGTGCTTATGATCCACATAATCAAGGATGGATTTGAGCGTTTCCCGTGCACCGGCTGCAATTCCGACTGTGCCCATTCCCACAATAACCTCAATCTTGCCAGTAGTTGCTTTCAACTCCTGCTTTCGCAAAGCTTCTTCGCGAATTCTTTTCAGATCGTCTAATGATTTAATTGTTGGCATTCTTTTTCTCCTAATTAATTAAATTAACTGCACTGATACCTTCTTCAAACAAATTCCGCATGAACCGAATGACATCAGGCTCAGTGATCGAAATTCCTTCCAACTCATTCTTTATCTCTGTATCATCCAGATAAAATTCTTGATCATCCCGTCTTACAGAAAATACCCAGTTGATCTCTGGAGTGCCCATCTCAAGAAGCAATAAAGTGTCAGCGACATTTCCCAGTGGCATTCTATCAATATGGCTTAATTGGAACACTGCTGTAACCGAGGTCCCTTTACCCAGCTCGGAATCAATTTTGAACCAACCATTGCTTGATTCGGCAGCGAACTTAAAGAGAGGGATCCCTAAGCCAACTCTTCTTTCTGTGCGACTGGTTGTAAATGGATCAGCAACACGTTTTACCATGTCTGCATCCATTCCCTTACCGTTATCCATAACGGTTATTTTCAGGATGTCGTTATTAAGGTTCTCCTCGATAGTAATTACGATCTTTTTTGCGCCAGCAGAAACACTGTTTGCTGCAATATCGAGGATATGCAAGCAAATCTCTCTCAAAGGCTACCCCTAACTAATCCAACCCCTGTAATAACCTGGGGAACTTATTTGGCTGGACCCGTCCGTTAACTATCTCGTCAATCACCACAACAGGTGCCTGACTGCAGGCACCAACGCAACGACAATTTTCAAGGGTGATCAGACCATCCGGTGTTGTTTGACCGGGTTCTACGCCAAGTATCTGTTTCGCTTTTTCAATGATCTGGGTAATACCCCCCACGTAACAAGCAGTTCCCATGCAAAATTTGACTGTATGCTTGCCTCGCGGTGTTGTAGTAAAGAAGGAATAAAAAGAGACCACGCCATGAACACGACTAACCGGAATCCCCAATTGCTCAGCTATGTAATTTTGAATTGGCTGTGAAATGAAACCGATCTTGTCCTGGATCTCATTGAGGATCACCATTGTAGCACCCTGTAGATGCTTATTTGCTTCAAGAATCTCATCTATTGTGGCTTTTGTCTCCGGATTGTCCAGAGGATTTGTAGTGGTCTTATTTATAGGTTCCAAGTAAAACTCTCCTAAGGTTATTAAATTTACTCAATCTTTCGGGCGTTTTCTTTGTCAAAACGCAATCTTTATTTTACTATGAGAAGTGTATTTCTAAGTGTTAAGAATTGATAGTTTTCTTGAATTACTACCAGACAAAGCCAACTTAATTTCTTCGATCGAAGGTTTTTCTATCAATAATTGGTTGATCCCAAGAAAATCATCCAGAAAGTGGACATCGCCACTTTGGATTAGCTTGTATTTTGATATCTGGGGAAACTTCTTGTAGGCGTCAGCAACTGAAATATGACGGGAGATTTCCAAAGCAGGAACATCCATGGTGGGGGGCACAAATCCCAGATGTGAAAGCAATCCAAATGCCTCCCTGTTGACATGGGCAGGGATAAAGAGACCACCTAATTCATTTACAAACTGGCAGACATCATCTATTGAAATGGAGGCTGAATTAATTAACAAGCGATCCTCGTTTGTGAGGAAATCTCCTGTTTCATCGACAATAAATTGCTCACCAAAAAATTCAACATTATTTGGTACTTCCGGTAGATGCTCATCCACTAAATTTTGAAGTAGATGTACTTGTTCAAGCGTGTCAAACAAACAAAGGCAATGTACCTCCTCGGCCGTCTGAACTTCCATTCCCGGAAGTACATGTAGAGGCAGGTTTAATGCGGCTTTGATCACAGCCTTGGCGTTTGCGGAATGATTATGATCGGTGATGCCTATGATAGAGATCTCCTTTTCAATAGCAGCTTGCACTATCAAAGGAGGAATCATTTCTATGCCTGCGCAGGGAGACAGCACAGTATGAACATGAAACTCTGCACGATATGTCTTCAGATCAGGATACACGGGATATTACATACCTCTTAACCCAAGATCCCATAATTGGCCAACGATCTGGAAAGAAGGTAGAGGACTGCTTAACAAAATAATACCTTCGTCGTCTGCTTTTGAAATTGTGGGTACGTCTGGCTGGGCATCTTCAGTAATAATTATGGCAGGTAATTCCAACAGTGAGGCAACTGCGACAATATTGCTATGGGCTATTAGTGTAACCCAAATTGCTTTGCTCTTTGCTCCGGTCATGACACAACTTAATAAGTCAGAGATATACCCAGATTCTACGGTAATACCAGCCAGATCTCTTTTGGTGGTAAGGATTCTTAAGTGTAAATAATCTACGATTTGCTGAAGATCCATAATCACCTATTCTTAGGGAATTAGATCGCTTTCATTAGAATCAAGCAGCATGACCATGAAAATATTGGTGCCCCGTTCTTTTGATGAGACGATCTTCATCTCGTTAACACATCTTTTTATATTCACCAAACCCATGCCTGCTCCAAAACCCATTTCTCTAACTGATTCAGAGGCAGTAGAGTAGCCAGGTTGCATTGCCAGGTCAATATCTGGAATGCCTGGGCCATCATCATACGCTTCCATGGTAATCTTTTGCGGTTCAATCTCGACTCTTAATGTGCCACCATTATTTGTGTGAATGATCAGGTTCATTTCAGATTCATAGACCGCAATACCACACCTGCGGGCAACCTGGGGCGTCGCGCCTAACCGCAACAGGGCTCTCTTTATATGTGAAGAAGCAGCGCCACCATGTGTAAAGTCACCTTTTTTTATGTTGTACCTGAGGATCAGGCTGGTCCTATCTGATACGATATCCTCAAACAAATGAGAAGCTCTGTAGCGGATCAATTCCTCAGCATGGTATTCTCTTTGCAACGCCTGCAACAGACCATTTGTCAGATCGCCTTTTGTGATAATGCCAACGAGTTGGCCATCATCATCAAGTACTGGCAAGCGTCCTACTTTAGTACGAACAAATATTTTTAATGCTTCAATCAGGGGGTCAGAGGACTTTACTGTCAATACATTGGTAGACATGTAATCTGACACCTTCAGATCGACCCGACCCTCCCTTAGCGAGCGAATTAGATCTTCAATGGAAAGAATACCAATAAGCTTGCCTTCTTCTTGAACGGGTGCTCCTGAAATCCTGTTTTTCTGGAAAGTATCAAGCGCATCCCGCATGATCATCTGAGGAGTTAATGTCTTGACATTTTTTGTCATGACCTCCTCAATATGAAGCTCGTAAGCTAATTCCTCAGTGCGAGTTATGCTTTCTGCCTCTTTATCTGATAAAACAGGATTCTTAGATGCCATATTAGAATTATTTGAACTTACAATTCGTCTGAGAAGCCATTAACTCTTTTTTCCAAAGACAACAAGCCTGCCATGTGCAGTCGGCCGCTGAGTTCGTACAAGCCTAATGGGGATGAAATGAGGGGAAAATTTTCTTGCTCAGCGAGATAGATCGTTTCCGCAACTGGATCTTTTCCTCTTACGAAAACGACTGCTCTTACATCAGCAATCAAGGCAGTTCGTACCACCTGGGGATTGCATAAACCGGTCAACAAAATAGCATCTGGCTGAATTGAAGCAAGAACATCACTCATCAGGTCAGCGGCAAAGGCACCTTTCACTTCAATTTCCAAGCCAGAAATGTCGGTTAACAACTTGCCTTCGGAAATTTCAAGTATTTCTTTTATCTTCATGTAACTACCCTTCTAAGTTGTAATCTTATTGTTATATTTTATCGTATTATTAAGCCATGTTATACTTTGGATTTTATAGGATAAGGTGATACATGAATAGTATTATTCGCCCAGTCAAAGGAACCCGAGATTTTTACCCTGAATCCATGATGATCCGTAGATGGATAATCAGTGCCATGCACAATTGTTCTCGAAAATTTGGCTACCAGGAGTATGATGCTCCGTGCCTGGAAACAATCGATCTCTATGCAGCCAAGTCGGGTGATGAACTGGTAAAGGAACAAAGCTTTGTTTTTCCTGATCGAGGTGGAGACCTTATTGCACTGCGCCCCGAGTTAACACCTTCCCTGGCAAGGATGGTAGCGTCAAAACAGAATGAATTGTTTTTTCCCCTCCGATGGTATTCATTTGGCCCTTTCTGGCGTTATGAGAGACCCCAGAAAGGCAGAAGCCGTGAATTCTTCCAGTGGAATATTGACCAAATCGGAAGTAATTCAATAAATTCTGATGCTGAAATTGTTGCCGTGGCAGTAGATTTTTTCAAACAGGTTGGCCTGTCCAGCGAGAAGGTAAAAATTTACATTAACGATCGACGCCTGATGGAAAAGAGCATAAAATCCCTGGGGATAAGTCCAGAATTGAGCGAATCCGTAGTCAAGTTGATTGACAGGGTTGATAAACTTGAGAAAGACAAATGGGAGGAATTTGCTCAAGACCTTGGATTAACAAGTGAACAAGTTGGGAGATTGGAAGACTTACTTTTCAAGCAAGATCTCTGGAAAGAATCTGAAGAACTTGTATCCTTTTTTCAAGTGTGTAACTGGTTGGGAATCCAGGATTATGTAGAATTTGACCCCAAGGTAGTCAGAGGGTTGGATTATTATACGGGCATTGTGTTTGAGGGAAGGGATGTTGGACGTCATTATCGTGCGATATTTGGCGGTGGGCATTATGATAACCTGGTGGCAGATGTCGGGGGAAACCCATTGCCAGGCGTTGGTTTTGCAATGGGTGATGTTGTTATTGAGATCCTCTTAAGAGATCTCGGGTGCATACCACCAAATATTTCATCAAGTTCTCGGATTATGGTGACTGTTTTTGATGAAAGTTGCCTTGAGTATAGTTTCCGTCTCTCCTCTGAATTACGAGATAAAGAAATTGATGTTCTTACTTTTCCGACCTATGAGAAATTGTCCAAACAACTGAAGTATGCAGATAAAATTGGGGTCAATTATGTCTTGATCATTGGCCCTGATGAAATACAAAAAAATATCATAACCATCAAGGACCTTAAAACGCAAGAACAATGCACGGTGAGTGATTATTTGATCGTTGATGAAATAAAGAGACTCCTTGATAAAGCGCCTACCTTATGCTAAAATCTTAGCCTGATCGTGGTGCCTGTAGCTCAACGGCAGAGCGCCTCACTGTGGATGAGGAGGTTGAGGGTTCGAAACCGTCCAGGCACCCTTAAGCACTCGAGAGGGTGCTTTTTTTGTGAAGTACAGTGCCAATTGACCTTAAATTTACTTTATGGGATAATTCGGTAAGAAATAAAATGCATTGATTGAAACGAGTAAAATTGCAATTGTAACAGTGAGCCCTGGTACAGTGTGAACAGGGTTGCCGAGCAATTTGAAAATCCTTCAGGAGCAGCGAACTGAAAACCATATTGGCGAGTAAGGGAGCCGGAGTGAGTTCCGTTAGCACGCTCAGAGAGCTATAAATCGACGTTCTCACTGAGAGCCTGAAAAATCAGGAACCAGGGTGGTACCGCGAGCAAGAACTCGTCCCTGAAAGGGATGAGTTCTTTTTTTTGGAGGTTAAATGTTTAAAGCAGTTTCGTCAAAAATGAATGTAACTATATTGGAAGAATCTATGTTGAGGTTCTGGCGCGCTAATTCTGTCTTCCAAAAGTCACTAGACCAACGGACGAGTAATCCCAGGTATGTGTTCTTTGAAGGACCTCCAACCGCTAATGGAAAACCGGGAATTCACCACGTGCTGGCTAGAGCATTTAAAGATATCTTCCCAAGATATAAGTCGATGCAAGGGTTTTACGTAGATCGGCGTGGTGGGTGGGATACTCATGGACTTCCAGTAGAGATCGAAGTAGAAAAAAAATTGGGATTCAACAATAAAAGCCAGATCGAAGCCTATGGTGTAGAAAAGTTTAATGCACTTTGCCGTGAATCGGCATTCGCCCGGATCCAGGACTGGGAGAAACTGACGGAACGGATTGCCTTTTGGGTAGATCTCAACCGAGCATATGTTACTTATAAGAACGAATATATTGAAAGTGTGTGGTGGTTATTAAAGGATATCTGGAATAAAGGACTTTTATACCAGGGGTCCAAGATCGTTCCTTATTGCCCCAGGTGTGGAACCCCCTTAAGTGATCATGAGGTAGCTCAAGGCTACGAAATGACCGATGATCCATCATTATTTGTCAAAATTCCGTTGGCTGATGAAAAAGGCACATCTCTCCTTGTTTGGACTACTACGCCATGGACTTTGCCCGGTAATGTGGCATTGGCAGTTCATCCTGATGTGATTTATGCGACCGTTTCAATTTGTGAGGGAGATGATAAAGAAAAAATAATCCTGGCAGAAAGCCTGATTCCGCAGGTTTTAGCAGGCAAAGATTATGAAGTATCAAAGACCTATAAAGGAAGGCAGTTGAAAGGAAAACGTTACCTACCGTTATTTACTTTCATGCCATCAGAAAAATCAGCATATTACATAGTCCTGGCAGATTTCGTCACAACCACAGACGGCACAGGTATTGTGCATATTGCACCTGCTTTCGGTGCAGATGATATGCAGGTGGCGTCAAACAATGACCTGCCACTACTTATGACAATTGATGATGAAGGAAAATTCAAGAGCGAGATCAGTCCATGGGCTGGGATCTTCGTAAAAGATGCTGACCCATTGATCGTGCAAAACCTTTCAGATCGAGGGCTGTTGTTCCGAATTGGAAAGTACAACCACTCATACCCATTTTGCTGGAGGTGTAGCACACCTCTTTTATATTGTGCACGACCCACATGGTACATAAAAACCAGTTCGATCAAGAACAGACTTCTAGAACTGAATCAGGAAATCAATTGGGTCCCGGACCACATCAAGAACGGACGATTCGGAAACTGGCTTGAGAACAATATCGATTGGGCATTAGGTAGGAACAGGTATTGGGGTACACCATTACCTGTATGGGAATGCGGTTCCTGTCATCACCAGGAATGTATTGGTTCTGTTGAAGAATTAAGCCGTCTTTCAGCAAAGGATTGCGCTGAGCTTGATCTTCATCGACCTTTCATAGATCGAATTACGTTTGCCTGTCCAAAATGTGACCATGGACAAATGAGTAGAGTAAAAGAACTGATCGATGTATGGTTTGATTCTGGCAGTATGCCTTACGCGCAGTGGCATTACCCATTTGAAAATATAGAAGAATTCGAATCACAATTTCCGGCAGATTTTATTAGCGAAGCGGTGGATCAGACCAGGGGATGGTTCTACTCTATGTTAGCGATTGGTGCGCTGGTGTTTGATGCAACGCCATATAAAAATGTGATCTGCCTTGGTTTGATCCTAGATAGCGAGGGTCAGAAAATGTCCAAATCCAAGGGAAATATTGTTGATCCCTGGGATGTGATCAACACTCATGGCGCAGATGCTACACGATGGTATTTCTATACTTCGAGCCCTCCAGGCAATGAAAGGCGCTTCAGTAAAGATCTTGTAGGTGAGGTGGTGCGCAATTTCTCGCTGACACTCTGGAATACCTACTCTTTCTTTGTCACTTATGCCAACCTAGACGAATGGACACCGGATTCCCTGGTTATTCCCCAGTTTTCTACGTTGGATAACTGGTTGCTGTCCGCATTAAATGCGCTAATAAGGGATGTAACCTCTGCTTATGATGCTTATGATGTGCTTAGTGCAACCCGACCGATCGAACGTTTTGTAGACCAACTTTCAAACTGGTACTTAAGACGATCACGCCGAAGATTCTGGAAATCAGGATCGGACAGTGACAAAGCAGCGGCATATTACACACTGTACCTAGCATTAGTGACTATTTCAAAGTTAATGGCTCCAACAATGCCATTCCTGGCGGATGAACTCTATCAGAATTTGGTTCGATCAATTGATCCTGAAAGCCCGATCTCGGTGCATTTATGTGATTGGCCAAAGGCAGATGAATCACGAATCGATGAAAACCTAAACCGATCCATGAGCACTGTTTTACGGCTGGTTTCGCTTGGGCATGCAGCAAGAAACAAAGGAAACATAAAAGTCCGGCAGCCATTAGCCGAGGTGGCCTTTGCCGTCGGGTCCCTTGAAGATCAACTTGTGGTGAGGCAGTATCAGGACCTGTTGACTGATGAATTAAATGTAAAATCAGTCCGATTGCTTGATGGTGCTTCAGAGGCGGTTAATTACACCATTAATCCTCTCCCAAAACAACTGGGGCAAAAATACAAAGGCATTTATCCCAAGATCCGCCAGGCGATACTTGACCTTCCTGTAGAAGAGTCGGCAAGACGATTGCTGGATGGCGGCTCTTTGCTTGTCAATATTGAAGGTAAAGCTTACCTGATTGAAAATGATGAAGTTGAAGTTCATACTCAATCGAAATCTGGGTTTGAGGTGGCATCTGAAGGACCATACATGGCAGCTTTGGTCACTGATTTAACCCCTGAACTGATAAATGAGGGATTATCCCGGGAAGTTGTCCGACGTGTGCAAGCATTGCGAAAGGATGCCGGCCTGGAGATATCAGACCGCATCGAACTCTACTTCACAGCTTCTACGGGGCTAGTAAGTGCCATTAACGCATTTGCTGACTACATATCCAACGAAACACTGGCTGTAAGAATCTTAAACGAGGAAGCTCCTCAAGTTATTCCCACCGAATCGGATACATTCGATGGTGAATCGCTGACAATCAGCATAAAAAAGGTGTCTGACTAAAAGTTATGATCAGGATAAAGCAGGTTCGAAAGTATTTATTCTTATTCGGGATTGCCGGGTTGATCATAGCCCTGGATCAGGTAACCAAATATTGGGTTAGACAGCACCTGTTAACTGGTGAAACATGGGTTCCCTGGCCGTGGTTAGCTCCAATTGCCAGGATTGTCAACTGGCATAATACAGGCGCAGCTTTTGGTATGTTTCAAGATGGTGGACCTATATTTGCGATCCTAGCGGTAATCGTTTCGTTTGCGATTATCTACTACTTCCAAAAGCTTAAGGATTCCGAAATTCTTTTGAAAATAGCGATGGCAATGCAGTTGGCTGGTGCAGTAGGTAACCTTATCGATCGTCTTTACCAGGGTTATGTTACCGATTTTATATCTTTGGGTAATTTTGCTGTCTTTAATGTGGCTGATTCCAGCATAACGATAGGGGTAGGCGTTCTTTTGTTGGGTGTATGGTTAGAAGAACGGAAAATCAAGAAGAATCTGGAAAATAAGAAAGAGACGACAGTGGAAATCGTCGAGAAGGAAACCCTTAACCAGGGATAAGGATGATGCCCGGAACAAGCTGGAATTTTTATGTGGATATTGATGGACAGAATTTACGGGTTGACAAATTCCTGGTTGGAAAGATTCCAGAATTATCAAGGTCCAAAATTCAATCCCTCATTGAAATCGGAAACTTAAAAATTGACGAGATCAGGATTGATAAGTGCAATTATCGCTTAATAAGCGGACAGAAACTAAATTTAGAAATTATTGAAGAAGAAAAAACGTCAACTGATTATTCAACATTCAACATAGAAGAGCTATACGTTGACTCTGATACTATTGTGATTAATAAACCGGCTGGGCTTGTAGTCCATCCAGGTTCAGGGCATGAGACAGCATCAATTGCTGGCTATGCAAAAAATAGGTGGCCTGAAATTATTAGTGTTGGACAGAGGGATAGGCCGGGGATAGTGCATAGACTTGATAAGGATACTTCGGGTGTATTAATCCTGGCAAGGTCTCAACGGGCATATGAGTGGTATATCAACCTATTTAAAACGCACAAGATCCATAAAACCTACCTAGGACTTGTGGATGGAAATCCTCCCACGTCTGAAGGAAGAATCGATGTGCCATTATTGCGGGATCCAGTTCACAGGCAAAAGATTTCCATCGGTCACCATGGAGAAGGTCGCAATGCTGTCACTGATTATTGTGAAGTTGAAAGATTTTCAGACCATTCTTTGTTGAGCATTAGTCCTGTAACGGGGCGAACTCACCAGATCAGAGTACATATGGCATTTGTTGGGACACCCATTGCTGGTGATAAGGTCTACGGTAAAAAGAGACCGAGCATCGATCTGAACCGGTTCTTTTTGCATGCGTATAAAATTGAATTTATTCCATATGGTGACAATGAATTAACTACTTTGACCGCCTCAATACCGGAAGAACTAAAAGAAATTCTAAATGATTTGAGGTCTAGATGATCGATCTGCGTTCTGATACTGTAACCAAACCTACTGAGGAAATGCGCAAGGCAATGACCCTGGCAGAAGTAGGGGATGATGTCTATGGAGAGGACCCCAGCATAAATGCTTTACAGGAATTGGCTGCTGAAATGTTAGGCAAGGAAGCTGGCATTTTTGTCACTTCAGGAACAATGGGCAACCTTGTCAGTGTATTGGCGAATTGTGAACGGGGAGATGAAGTGATCATGGGAACCAAAGGCCATACCTTCCTCTTTGAGGGTGGTGGCATTTCCGCATTGGGTGGCGTTTTCCCTCACACGTTGACCAATCAACCCGATGGAACAATAAATCTCCAAGAAATCGAACATGCCATTCGCAGTAATGATGACCATCATCCCCGGTCGAGAATGGTGATCCTAGAAAACACCCATAATCGGTGTGGGGGAGTCCCAATCAGTGAAAAATATACAAACGAGGTTGCTACATTAGCTCATAACAAAGGTTTATTGCTTCACATTGATGGGGCAAGAGTATTTAATGCAGCCATTGCATTAAACACCAGCGCAGAAAACCTTACACGAAATGCGGATTCCGTCACATTCTGCCTTAGCAAGGGATTATGTGCACCTGTAGGTTCTGTCGTATGCGGATCAAAGGACTTTATCAAAAGGTGTAAGAAAATTCGAAAACAATTGGGTGGCGGAATGAGGCAAGCCGGGATTATTGCAGCTGCAGGGACGGTGGCTTTAGTCTCCATGGTCAATCGTTTAGCCGACGACCATCAAAGAGCCAGAGAACTTTCATCGAAGTTAGCGTTGGTCAAGGGATTGCGTATAGATATGGGTACTCCTTACACAAACATGATATTCCTGTCTATGGAAGAAACAGTGAGAATTTCACCTTTAGAATTGCTTGACCGATTGAAGGATGAGGGGATATTAATAGGGAAGGTGGATAACCGTCAATTTCGACTTGTCACACATTACTGGATTTCAGATGAAGATATATCAAAAGTGGTTTGTGCGTTTCAAGAAATAATTAAATAATTAGCGCAACGATTTAATTAATGCAAAAAGGTCTTCACAAGAAGACCTTTTTACTTTAACAACACAAACTAGCCTTTATGGGATTTCAATTCAGGCGGCAGGGTGTACCCCTTCAATGCCTTTATCAGGTCAGCCCGTTTTAAAGCACGTTTGCGATCGATTTCAACAGACTTCGCCTTATCATCAGAGAGCTTTCTTAGAGCTTCAACCCAGGAAGCGCTGGTCACCGGTTTATGGTTGACCCGCCATCGTTCAACGATTATGGGTAATTCATTTGCATTGGATAATTGTTCAAATGTGCGTTCCAAGGTCATACCCTGAGATTCAAATGAGTAATGGATCTCATCGAATTTGGGTTTAATCGGGCAGACATGCATGCACGAGCCACATTTGATGCAATAATAATCAGCCAGGACCAATTTGCCATTTTCATCAAGGTGTAAGGCTCTCGTTGGACAAATATCCGAGCAAGCCACACAGCCAGGTACGCATTTTTCGGTATCAAGGATGACTGAGCCTTGCCAGGGCTGTTGAACAGCAAACGCGCCTTTGCTGGCAACTTCACACTGGCGACAGTGAATGCAGTTCTGGAAGTCCACACGCATAGTATCTCTTGCAGGATCATACGAAATAACATTTGCAGAACAATTTTCAATAACGAAATCCTTCAGACTAAAATCGAAGTCTTCTTTCTTAAATATCGTCTTGGCTATAAGTTCCGGGAATGCTTCATACTTTTGTACTGGAATTTCAGGCTCACCATTGACCTCGATCGATATGGCATGCACAGGGCAAACCACAACACACATGCCACAGTTTACGCATAATTTTTCATCCACATCAACGGAAGGTTTTTTGGCGAGGTGGCCGTCAACAATTTCACCATTCACATGGGTCAGCGCTTGTTTTGGGCATACGGTTGGACCCATTTGGCAACCAACACATTTGTCCAGGTTCCACGTCATCAAGTAATGACGTGTAACCATAGGGCGTTCTATTGTCATTTTGTGCTCATCGAAAGATTTTTGAGCTATTCCACGTTGACTCATCAGTTACTCCAATTAGATATCTGCTGGCAAAGATTGCAGTTCTGCCAAAGAAAAGACAGGACCATCCTTGCATATATAAGCAGGCCCTATGTTACATCGACCACATTTCCCGATCCCACATTTCATCCTTTTTTCGAGTGAAGTAAAAATCGCCTCGGGAGCGAAACCTAGATCGGTCAGTGCAGGTAGGGTAAATTTTGTCATGATTGGTGGCCCGCACACAATCGCCACAGCGTTATCAGGTGAAGGTGCAACTTCCCTAACCACATCTGGCACATAACCCACGTGATGGAGCCACTCATTTTCGGGAACATCAATGGCTTGATGGAGTTGCATGTCATCACGGTCATACCAACTTTGGATATCCTGCTTATACATGCAAAGTCCGGAATTTCTCGCCCCATAAATGACTATGAGTTCATTATAATCATTACGAAAATCCGGATGCTGAATATGCTTTGTCAATGCGTATAACGTAGAAAAAGCACAACCACCACCCACAATGACCAGGTTTTTCCCGCGCCACATATCCAGAGGAAAACCATTGCCAAGAGGTCCACGCATGCCAATTTGATCGTCCACCTTCAAACGGTGGATCGCTTGAGTGAAAGTACCCATCTTTTGAACCGTGAAACGCACAAATTTGCCTTCCCAGGCTGCTGAAGCTACACCAAATGGTGCCTCACCTTTATTGAAAATGGATAACTGGCAAAATTGGCCAGGATTATAGTGTGCAAAAAAGTAATCGCAGTCTGAAGCACCTAAAAAATCCAACTCGAACGTTTTTAAGGAATGATCATTGGATTCATAGTAAGCCCGGGAGATGCGCATTGGCATCGGTTTGTAGGGGTTCGTGTTGTTATCAGTCATTCGACCACCTCCCAGTTTTGGGCTTTGCGGATCATGTCGCGGATATCCAGGCCGACCGGACAATAGCGAACACATCTGCCACAACCAGTACATCCAATCTCATTAATGCTATCCAACCAATAGGCATATTTATGCATCAGGCGTTGGCGGGTACGTTCGAGGCGTGAGGGGCGCGGGTTATGACCGGAAGCTTCCTGTGAGTATATTCGGAACATGCATGTATCCCAATTCCTAACCCTCTCACCGCGTTGTGCTTCATCCACTATATCAAAACAGTAACAGGTGGGGCAGAGAAATGTGCATACTCCGCAGCC
>CAYSZB010000007.1:0-42352 GCA_964435475.1 uncultured Anaerolineaceae bacterium | reverse complement strand
CCACTATATCAAAACAGTAACAGGTGGGGCAGAGAAATGTGCATACTCCGCAGCCCAGGCAGGATTGTGAAACCTTTTGCCAGTAGGCTTCAGAAAACAATTTGTAAAAATTTTTACGTATGTCTATTGTCTCGAAAGCGATAGGCAGACTGTCAATTGCTTTTTGTTCTAATTTCTGGATCTCAGTTTCAATGGTATCAGGTACTTTACGAAGGTCAGTTAGCAATGAGCCGCCTTTTTCAGTCACCTGTTTTATGATGTACTTCTCATTCAGTGTAATAAAAAGAATATCCAAACCACGAGTTCCAAATGGTCCAGATCCAACTGTCGTGCAAAAGCATGAAGCACATGGTTCATCGCAACCCAACCCAACAAGAATCGTACGTTCGCGTTCAGCTTGCCAATATGGATCTTTATACTGGTCAGTCAGAAATACCGTATCAAGAAGGGTAAGGGCATGTGCGTCGCAGGGTCGGATGCCAAAAACGATACGAGGCTCGTTATTGATCTTTGGTTCAACCAAATTGCCGTTTTTCAGTGTAAAAAGTCTCTCGGACTGCGGTAAGAATAATGATTTGGGCGGATAACGTGTGTTATGGGGACCATTGATTCTTAATTCATCCCCATGCATTAAATTCTCAAAAACCGTAAACTGACCTTTTTCGGTCGGTGCAAAGACACTGGCTAGCTTCATCCAATGATCCAGGAGATTGGTGATTTCATTTTTTTCTATTTGATAGTACATTAAGTCACCTTTCTAACTGATAAAGCGTTTTTTGTCATCCAGGCTGAATGCTGCAAATGGAGGTTGGGTAGAGGTATCCATGCCAACCTGGAAACCATAAAGACGACGCAGATCATCATTCAATTTATCTGTCAGGTAGGTCATCTTGATATCCATCGGGCAGGCTCTTTCACATGCTCCACAACTGACACACCTGCCAGCTTGATGAAAGGCTCGAACAATGTGCCATGCTTGTGTTCCAGCTGGCGAGATCGTACTTTCTGTCCAGCGGGGATTGGCATGATCCACAAAACACTCTGTACAGTAACACATTGGACATGCTTCACGACATGCGTAGCACCTGATACACCTTTCTGCCTCCTGAGTAAAAAATGCATATCTTTTCTCACTGCTCAGTAATTGGAACTCATCTACGACACTTCGTGCCAGTACAGGATCGCCCTCCGGCAGTAGTTCACCTAGCATGATATCAGGAGATACCGGATTGGGATGAAGGCATCGGGCACAAGAATCATGTAATAGGTCACCCCGGTCTATTGAAAATTGAGACCGGATAGTGTGAACATTGACAATATTCTCATTCTCCTCTGCCGAGATAATATTCTCACCCGCAAGGGCTTCAACCTTCCTCCAATCAATAATTCCATGGCATGGTACACCAATAAGGTAAAGCTTATCGCGTGCATGCTGGTTTTCTACGATGAGGGCATTTATTGATCTTGACTCACATCCACGTACTACAATGCCAATGCGCTTTTCTTTTGGCAGACGTGTCAAGAATGTTGCCAGATTATTTTGGCAAAAACCATTAATAATGAGTCTGTCTGCATCCTTAGAGTCTTCAATAAATGTTGGTTGCGGTTTGAGTGGTATTGATTCTGCCTCAAAACCGACAACAAGGTCGACCGATCCATCCTGTAAAATTCTGGCAACTTCACTGCGGAGATGTAATTCAAGATCACTCATGATTGTTCTCCTTCTAATGGATGGCGGGTAGCAAGGGCAACTGATGGACCTAAAACAAAAAGATCATTTTCCATTGAGGAAAGCTCTCTTTGAATTCGTCCCTGTTCCTGAAGGTCGATCCAAGTAAAACGAATTCTTTTGATATCAAAACCGGTAAAGACCAGGAAATTTGCAAATTCATCCAATTGACGGCGTGCTGAAAAGTTTCCTTCTTTGAAATGGCATTTTTCGGGTACACAACCACAAATCATGATGCCATCAGCTCCACCTTGAACTGCGTTCAAGATAAATAAAGGATTAATGCGGCCTGTGCAAGGAACTTTAATCAATTGGATGTTTGATGGCAAATCATGGTCAACCCAGTGCTGATCAATTTCAGTGTAAAGGCACCACTGGCACTGGAATAAAACAATGCGGGGTTTTCGGTCTGTCATATTGTCACCTCTGGCAGAGGGTTGAGCCATTTCCAAAGATCTCCAACGACCTTGTCATTGGAGAATTCAGCATGTATTCCAATGGAAGTTGAGCGGCAAACCGCACCACATAATCCACAAGCCATACATTTAGCAGAATTGACTTGGGCTATATCGATTAATCCTCTGTAAGGGATCTTTTTATTGACAAGTTCTATGGCATCATATGGGCACACAGCCACGCATAAACCGCATGCTACACAGGTTTGTTCATCTACTTGAGCTGGTTCGATGAGTGATCTCTTCCCATCCTGGACTGCAAGGGAGCGGACTGCCATTAAAACACCTGAAATATGGAT
The DNA here is from genome assembly GCA_964435475.1 of uncultured Anaerolineaceae bacterium. Taxonomy (GTDB): domain Bacteria; phylum Chloroflexota; class Anaerolineae; order Anaerolineales; family Anaerolineaceae; genus CAYSZB01. The sequence continues at coordinate 39,869 of CAYSZB010000007.1, read as the reverse complement.
CTTTTGGGGGCATGCCGGGTAGCAAATATCACACTCTGAACACAGCCATATTGTGGGGTGGTTGTAAGCTTCTTCACGCATGTCCAGCATAACCATGTGCAGCAACCTACGAGGATTATACTCAGGATCCAATTTCTGCTGAATCATACACTTACTGGTGCAAGTTCCACAGGAATAACACATATCCAATGGCTCACCGTCCGGAATCGCCCGCACCTGATTTGAGAAACGATTCAATTCAGTTTCGTGGATCATACTAACTGCTCCTTGGATATCATCCTGGTGGATAGACCATCAGAAAAATCCATGGCAACTTGAACACCTGGAACATTCGGGAAGCGATTGAGGCGTTTTGTCATTTCGGGGCTCAATCTCTCAATTTCGTTGTGAAGCTGTTCGGGTGACATCGAATCCAGAACAGCCTGCATTTCATTGACCACCCTGGCATACTTATCGCCTTCAGCAGCACTGATCCATTCCACCCTGAACCTGCCAGGTGTCATTTGCATACGTTCAAACATAGCAGATAATCGTTGTGCTCTTTTTGCACCGATCACCTGGCCTGTAATGTAATGGCAATCCTGTGGATGACAACCAGAATACAATACACCACCTGCGCCTAACCTGTAAGCTTCATAAATAAAATCGCTGTCCATGCGTGCTGAGCACATGACCTTGATGCCTCTTTCGTTTGCGCTGTATTCGAAATGACTGGTTCCAGCAAGATCTGCACCACCATAAGAACACCAATGGCACCGGAAAGCAAGGATCTTCTTTTCCGGTTCAGTTGCCAACAAAGCTCTTACCTGGGCAAGTAACTGAGCATCTGTGTAATGCAGTTGAGTGATGGAGTCATGCGGGCACTCGCCCACACAAGCACCACAACCATGACATTTGGCTGAAATGACCAAAGCTGCACGACCCTGCTCATAATCTATTGCACCATAAGGACAAGCCTTTGCACAAATACCGCAGGGACGGCCCTGCGCGCTGACACAACGATCTGGCCACACAACCGCAACAGTTGGTTCGATTTGCCATTTGTCTGAATGCAATATCCTGCCAGCCCTGGATGCAGCTGCGGAACCTTGAGCAACGCTTGCAGGTATGTCTTTTGGCCCCTGGCACGCACCAGCAAAGAAAATACCATCTGTAGGGCTATCCATGGGACGAAGTTTTGGATGATATTCCATAAACCATCCCCCAGGGCTTTGAACAACATTCAATACTGAACTGACATGACCTTGATCTGGTTGAGGAATAGCTGCCTGGTTTAACATCACCATATCGTATTCGTGATCGATTACTTTGCCCAAGGAGACATCTTCAGAATGAACGGTCAGGTTGTGGGTTGCCTGGTCTTCGGTTATCAGGCTGGGACGGCCTTGAATGAACTTGATCCCCATTTTACGAGCCCGATCGTAGAATTCTTCGTAACCTTTGGACGGTGTGCGGATATCCATGTAATAAATGGTGATATCCAGAGAAGGATTGACCTGTTTTAGAAGAACTGCATTCTTGATTGAATACATGCAGCAAAAATTTGAACAACTTTCGTTGTACCGTTTGTCCCTGGATCCCACACAATTAATGAAAGCCAATTTTGCGGGATTCTTATGATCAGTTGGGCGAACCAAATTCCCGTTTGTCGGACCAGCCGAGTTGTTCAATCTCTCCATTTCCATGGACGTGATAACGTTTGGAAATTTTCCATAGCCATACTCTTCCATCACAGATGGGTCAAAATGGGAGAAACCAGTCGCCACAATAATCGCGCCTATATCTTCAGTGACCAACTTGTCTTGCTGGCTAAAATCGATAGCCTCCAAAGGACCACAAGCTTCGACACATTTATAGCAGTGGATGCAGGCATCCATGTCGATCGAATAAATCAATGGGACCGATTGACTCATCGGGACATAGGCCGCTTTACGTGGTGCCAAATTCATTTCAAAGTAATTTGGCACTTCAATCGGGCAGACTTTGGCACAATCGCCACAACCATTGCACCTATCCGCCCTTACATACTTGGCTTTTTCGCGTAAGGTAACTTTAAAGTTACCAACAAAACCTTCAACACGTTCAACTTCAGTAAATGCTCTGACATCAATTTTCGGTTGGCGCGCCGCGTCAACCATTTTTGGTGCAAGAATTCATATGCTACAGTCCATGGTGGGGAAGGTCTTGTTCAGTTGTGCCATAACCCCCCCAATTGTGGCTTCTTTTTCTACCAGTATTGTTTCAATATTTTGTTCTGCAAGGTCCAGCGCACTGCTAATGCCGGCAACCCCACCGCCAATGACCAGTGCTTTCTTTGAGACTGGTACAGAGATCATATCCAGTGGGGTTAAAAAGGAAGCTTTGGCAATTGCAGCTGCAGTCAGGTCCTTGGCCTTTTTTAAGGCACCTTCGCGATCGTGACCGTGCGCCCATGTACACTGTTCTCGGATATTTGCCATTTCCATCAGGAATGGGTTCATCCCAGCCTCGGAAACAGCAGCGCGGAAGGTTGGTTCATGCATGCGAACTGAACAAGCAGAAACAACAACCCGGTTCAGGTTAAATTTATTGATGTCATCTTTGATCAAACGTTGGCCACTATCTGCACAGGCGTACATCGTATCTGTAGCCCGAACAACCCCTGGCAAATCGCTGGAAAATTCCACAACATCCTTGGGAGGAATTACCCCAGCAATATTGGTGCCACAATGACATATATAAACACCTATTCGAAGATCTTCTTTTTCTTTTGGTTCTTCGCTCATCTGGGATCCTTGGCTTTTTCAGGGAATTGGATGCTATCTTTTACAATCTGATGGCGGGTCTGTTGAGCCCTTTGATCGGGTGTGGTGTATTCAAGGGCATTTTTCGGGCACCATTTAACACATTGAGGGCCTTCCTCGATCGTCTCACATTGGTCGCAAATTTCAGCCAGTTTGGTCATTGGATTTATCGAAATTGCACCAAAGTCACAGGCTTCAAGACACCAGGCGCAGCCATCACATTTTACACCGTCTATGCGGATGGTGCCTGTTTCCGGATCCTGTGTCAGTGCATCTCTCGGACAAGCGATTACACAGGGGGCATTCTCACAGGTTCGACAGGCAATCGCTGTTATCAGAACCTCATCCACCCTGACGGTACGAATCCTGCTCCGATAGGAATTGTATTCATTTGTTTTGTTAAATGAGCAAACATATTCACAAATCTGACAACCTATACATAATGCAGGGTCACAAACAACATACTTGAATTTTGATGTGGATGCTACCATTTAATTCTCCTCAGACTCCAATTTGCTCTGCAACATCAGGCATGCCAAGGTCAATAAGATGTTGTTTGGGGATCATTCCATCACACGTCCAACCTTTTGCCTCGTAGTAAAGTCGCTTCAGGTACTCAAGTTCTTGGTCGGAAACGACCACACCAGCAGATGCTCCCTTGGTCATGGGCTCGTTCTTCCAACGCCAGGGCAGGTCATCATCAGATTCTTTCCAACCTTCTCGGATATTGAAGGCTTTCTTGATGGTGTGAGCGCGAACACCGATGAGATCAACATCGTCATAATCAAAATTCCACCCGGTGGTTGCATTGATCAATTTTGCGATTGAAGGCCAAGCTCCAGATCGGTCGGCTTTTCCAGTGAAACAACGGCGAATGAATTTGCACATTGGTAAAGTGTCATATACTGCAGCATACTCTTCAGATGCTGCCGCAACCCTGCCACGTGTCTCATCGACTGTAAACCGGTTGACTTCGCCAGTGATATCAGGATCATAAGCTGCTGACCTGTTATGACACCCGCCTCGTGTACCAACTGCCATGCCAACTGAGAATGTTTTCAATCCTCTTACATCATAGCCAGGGCATTCCAAACCCTTAATGTTCATCGCCCATTTCCACGATTCAGTACCACGCTCTGCATCGATCGTTTTACTGGCTATTCTGGTTCCCTCGGACAACAAAGCACCGATACCTTCCCGGTCCCTGATCATCTCAGCAACAGTTACCGCACCTTCACCATTACCAAAGTTCAATTCGATCCCTTCCGGGTGCTTTTTGCAAGCAAAGTCTTCCTTTTTCAATACACCTTTTTCAAAGGATTCCATGGCATAAGAAATTGTGACTCCCATACTCATGGAGTCCATGCCTGAAGCATCTGCCAGGTCTACTAGCTTGATACAAGCAGTCATGTCACCGATACCGAGATTGGAACTGACAGCCTGAAGACTTTCATACTCAATTCCTGTCATTGAGCCTGCAAAAGGTCCTTTCTTAACCATTGACATCTGCTCGCATGCAATAGGACACTGGGTACAGGCAATTACTTTTACTTTATAGTGTTCGTCCAGGTATTCACCACTTACCAGTTCGGCAAATTCGAAAGTGCCTTCCTGGTAATTACGGGTGGGTAATAAGCCAAGTTTGTTCATGTTTAACATATTCGTTGAGGTGCCATAGACACGGTATTTTTTTGTGGAATCCCCCTGGGCTGCAGCTGTTATGTCAAATGACATTTGCATCAGGGTGTCTGGGTCAGCAACTTTAATACCGGATGTACCGCGGATGGAAACAGCTTTAAGCTTCTTTGAACCCCAAACAGCGCCATGCCCTGTTCGACCAGCCTGCCGGCCATCGTTGGTCACATTGGCAAAACGAACCAAATTCTCGCCAGATGGTCCAATTGTCGCGGAGCGTACCTGATCATCGCCAAATTTCTCGCGGATGGCTTCTTCTGTTTCATACGTGCCTTTACCCAGCAAATATGTAGCATCTAGAAACTCCACGCGGTCATCATCAATAAAGAGGTCTATCCATTTTGCTGAACTGCCATGGATTACGATGCCATCCCAACGAGCTCTTTTCATAGCAATGGATAACCAACTACCAGACAGACTATCCCCAATCCAACCAGTCAGTGGGGACTTGGATGCCAAACCATACTTACCACCTACAGGTACTGGCGTGCCTGTAAATATGCCATTGGCGAAACAAATCGGATTATCGGGTGAATAAGGGTCACAACCAGGTTTAATATTTTCCCAGCAAAGCCTGGTTGCCATTGAGACTCCACCGATCCAAAGTTTGAACCATTCATCCGGCTTTTCTTCAATCCAATGTTTCTTTTGGGTCAAGTCTATATGCAGGATCCTGCCACTATATCCATACATTGTCACTCTCCTTTGATGTTAAGGAAATTTGGTGCCATTATTCGATGCTATTCACATAATTCCAAGGGCAATCAAAGCCTGATAATACTTTGACCATTCCTTTTAACCAAAAGTATTTTACCACAGCCAATTAATATCTAAAAAGAGGGTTAGTCAGTTGACTGACTAACCCTCAAAACATGGAATTTTTTTTAAATTATCGGGACATTGCAAGTTTAATTATTTTCCCCCTGCGATTTAATGTCATTCTAGCAAAGGATTGGTGATTGATCTTGTCCTGGGAAATAGATTTCTTTAGTGTAACAACGTAATTCTGTCGATCACCTTGTTTAGGTTGGCCTTTATTCTTGTCATTAGTACTCATGATGAATTTGCCGATCGAGTTCTGGGTATTGAATGAGAACTCACCATTTTGAAGTCCAGGAAGGTACTTAGAAACAACTGCCTTCACTTCGGTGAGAATTTCATCCGGTAAACCGGTTTCTTCAAAGGAAACCTCTTCGTTTGAATCATTTATCAATCTTAAATCAGGAACGGTCTTTGCCCTGACCAGGGGTTTGGCAATGCCCTTGATGCCGTGTAGACTTGCCAGTGGGTCTCCAAAAAGAACAAAAGACAAGATGGTTTTTTGGTCTTCTCCGTCCAGATAACCTTGCTTCTTAATCATCATCTGGGTTAAATTGATCTTTGCCCTCATCAAGGCATAACCTGTGGAAATACCACCCAGTATTTGTCGCCAAAATTCATTTGCAAGGAGATCGGCAGCGATAAGTGGCCTCACCACAGAGCCATAAGCAATGCATGTAGAGCCAAGCATACACCTGGTGCCAGTGGATAGGAACTTTAGCGCCATACTGTCATCGGCTTGTTTATCGATGATATGAGCACCATAACAGGCTTCGCTAAAGACAATCTCGGAGGATGTAATTTCTCTACCAAGTTGATTAGGACTAATTGCGACCGGATAATCCAATTCATCATTGGTGCGTAGGGGATTCTTTTGTCCATACCAGTCAGGTCCATCCTGAAGTCCATGGAGATTGTAATATCCAAATTTTCGTGCTGGTCGTCTATGTAGATCCAAATTTTTGGAAGTAACTGGTGGACAGGTGATCAATTTTTTCGCTGCGCTTATTGTGTCAAATACTGCTTCGGAGGTCATTTGCCAGACTTCTGCAGAGTATCCTATACTTTCATTGGTTGAAATTCTTACCTGGTCAGACCCAAATATGCTTGCCAGAAAAGATGCGAACCAGGAAATCATGCCACCCTTCGAGCTGGCATTTGACTTGGATTTTGCACTGTACTCAGAGATCAACCTTCGAAATTGCTCGATCAGAAAACCAGCATCAGGTCCCTTCTCATCAGGAATCCTTCCGACAGGCCATTGTGGAACATAGTAATTCTCATCAAGGGTTGCGTATGGATTGTCGGATGGCACTGCAGTATCAAAATCATCGGTTGGATTGGGTAATTTGTGAAAAGGAACAATTTCATCCCCACCCACAATTAATACAGCACCGATCATTTCACCTTTTTTCGATAAACTTTCATCAAGCTGTCTGAGTGCAAGCTTAATCTTCCAGGGATCGTTATTCGTTATCGGATTAGTTCCCAATGCTAATGAACTTGCAGAATCATCAGGATAAAAAACTATACTATCCCAACCACCGCTGTTTATTATCTTGGTAGATAACTCATTAAACAACTGACCTAAAACCTGGGTTGTATTTTCTCCATATTTGCTGACCAATGCAGTTTTTGATGATAGGATCACATAGGCTGGATATCTAGTATCGGTATTGCTAATAGTGCTCTTCTTTACTTTCTTAGCCAGCCTGTCAAATTCCTCCTGGATCTCGTTCTTGCGATTTTCTGGAGTTAGTGGTACTGTGGAATCTAGGGCAAATTCATGATCATTTGGCTGACCTATCCCTTTAAATGGTGTTCCTTTGCCGGTTTCTGCTGTAATTGGGTCAATTGCTTCGACAGGATCATTATTAAGTTGTTCAGCTGCAAATAAAGATTCATCAGGTGTGGAAAAACCACTTGATAACCTGTTCCACCCCAATGAAGCGGCGACCTGAGAAGGAACCGGGACATCAAGATATATTTCGAGATCACTTGGCCATAGGGGCGTGAAACGATGGTTGCCACCCAAAATACGAGTCACCACCTGACCTGTTGTATCGTGAACTGCACACCAATGTAGGTTATCAACAGCGTTTGTTTCCTGACCTAAATCCAATTGATTCAGAGCAGTTAAAAGTCTGATCTGTACTGTATTTGGCCACTTCAAGGAATATATGTTTCCCAAAGTATCTATGAGGGAGGTGTTTGATTTTTGTTTTTCAATCTTGAGATGTAAAATGTTTGGCAGTGGTGTGGGGGGGTCGTAAGTCAGGGCGTCCAAAGTAAATCTTTCTGCGTCTTCAAGAATGTTATTTTCGAATGCTTGCCTGGCTTTTTCCAGGTCGGATAACCAGGGAGCCGGGTAAAGTGGAGTACTGGTCTTTCTTGACAGGTATTGAAGGATGGATACTATAGCGGTTTTGACTGGACTGTCAACAGAAGTCAAACTATCAAGCAGTGAAATTGCTTCATAAAACTCAGGATCAACCTTTGATATTTTATCCAATATGGTTATCGCCAGTTCCAAATCTCCTAGGTTAACAAGTGAGCTGGCATATAGAAAACTTACATAGAGGTCGCCAGGAAAATTCGCCAACCAACTCAGACATGCCTGCCGGGCAAATTGATCCTGTCTGGCATCCAGTGCGGTCTTCAGCATAGGAATAAACGCGGACCGTTTTATGATCTGATTCGTATCAAGGTAGGATTTATTGACTGTGTTCATTATTTTCTTGGCTCCTGTAAGTTGTGGACTAAGTTAAGTGCCACTACACCTGCTAATTGGCGGCGGATCAGTGCGTCACCAGGTTCTATCTGGGCGGCTTTTCGCAACATTATTTCTGCATTCTTGTAGTCTTTGCATTCTTTAAATGCCATGCCAGATAAGTAATGTAATTTTGCTGACTCCGGAAAGATCAATAAACCTTGCGCGTAAACTTTCACGGCCTGTTGATGTTCTTTCCTATCCTGGTAGGTTTTTCCCAACTCAATATGCGCATCGATCAAACCCGGATCTTTGGCAATAGCTTTCGAAAAGGTTGATAAAGCAAGGTCTAAATTACCTTGTTTTCGATACAAACGGCCAAGAGACAGGTAAATCCCAGGCAATTCAGGATCAACCGCCAAACACTGTTGCATGACCTTTTCAGATTCTTCAAGATACTCACAATCAAGTAACAATCCTGCATAACTCGATAAAACTTCGGTATTCTCAGGGTTTTCATTTGCCAATTCTGAAATCTGTTTGATCGCTTCAGTACAACCAGATGTTTGTTTTACCAACTGAGATTCAACAATCCTGAGTTCTATGGATTCAGGATCTTGTCGTTTGAATTGATGGATTAGTGAATTGGACTGTTCTAGCTTGCCTTGTGCTAAGAGGGATTTCAAGTAACTTATTTTGCTGCGTGTGTCGGATTGGCTCCCTGAAATCAAACTTTTGCTCAATAATTCGGACTTTTGATAATCCCCTTTTTCAAAATAAAGATCCGCAAGGTAATTTTGGTATTCAATTCTTCCAGGAGCGAATTGAATGGCTTTTTCCATGCATTCAATTGCACAGTCAAACATGCCCAAATTTCTATTGATCTTGGCAAGAGAGCACAAAGCTACAGGATTATCCGGGAACAAGTCAATTGCACGTGAGAAGTACGATTTGGCTGCCTGAAAATCCCTCTCAGAAGTCTTTAAGTTACCCAACTTTTGCCAAAATTCCGCATTGTCAGGGATCAACGCTATTGCTTTTTCCAAATGGTCTGATGCCTGTTGAAATTGTTTGTTTTGGAGATACTTGTCGGCAAGGCTGACATGCCACTCGGGCTCATCAGGCCAACACTGGACTGCAGTTTCCAATGAGTGAGTTGATAGAAAATCATCTTTTTCATTACACATTGCCTGGAGAAAATGTAGAGGAGGAAAAGTGGGGTCCAAATTGAAAAGCTCAGGTAATTGGTTGGTGCATAATTGAGGATCCATACGATACAAACATACTGCACCAATTAACCGAATGTCGAAATTATCTGAGTAGTTATCAATGATATTTTCAATATGGATTGGATCTTTCAATAAAGGGAGAAGGATTTGAACATCTTTGGCGTTCTTTATATGATCTGTGATATACAAATCTTGTGGCCAAGCGTTTTCTTTAACAGCTTTTTGCTTTACCACCAGATCAAAAGCTTTCTGGTGATCAATGATTTTTGAGACATTGGCAACCAGACCATCGAGGTAACTTGAGAAATCTGCAGAATTCACATCCAATGCAGGTGAATGAGTAATAACCTTTAAACTCTCATTCATTCGCTTGTGTTGGACCAGTGAGAGAAGAAAATCCGCGTGGTCATAGTTGACAATCGGGTTAGTATTGATCAAAGATTCTGCCAGGTTAAAAGATTCATTTGCCAAATCAAATTTCCTAAAATGCCAGGCAGTTTTTGCAAATGAATAATGATCCCAAAGGTCAACCATGTGATCCATAAATGAGAACGGATTTTGATCGATTGACTGTTTTTGGTGATTTACTTTTTTCTTGACTTCTGAAAAAGTTGATGCTGCCAACTCGCTGTCCACATCCAGGCAATTCAGCCGGGTATTTAGGCTTTGAATTGCAATTGAGCCTAAGTGATTCTCTTCGATATGGGGAAGATAACCTGCGATTGTGGAGATGTCAAAATTACTTAGAGCAATTTCCATACGCATCCACTGAAGTTGTGAATAACATTCCCTGGAAATATCAGAGAAGGAATTGAGGTGTTTCGTATAGACTTTGATAAACTCATCATGCTTCATCATACAGAAAAGGAGCAATAAGTGGTGATAACGAAAAGAAACAGAGTCAAACCCTGAGAGCACGGATTCTTCGCAAAGTTTAAGCGCCTGGTTCAAATCACCAGTCATAATCAATAGTTCTATCTGGCGAAGTAAAATGCCCTCCAGTGAGTAGGGGAGGTCAAATCTCCCTTTTTCAGTTAATTCATCGCCGGTAAAAATTAAAGCCAGATTTGATCTTGCTTTTTCTAGCAGGGGTGAGAGTTGTTGTAATGCTTTCTCAAACTGCATGGAGAAGATATAAATATCTGTTTTCAAGATGTCAATTCGATCATCAAGGCCATTTTTCTGAGTGAAGGCATCAGCAGAGCTTAACGCGCCTTCAGCATCGCCAAGCCTTAGAAGAGAAAAGCATAAATCATATGTTATCTGAAAAGAAAGGGGATTGGCAGTGTATGCCGCATCTCTTAGTATGGAGACCGCAGCTTTATTATCTTGCATTTCCAGCAATATACTTGCTGCTTTTTGCATGTCACTTGGAGACGGTGCACTCTTAGACATCAATTGGTCAATGACCTTCCTGGCTTCATCCTCTTCACCTAAAACAACCAGGTTCTTAGCCAATGAAAGATATAATGCTTTTTCAGAAGGGAAGCGGATGATTGCATTCTTGAGGGTCATTACAGAATGCCTGGGTGCCTCAACTTCCTTCATGAAGTCTGCAAACCAAAGAATGTTGCTGATATTTTCTGGGGCGACTTGCAGCGCTGAATTTGCACACTCCAGGCTTTCATCAAGTGATCCTGTTTTGAGAAAAGCCTTTGCCAAGGTTTGATGGATCATGTAATTTTTCGGATTGTTCAGAAGCGCTTCATGAAGCGCAGCCAGGCTGACTTCATAATTCTGTAAAGCAAGAGCAGCTTTTCCAATACCAAACTGCAGATGTTGATAGTTGGCTGGTGATTTGGATGAGGGTAACCCAGCCAAAGATAAGAAAAGATCGTATGCAGCTTGGTGATCGCCATTCGCGAGTTTCAGGTCTGCATTTAGCAGTTTTATTGAAAAGGACTCGTTGGATTCCAGTAGTAGGTTTGTTTTTTGCTCAAGTTCAGATATTTCGTTTCTTATCTTGGCATTTTCAAAGTCCAAGTTGGCATCACTGATAAAGATCAATAGTTGTCCGTACGGAAGGAGAAACTTTTCTGTCTGATTTATCATGTATGCTAAGTTGAGATGCTTAAATGCAGTGGGGATATCACCTTTGGCGTATGCTATTTTCCCAGCAATCAAGGAGGTCTCAATATCCATCTTCTCAGCAGCTAATACAGAAGAAATAGTATTCCAGGCCTCTTCAATATATCCAGCTTCGAAGTAAGAGTTGGCAAGATTTTTCAGGCAGTCAATGTCCTCGGGTTTGATGAATAGTGCTTCTTTGAGATGTGGTATTGCATTTGTGTAAAGATCGTTGTGAAAATAAGCAGTGCCCAACGCTTTAAGAATTGAGAAATTATCAGGTATAGCTGATTTAGCCTTCAGTAAGGTATCCAATTCATGGGGGTAGTCATCCAGCTTTTCCCAAATATTGGCAAGGGCGATCCAACCTTCAGGAGATTGAGGGGCGAGAGAGGTTGCTCTCTCCATGTGTTCAATAGCCGAATTGACTTGTTTTGATGCTATGTACGCATTTCCCAACACTATCAACGCTTCTCCATCCAATTGGTTCCCTTCCAGCAGGTTCTTACAAATTGAAATCGCAATGTCTGGTTTGCCAATTTCAATGGATATTCTGGCATACTTGATCAGTTGGGTATGGGAGGGAGGATCTGTAGAGGATACAATATTCCTTTGCAGATCAAAAGCTTTAACCCAATTGCCCGTTTTCTCGTAAAGATCAACCAGCTCAACCGTGTTCTCCTTATTCGTTGGTTCCAACAACTTTCTAAATTCTGCCAGACGGGTTGCTTTTTCCCATTGTCCCAATTCAGTCAAGAATTTAATAGACTCTGTTTGAAGAGTTGGATCATTTGGATATTGATTAAGAAGTTTTTCGACTATCTCTAAAAGCTCATCTTTGCGATCTTGGCGCTGAAGGTATGAGGAAATATCCGAAAGAATTACCAACTTCTTTGCCAGTGTGATATTGTCATTTTCAAGTTGAAATAGCTTCTTTTTTACAAATCCTTCGTAAGTCCCCTTTACTTGGTTATTTTGATTTACTTCTAGGATCTCAGGTCCCTCAATTATCCAATCGTAATCAATTTTCTCCTGAGATTCACCGGAATTCTTAACCCGGATAACCTGATCAATCCTTTCTGATAATCGCTCCAGACCTGAATTAATTATTTGAGCTTGCTCAAATGCTTTTTGAGCCTGGCCAGTATCAAATGACAAATAATCAGATATTTGGGTAAGGTAGAGGTTCGAGATTTGTTCTTTCTGCTTATTAATGACCAGATCTCTGATTTCACAAGATTTGATGGTCATTCCGGCAAAATGGTATAGTTCTGCTGCTTTTTCTAAATGGTCAATCGCACGATAAAAATTGATGCCGGATTTTCCTTTATCGCTTCGCTCCACATCAACCATTGAGTTGGATGTTTGGTCAAGGTTACTTTTAGCGTTCAAAAAACTGACTGCCAATCGCTGGTAAAGTGATTCCAGGTTTTTTTGCTTGAGAAATCTGAGAGCTGATAATTGATGCTCAAGCTCAAGGTGACCAAAAGTCATCTGCATTTCGTTCAATTGACCTGTGCTGTCGTTGGGTTGGGTTAGAAGGCCATGAATGGTCAGACCGATAACCTGTTCTACAAGTTTTATAGGGGTATTTGTTATTAAGGAAGTAAAAAGATCACGATATTCTGAGGTGAAAGAAGGCAAACAAGCGAAAACTGACCGCCAAAGCGTGAAAAAAGTTTGCGACGAGAGGGTAGATGCCTTAAGAAATATTTTGTCTACAATACTCTGCCAATTGTTTTCACCATGCTCATCAATAATTAGGGCAAGTGTGATCAATCCAACCTGCTTCAAGTCCTCGAGGATAATTCCTGTGTTAGAAAACGTGTCAAAGCATTGATTTGCCTGCAAAAGAATTTCACTTGGAAAATCATTTTTAGCATTCAGCAAATCATCTGGCAATTGGTGGTTAGGATCCAGAAAAAATGCAGCTATGAGCCCTGGTTTCCACTTTCGCACCTCATTTCCGGCAAATGGCAAATATTCATCCAAATTGACCGTAGAATTGATGGTATCCCAAACTAAAGGGTCCCACCGTAAGGCTTTTATTATGTTCCTTACAGATTCTTGATCATATGCGTGTAATAAACGATCCAGGATACCAGTTTCGCTCATGGTGATCATCCTCTTATGAAGATTTGCAGGGTTAGATTGGCAGACCTATTCCTAATTGTTTTGCTAGAAAATATGCAGCTGCAAGAAGTGTCATAGCTAAAAAGACCATAAAAATACCAATCCCTGTATTGGAACGGGCTAAGTCATTCAAGGAACTGATCAATGCAGACGCATTTCCAACCAGCCCAGAAACATTGTCAGTAATTCCTTTTTCTGCCAATTTTGTTGTTTGTTCAGCGATCGCATGAATACTTTTGCTCATCGTTGCTTTTACCATGATGATAATGCTCAGTAACAAACACAGAATTCCAAGTCCACCGATCACTGCTGTTGCAATTACAAACACTTGATAAGGTATCTCAAACATTTATGCCTCCTAGAAATAATTATCACTAAGAAGCATTGTTGCAATTAGTGTGCCAAAACAAATAAAAAGGGTTCATGAAATCCTTTGTATCAAAGGGGTCTATTCTCGACAATATCCTTGGGAAGATGTTGAACATCTATTAACTCTTCGTCGCAAAAAAGGACTGCCCGTTCAATTGTATTGCTTAGTTCCCGAATGTTTCCAGGCCAGTGATAGTCCATTAATAGGGATAATGCATTTGACGTGGTACCTTGAACGTTAGCGCCCATACTCCTGTTAAATTTCTTCAAAAAGTAGCCCACCAGTTCCGGAATATCAAATTTTCGCTCAGAAAGGGGAGGAAGGTCAAGGTCAACTACTTTCAACCGGTAATATAAGTCTTCTCTGAATTGATGGTCAATCATCATATCTTTGAGGTTCCGATTGGATGCTGCGATGATCTGTACATCAACTTTGATTAATGAGGTTCCACCGACCCTTCTAAAAGATCTTTCTTCTATAGCTCTTAATAATTTCGCTTGCATATCATAGGGCATAGATGAAATCTCATCCAGGAAAAGAATACCGCCATCGGCAACCTCCATCAACCCGTTCTTTCGATGAGTTGCACCGGTAAATGCGCCAGCTTCATGACCAAATAGTTCTGATTCGAACATGGTCGGTTGGATTGCCGGACAATTGATATCTATAAAAGGTTTATCTGCCCGGGGTCCTGAGCAATGAATGAAGTTAGCCAAAACCTCTTTTCCTGTACCAGTAGGACCTGTTATGAGAACAGATACTGATGAGTCGGACGCTCGCCGTGCCAGGTTTATCACTGATTGCATTTGCGGTGATGAACCAATGATAAATTCTCCGACCTGGGACTGATTTTCACGTAAATGGTTTAGTTCTCTGCGCATGGCAATAATTTCTTCGGCTTTGCGAACAGATTTTTCGAGAACTATAAGATCCAGGGGCTTCAGGATAAAGTCCTGTGCACCATTTTTCATTGCATCGACCGCTTCTTCGATCTGTCCTTGTGCTGTGATGAGGATAATTTGAGGTTTAATGGCCATTTTTGCAGCATCAAATAAAAGATTTGGTCCATAGCCATCAGGCAACCTGACATCTAAAATTACAATATCAGCAATTCCTTTAAGCAAGTTCTGCCTGGCTTCATTCAAGGTGCCAACATTGACAACTTCATATCCTTTTGATTGTAGAAAACTTGATATTACTATTCGAGCTGTTTCTTCATCATCGACAACCATTACTGTGGCGCTCATTTTGGCTCTCCGTTATATCTTGGAATAAGTACATGGAATATGGTACCACCTGCAAAACTTTCAACAAATATATTCCCACGATGGGCGGTAATAATCCTTTTGGATATTGCCAAGCCTAGACCTGTGCCATTCTGATTGGTGGTCATAAATGGTTCAAAGATGTGATCGCGGATGTCATCAGGAATTCCTGGTCCAGAGTCAGAGACTGTGATTTCTATCATATCAGAAACATCAGGATCGGAGGGATTGTGCACCTTTATACTCAGACTCCCACCGGTTTTTTCCATAGCCTGAACAGCATTATTAACCAGGTTTACGAATACTTGCTCAAGCGCCCTAATGTCACCAAGAACTAGCGATTCTTCCAGAGATGAATAATAACTCGATGAGATACTTACCCGACGCATCCTGGGTTCCCAGCGATCCAGTAAATTTGGCAAAACTTGACCAAGGTCGACAGCTGCCATGTGAAACTCGACAGGTTTTGAGAAGGACAGGACCGAATCCATCAAATGAGTCAGTCTTACGCAATCATTCTGTAAGCGATTAATTAAGTCGATATGGGGAGAATTCGGATCCTGGCTCATGCCAAGAAACTGCAGACCTGTCATAATGCTGTTGATCGGATTCTTTACTTCATGTGCAAAAACAGCCGAGACTTCACCCAAGAAAGCTCGTTGTTCCAATTGTTGAGTCTTGACCCGAACAATTTCGGATTGACTGGTATCCTTTAAAAGAATTATGATGCCTATAACAGATTTATCAGTTAGCACAGGAATTGAGATTACCTGGGCAGGAAAAGATTTGCCATTCCTGTTATGCAGGCGCAAATCATTTGAGACCAGGGTAGTTATTCCTTGTTTGGAAGAATTAAATGCCGACTTTAGTGAATCAGAACCAATTAAGATCTCTTCGATTGGCAATTTGAACACTTCTTTATTGGTATAACCCAGGATTATTTCAGCAGCAGGGTTCATCTCAGCTATCTTAAGATCTGGAGTAAGAACAATAATCCCTTCTTCTACATTATCAATGATCGAATGCTCGATTTGTATTACCTGTTTAAGCCGCTGGAGGCTGGTTTTTTGAATCGATTTCTCATGTAAGAGGTTAAGGGACTCAACGACTACATTCCCTATTAAAGATAAATACTGCAAATTAACATCTTCAGGAGGATCATCAATACCGCAAACAACCAACAAACCCATCCAGGTATCTGATTTCCGCACAGGAATCGTAATTAACCAGCCATATCCAGCTAGGTCAGCCAACACGTGCAGGGATGAAATCGTTTTACGGTTGTTTTTCCAAAATACTGGTTGTCCCAGTTTCTTTACTTCATCAAACGGCAGTTTGACTGGTAAGAATGGAGGTGGGGATATGAAATCATAGGATTTTCTCTCAAGGTAACTTGAGCCATTAACTGCCTGGTAGATAGCGATATTCCTAGATCCTGTAAGGTCTTCAATTAGGGTTGAAGCTCCCTTAAATAAATGAACTTCATCCATCGGATTGATCATGGGAACAATCCCATTCACAAAAGCAAAAGATCTCTCCTGGTTAATTAGGTCATCCCTGAGTCCATTTTGAGCAAATTCTTCGAAGGATAGGACAACTTTTTGGTTTGTACTGGAAAAAGGATGAACTTTTAGGTATTGTTTTATAGGATCCCCTTTGCAAGAGAACAAGGAAACGGGGTGCCATAAATCAATATTTGGATTTGTATCTATATCTTCGGGAAAAAGTTGGCTTAAAGATATGCCGATAACCTGACTGTTGTCTTTATCAGTTAATTTCTCAAATGCACCATTTGCATAGATGACTTTATCCATTACCCGATCATACAGTATGATGGGAAAAGGCAGCAGTTGAAGTAAATTCTTCAGGTCTTCTTCCAAGGTTTGTCCATTGCTTGAGTTCATGAATTATTGCTTGATTTTGATTTTGATTTACTTCCCTGGTGGGATTGACGAAGATGGGCGGGAAGGATCCCTTCCATCGTTCGGTATTTTGCGACTGTCCGACGGGCAATAAAAATCCCCTTTGATTCAAGGCGTGCCTGAAGTTCTGTGTCGCTAAGGGGTGCAGTTTCCTGCTCTATGATCTCCTTGAGTATATAGCGGTGCGAAAGGCTTCGATCAAAGAACATTGAGAGGGGTACAATTTTCTTATTAGGTAGTTGCACAGTTTTTCCTGAGACTGCTCGCGATATTGTTGATTCATGAACTTGTAATTCCTGGGCTATGGATGCTCTGGTGGTAGGTACCATGTATGTCTCATCGTTCAGTATAAAGTCTCTTTGCCTGACGACTACCTTTTCAAGCAATAATCTCATGGCATTGTTGCGCTGCTGAATACACTTTATCAATAATGATGCTTTCTCAATATCCTGTTTCCACTCGCCTAACCTCTCCTGATCCGCATTTACAAGCGCGCTCTTAAATAATGGGTTGATGCGAAGCGTTCCCCTGATTGGCATAATTATCTCAACAACAAGAGGATTTTGAGGATTTTCATTCAAATGATAGATTAAGACATCGGGCTGGTGGTAAAGTTCTGATTGTACTTCATTGGGATTACGAAGATCACCCCAATGAGCACGGGCGGGAAAGGGGTTTAAATTTTCGGAAATGAATCTTTCACTTTCCTGGACCTGGTTGAGTTTGACACCCAATCGATGGGCTAATTCAGAGTACTGATGGTGGCTTAATTCTGCCATGCCAAGTTCAATCATCTGTTTTGCTAGTTCGGGCACTTTCCTTGATTCAGCAAGAATATCAAGTTGGATAAGCATAGCTTCTTTTGGGCCAGAGGAACATACACCCACTGGATCACAGTGTTGAATTTTGCGTATAATTTCAAGAATATCTCCCATAGGCCGATGATAGTACTTGGCAATTTCAACAGGTTTGATTTCCAGGAACCCGTCATCATCCAGATTGGTCAATATATAGGCTGCAATAACCACATCCTCACCAGATAATTCAGGGGCAACCTGTCTTAAAACAAATGTGGGGAGATCAACCGGTTCAAATGAAAATGGATCCTCTGGAGGTTCACCTGCACTGGAGGCAGCAGTTGTATAGAAATCTTCTCGTGGTGAGATGAAGACGATCGGTTCATCAGAACCTGGAACCTTGATCTGGCTGCACACCGGGCATGGTCCAGATTGTGGAAGGATGCGTTTACACATAGGACAACGCCGCTCATCCACCAGTTCAAGAGCGGGATTGTTTGATAACTCAGATTCTATGCGTTGTTCCAACTCACTTGACGTAAGACCAAGTAATGTCATTGTCTGAGCTAGATGAGCAGAGGTGGTTGTACTGGTTGTCTGGTAATGGCCTTGAAGCATGATTTTATCTCACAATAGTGCAAGTATATCTGATAAGTCTTGCGGATGCAAGATGTATGCCAAATTGAACCGCCTTAATTTAATTGAAAAACATAACAAGGTTTATAATAACAAGAAAACAAAATGGAAATGAGAAAATGGAAATAAATCCTGCTCAAAGAATAAGTCACATTAAACCTTACTTCTTTTCGATTTTGGATCAAAAAATCACCAAATTGATGGAAAGGGGAGTGGATGTCATACGGCTGGATATGGGTTCGCCAGATCTTGCACCAGCCTCCTTTATAGTTGATGCCCTTATAGAGTCAGTACGTCGGCCAGATAAACACCGTTATACTCCCAGTGGTGGAAGTCCCTCATTTTTAAAATCAATTGCTGAATACTATCAGAACCGTTTTAACACTGAATTGAATCCCAAATCCGAAATCCTGGCATTGATCGGTTCCAAGGAAGGGATATTTAATATTCACCACACCTTATTAAACCCGGGTGACCTGGTACTTCTACCTGATCCGTGCTATGCAGTATATCGGTCAGGTATCGAAATCAGCAATTGTAGATTCTTCACAATGCCTCTATTGAAAGAAAACAAATTCTTACCTGATCTTGAGAAGATACCTGATGACATCGCCCATTCTGCTAAGATGATGTGGCTTAATTACCCAAACAATCCGACTGGTGCGGTTGCTGATCTTGAGTTTTTTGAACGATGTGTCAAATTTGCCAAAAAACATAACGTGATAATCGCACATGATGCTCCTTATGTAGATGTAACGTTTGATGGTTATGTTGCTCCCAGCATTTTACAAGTAGAAGGGGCGAAGGATTGCGTCGTAGAATTTAACTCTTTGTCTAAAACTTACAACATGGCAGGCTGGCGTATCGGAATGGTCGTTGGGAATTCGGAAGTCATCCGATTACTTAAAACTTACAAGAGCCAAATTGATTCTTCATTATTTGCACCGATCATGGATGCAGGCGAAGCTGCACTAACTGGAGACCAAGGCTGGATCAAAGAGCGTAATCTGATTTACCAGGAACGAAGAGATATTGTTGTGGAAACTCTAAGCCTTGCAGGTTTTGATCTTGAACAACCAAAAGCTGGACTGTATGTTTGGGCAAAACTACCACCTGGATGTGGAGATACATGGGATTTCTGTGCAAAATTATTGGAAGAGACAGGTGTCAGCATTACTCCTGGGGGATTCTTTGGTCATTCATGTGAAGACTATGTAAGGATTTCCAATGTGATCCCGACAGGCAGGATAAAGGAAGCAACCGATCGAATGCTTGAATGGATAACTGCCAATTTCAGAAAGTAAACCAAAGGTTAAATTGAACAATCAAAAGGATCTCGCGATATTAGTAGGGGTTGATTATTATAAGCACGGACAATTATTAACCTTACAAGATTCGCTTTCGGAATTAGCGTTGTTGGCGAATACAGCCCATATCCAAATAGCAGGAACGTTAACCCAAAAAATGGACTCACCAAATCCGAATACTTTTATTGGTTCGGGTAAGGTGGAGGAACTCAAATCACTGGTTGAAGAGACAACAGCGAATTTGGTAATATTTGATGATGAGTTACTGCCTCGACACCAAAGGGAACTAGAAGAAATCCTGGGAAACAATACCCTCGTTTTGGATCGAACCGGACTGATACTTGATATTTTTGCTTTGCATGCCAGGACAAGTGAAGGTTATTTACAGGTCAAGTTGGCTCAGTATGAGTATAGACTACCGAGATTGACCAGAGCCTGGACTCATCTAGCCCGGCAGGCGGGCGGAAGTTCAGGCAGGACTGGAGGTGTTGGTGGTGTTGGTCTGAGAGGACCTGGTGAAACACAACTTGAGGTAGATCGTCGGGAGATCAGGAAGAATATTTCAAATCTCAAGAAAGAACTTGAAAAGGTTAGCGAACATCGGTCAAGGTATCGGGAACAGAGGAGAAAATCTCATATACCTATAGTTGCTCTGGTTGGGTACACAAATGCTGGAAAGTCAACCTTATTAAACCAATTGGCAGGTTCAGATGTCTATGTGGCTGATCAATTATTCGCCACTCTTGATCCCACCACCCGAAAGGTAAGCTTAAGTAATGGCCAAGCAATACTGTTGACCGACACTGTAGGTTTTATCCAAAAATTACCCACACAACTGGTAGCAGCATTTAGGGCAACGTTAGAAGAAATAAGTGAAGCTGATCTTTTACTCCACGTCGTGGATGTTACTCATCCAAATGCAATTGTTCAAGCAAAATCTGTATTGCAGACTTTGGAAGAGATCAATGCAGGAAATATCCCAGTTATCACAGCTTTGAATAAGATCGACCTATTAATAGATCCAAAAGCAATTGAAATCTCACTGAAGAATATTCCTAATGCTCTACCAATATCTGCCATCGACAACATAGGACTTGGAGAGTTATTGAAAGCAATTGAGACCACATTGATCAGCACCTTTAATAAAATTAGAGTACTGTTACCTTACAAGGAAGGAAACCTGATATCCATATTTCATGAATTTGGACACGTCGAAGCAGTAGAACATACAGAAAATGGTACTTTGATAGAAGGCAGAATCCCTGCAGAATACAAAGATAAATATTTACCCTTTCTCTTAGGAAGAACCAGAAAGTAACAAAAAAGAACCTGCAGAAATAGTGCAGGTTCTTTTTTGTTTTGGAGGAAGTGATTATTTCTTTGTTTTATCTTTTTCAACAGATAAAACTTCTCGTCCTTGATAATGGCCACAATTGGTACAGACCCGATGGGGAAGCAATGCTTCACCACAGTTCGGGCAATTTACACTGTTGCGAGCCAATAAAGCGTCATGAGAACGTCGGCGATCACGTCGTCCAGAAGAGGTTTTACGTTTTGGTAAAGGGGTCATACAGCACTCCAAATTAGTAAGATTATTTCTATAACCTTTTAAGTTTACTACAACAATAGAATTTTGTGTAGGGGGAAAATCATCTTTTTCATAGCAAATCCTGGTCTTCACTCTCTTCTTCGTCACCTTGAAGATCACCATTGAATTCCAGTTTACCTTTATCCATCAATTTAATCAATTCCCGAGCCTTGTCGGCATTATCAAAGTCCACCAGCACTTCCACAATGCCAAGTGCTCCAATGTTTAACCCATATGCAGCAGCTGCACCTTCTTGGGTCAAGATTACCCTTATATCGTTTGCTTCCAGAAAAGCCTTAAGGATTTCACCATCAAGGCGTCCATTTGCATTGTACACTTTTACCATATCATGCAAGTTAGTGGTCATGATTCAAAAATCCATCTTTCAAAATCCCTGGTCCATGAAAATATTTCATCAGGCCTGAACCATAAAGAAATTTCGAATTCTGCTGATTCTACTGAATCT
Organism: uncultured Anaerolineaceae bacterium; assembly: GCA_964435475.1. Classification (GTDB taxonomy): domain Bacteria; phylum Chloroflexota; class Anaerolineae; order Anaerolineales; family Anaerolineaceae; genus CAYSZB01. Next base: position 18,082 of record CAYSZB010000007.1, on the reverse strand, counting down.
GATGCATGGGTTATGTTGAAGCGTGTCTGCAATGCAAAATCGTGGCGAATCGTTCCTGGTGCAGCTTCGAGGGCATTTGTTTTACCCATTGTCTGTCTGATAGCCGCAATGGCGGACGGACCTTCCCAAACCATTGCCATAACTGGACTTGCAGTGATAAATTTTATCAGACCTTCGTAGAACGGTTTCTCATTGTGAATGGAATAATGCTTTTCGGCTAACTCCAATGGCACCGATAAAAATTTTGCACCGACCAATCTAAGCCCTCTTCTTTCAAGGCGAGAAATGACCTCTCCTATAAGTCCCCTTTGAACACCATCTGGCTTGATAAGAACTAAAGATCTTTCCATGAGATAAATTAACCTCTGTAAAGTATTTTTAGAGCTCTGGTATAAGAAACAACCGCTTCATCAGGTTGACCATCCAATATTTGAAGATCACCTAATAATTGCCAAACATCTGAAATGTCGGGGTTAGTCCTTAACCAGTCATTCACTGCAGTTATTAAAAGATCGATTTGTCTTATTGGCTGAGAGATTTCTTTGAAGAATGAAACTGCTTCAGCTATCTGCTCCTCTTTTAGCAGATCCAAGAACTTTTGAGTGCTTGACTCCAGTCCAGAAAGTTCTTGACCTGCTTCGGGTGAATCTAAAAAACTAATAAACACTGGTTTTGTGTCAAGTAACTCCAATTGTTCATCCATTCTGTCTGAAGTGGAAAGAACAGTCTTGACTTGATTTTCCTGCTCGCTTTCCAGGAAAACAGTCTGTAACCAGGAAGGCAGATCGGTAGATAATTCTTCATCTGGTTTGATTTTCAGTAATTTCGGATCTTTGACTGTATTCACAATAATCAGGACTGGATGAGTTTGCTCGTCGATGTCGTTTAATTTTTCTTTTTCCCAACCAGGCGTAAAAACATCAATGTTCTGGAAGGTGTTGTCTTCCATTTCTGAAGAGGCTGATCGTTCGATAAGCGACATTGATTCCTCTTCATTGCCCAACCATCCGGGCAACGAATCATTATCAGGAGGCAAGTCTCTTAGTATTGCCGGTAGAGAATGATCATTCGAATCGTTTTGCATAAAAACCCTAGTCAAGTAATTCTGGTCACATGGAAACCATGCAAAGACAGCACCGATATATATTTACCTGGAAAACACTATTCTCCTAAATAATCGCGCAATTTGCGTCTGATAGAAGGATGTCTCAGGCGGCTTAATGCTTGTGCTTCTATCTGACGGACTCTCTCACGTGTGACACCCATTTTTCTGCCAACTTCTTCAAGTGTGTAGGCTTGTCCATCAAGCAAACCATATCTTAATTGGAGGATTCGTACTTCTCGCGGTGGAAGTTGTTCGAGAACCTCTTCCAAATGTTCCTTTAAGAGATTGTATGTTGCAGTGTCATCTGGTGGTGGGGCTTCATCATCCTCGATAAAGTCACCTAATACCGAGTCTTCTTCATCATCAGTTGGTGTTTCAAGTGAAAGTGGGCGACGTGCTACCTGGATCATATTTTCCACTTTTTTGGGTGGAACCTCAAGATGGTCAGCAAGCTCTTCAACACTGGGATCTCGTCCAAGCTTTTGAGTTAACTGGTGCTGAACCCTTAACAGTTTGTTTATCTGGTCACCCATGTGAACAGGGACGCGGATCGTCCTGCCTTGGTCAGCAATCGCCCTGGTAACTGCCTGGCGGATCCACCAGGTTGCATATGTGCTGAACTTATGACCCCTCTGGTACTCAAACTTTTTTGTAGCTCTAATCAAGCCAATATTCCCTTCCTGAATCAAGTCCAGAAAGGGTACACCTCGCCCCATGTATTTTTTGGCAACACTGATAACAAGTCTTGAGTTGGCTGTAATCAAGTGTTCCCTGGCTTCCCAACCATCCTCAATTTGATTTCTCAGTTCGAGCCTCCGTTTGGGTGAGATACTGCCTTTGGCGAGTTCTTCCCGTGCTTTACGTCCAATTTCTATCCTCTGGGCAAGCTCAACTTCTTCGCGGGCTATCAAAAGTGGAACCCGGCTGACTTCCTTTAAGTAAAGTCCAATCGTATCATCTGTATCAATGTTCGCAAGGTCATCAATTGAACCTATCTTTTCTTCTTCAGGCTCTTCAGGAATTTCTTCTTCTGCCGGTTCTTCCTGGGTCTGAGTATCCTCTACATAAGGAATTCCAGCATTGTTTAAAGCATCAAATGCTTGCTCTAGTTGATCAAGATCCTGCTCTGCTTCAGGAAAGAACTGAAGAATATCATCAATTGTGACGAACGATTTCTTTCGACCAAGCTCAAGTAGCCTGGCTGTGGCTGAGAATTCTTTTTCGTCTTCGGTGACATTGTCTGCTTTTGAGTTAATACGTGCCATATATGTGTTTTCTTTTGACCTTTACCTTTAATTATGTAAAAACATAGTAAGAGAATACAGTATTCTGAGACAAAAATCAAGCACTGGTTTCATCAATTGATATATTATCTTTGCTATTCCCCAAAATATTAACCTTCCAGGCCTGGTGTTGGTGTGGGAGGATACATTGCGGTGTTAATTAATTTGATTACGTTCTCTATACTTGCCTTGTTTATTAACACCACTTTTTGAAAATCGATTTGCACATAGTAGCCAGTATTAGTAGGGTTAAGGTTGCCAATTTTGATTATGATTTCTTGAGCATTTGACACATTGATAATCAACAACTTGGAGGGATCGTTCAAGCCTGTTGCAGTACCTTCTGGGGCAAGATCCAAGACAAGTGATGGCTTTAGTCCGTTGATCGCACTGAGCAACTCTTCCATGGCGCCAGGCGTAATCAGCCCGCCTTCAGTACTGATTTCCCAACCTCCATTTAAATCCTTTCGTATCAGAACATCCTCAAGACTTGCTGATTGGTAACTAATGCTTTCCACCTCAGAAGATTTTAGATTGAAAAGGGGAGACTCGGGCGTGGATGTTGATTCTTTTTTAGTTAAAAAACCCGTCAACCCCTGCTTGTCCAAGACAACAAAACCGACAACAAAGACAACCATAATAGCTAAGAGGATTAGCGTATTCTTCTTAATCATATTCGTCCTAGATCTCTCGTTTTCTACGAATGAGTACGACGATTGCAGCCACAATAATGAGGAGGGGGAATAATATGATCGAGCCAAACATGATCAATCTTTGTGCATATACCTGGGGTGTCACAATTACACGTGTTGTTTGTGATCTGGGAGTTAGACTGATCAACTCGTCCTGGTTTGATGCCCAATCAACTGCATTAAGAAATAAATCTGCATTACCATAGTAAGTATAAAAACTGTCATCTGCAAAATCAGTATCTCCGAAAACAACCATGCGACTTTGGGCTGCAGAATTCTCGGCTGCGACAACCAGAGTAATTGGACCTGGTGTGTCCAAACCTGCGGAAAATTCAACCACATTAGCTTTCAAGGATTCAAGATCAATTTCTGCCCAGGCTTGGTCTGTGGTAAAGGAAATTTCTATAGCAGCTTGACCAATATTTGGATCGATAGTCAAGCTTCGAGATGATGGAAGGACTGCAACCATATTTTCCAGCGAATCAGTAATCGGGTGCGATGCATAAGATGCTGAGACAGAGACAGTTACTGGATTGGCTGTGGGGTCAATCACGAAATCATCATTGATCGTAATTCCCCACAATTCACCAAGGTATGCGCTCAAGGGGTCATCCAGGTTACCAAACTGGTTAAGAAGACTCGGTTCGTACATTACGAGAATAGAGCCGCCAATAGACTGGTACTCACTGATCAGGGCTACCTCTGGCGAAGATAGCGGCTTTTGGGGTCCAGCGATGATAATCGCCAGGGCATTGTCGGGTATTGTATTGGCAGCTAATAAATTCAGTTCTGAAACGATATAATTTTTGGATTCCAGTTCTGATACTGCGTTCAAGTAAGAGTCTTCGGAACCGTCGATGATACTTCTCTCACCGTGGCCGGTTAAAAAGTAAATTGCTCGTTCGCCGGGTTGACTTAACCGGATTAAAGCAGAGGTTATTTGTTCTTCGTTCACGCTGGTAATGATCTGCTTTTGATTATCCAGCGTTAGAACAACTGAACCGTCCCTGGTTATTCCAGCTTCTGTGGCAGCAACCGGGTCCCTGTCTGGATCGATGAATTCATAAGAAAATTTGTTATTGGAGTTCGCCTCATAATTTTTGAGAACCGATTCAGAGTTGACAGTTGACAACCGGGTAGAGAAGAATGCCTTGGCTTGTACTGGTTTATTAAGGGATTCAAGTGTATTCAAAGTTTCTTCGGAAAGGGTATTTTGTTTATCCTCAGTTAAGTCCCACCGGATCGTATTCTTGTAACTCAGTAAATTGAAGATGACCAAGATAACCAGAAATGCAATAGTCAATAATAATGCGTTTGAACTATGCCTGGCTTGTCTACCTTGAAGCCATTTCTTGATGCTCAAGGGGTCCATTACAATAAACATGACCAAACTTACTAGAGTCACTCCAAGAGCGATCTGGATGGGTAGGGAAAAATCTTTGATGATCAGAGCCAATGCCAGGCTAGCAAAAGCCCCAATTCCTGCCACAATTAATGCAATCTTTGACAATTTCTGTTTCTTGTCTTCCATTATTTCCATCTCCTTGCTTCAATGGCTCTCGTGGCCAGAAAAAGTGCAAGAAAGGTCAAGCTTAGATAGTAAATGATATCCTTGACATCGATTATCCCGGAGCGGAAGGTTTCATAATAATGATTGGTAATACTCAGGTAATTCAGAAGGTCAGCTCCAAAACCAGTCATAAATTGGGCAGGTGAGGATATTATCCATAACAGGATGATCACACCTAACGATGTTAGCAAAGCTGCAATTTGGTTCTTATACAGTGAAGAAACAAAGACACCAATTGCGGTGAGGGCTGATGAAAAAAGGCACAATCCAAGATAGTTGGCGATCAAGAGAGTTTGGTCAATACCTGGGTCGACCAGGAGGTTGAGAATAAGCGGATAGATCCAGGTTGAAGCGATGATCGTCAAAAAGAACAGGTAAGTGCCAGCCCATTTGCCAATGATCAACTCCCAATCGCGTACCGGAGCGGTCATGATCAGCTCCAGGGTGCCTGCCCTATTTTCATCAGCCAGAGTGCGCATAGTTAACACAGGGACCGAGATGAAGAACATCGGGAAGAGGAGGAGATCCAGGAGGCTAGAAATTTCCGGAATAAATGACTGATACTGGATGGCATAATTCAGCTGAAGCCAGAAGTATATTCCCAGAACCAGAAATACCACCACACCGATAACATATGCAATAGGGGTGTGAAAGAATGACTTATACTCTTTTTTTGCGATAGTCCACATGTTGTGCATTGTGATTATTCCTTTTTTACAGGTAAAGTCGTGACATTTGAAACCTGTGGCAGTATGGAACTTTCTTCCCTGGTCAACTGCAGGAAGATCTCTTCCAGGTTAATTGACTCAGAGAAAATCTCGGAAAATTCAATATTGTTCTTTACCAGTAGTTTGATCACCTCTGAGCGCAGATCCTGGTCAGGATGGTTTTCAAACTGCAAGGTATTTTCATCGATAATTGCAGGGTGAGAAGACCCAAACTTCAATTTTAACAAATCAAAAGCCGTCTGTGAATTACCAGGAAATGAAATGGTGACTCTTCTCGCACCGGACAGGCGGTTTTGCAGATGCTCGGGGCTATCTTCGGCAACAATATGTCCTTTATTGATAATCAAAACCCGATCACAAATCTGTTGTGCTTCGGAGAGAATGTGGGTAGAAAGCAAGACAGTATGATCTTGGCCAATTTCCTTGATGATATCGCGGACTTCCTTGATCTGTGCAGGATCCAAGCCGATGGTCGGTTCATCCAGGATCAAAACCTGGGGGTCGTGGATCAAGGCCTGTGCCAAGCCCACCCTTTGCCGCATGCCTTTAGATAATTTGTGGATGAAACTATGAGATCTTTCCTGCATTCCTACCTTTTCCAGGATAAGGTCAACTTTATTGTCAGCATCCGCCACATGGTGCAGGTCTGCCATAAAATTAAGGTATTCCGAAACACGAACATCAGAATATAAAGGTACAGTTTCAGGAAGGTATCCAATCAACCTGCGAGCATTTATTGATTCTTCAATGATATCAAACCCACCGATCATGACCTTGCCCGAAGTGGGAGGAAGATAGCCAGTCAGGACCCTCATGGTTGTAGTTTTACCCGCTCCGTTTGGCCCGAGAAAACCCAAGATTTCTCCCTTTTCCGCATTAAATGTTAAGTTTTCAATGGCTTTGTTCGTGCCATAAACTTTGGTCAACCCTGTGACATTGATCATACCTGCTCCGCGATATTGATATTTAAAAATTAACAACTTTATATGTATACAGCATTCTGACAGTAAAAGTCAAGTGGTTTCAAAGATGATAACAATTTGTTAATGAAACTGATACATTCCAAAGTTGGTGGCGAATAGTGATTTTTGTAAGCAATTTGACCAGTCAGTGCAATAAAGGTAAAATGACCAATCAATCTTGAGGATTTATTTTGAAAAGAAATAACATTAAACCATATTTATTATCAATATTAATCATCCTGAGTATAGCTGCCCTGGCATATGGCAACCATTATTTGGCTGAAAGGATTCAAATTCGTGATAAATTTGCTGTGCGTTATTCAGCCGCAAAACTATGGATGGGACAGGGGATTTCTCCTTACTCCGACGAGGTTTCTACTACTGCAAAAATGATACTGGATGACAGGGCGTACCCAAACTCCAACCTCGAAGATGTTTACCTGATCGAGCCTGTGTACTTCACACTTCTTTTCCTGCCGATCTCGCTTCTCCAATTTGACCTCGCCAGGGCGGTGTGGCAGTGCATAATCGAGATCTCGATCATATTTATCGTACTGATCAGCCTTAAGTTAACCGGGTGGAAGATCTCGAAAATTGAAAAAGCAATTCTTATCTTGCTGGGATTGGGCTCGACTTTCGGGCTTCGGGCTGTCCTTTTCGGGGATCCGATCATTTTATCCATCCTGTTATTTCTGTTATCAATTTACCTGGTGCAAATAAAGCAAGAGACAACTGCCGGCTTAATCCTGGCATTGGCAAGCTTTTCAAATGAATTTGGATTGATCATTGTTATCCTGTTGATTGCCTGGAGCATCTCGCGTCATAATTATGCGCTAATCTGGAGCTATTTAGCAGGTATTCTTTTCCTCTTCGTGACTTCTTTGTTACTATTTGGGAATTGGTTTCCTGAGTGGCTGGCGGTAATCATTAAAAACTACCCGGGATTTGATTGGGTTGCGACACCCCTGATGCGTATTTCTACCGCTTTCAAAGGCGCTAACCAGGTCATCGACGTCATCCTTCACCTGGGACTAGTCATTTACTTGCTCCTGGAGTGGTTCGGTGCTTTCGGCAAAGCAGGAAGAGTTTTTGTTTGGAAAATATGCCTGACGCTGGTCATTGTTTACCTGCTAAATGTGTTTTCAAAACCTTCAACCATGTTCATATTAATCCCCGGATTTTTCTTTTTCCTGCGCTTTCTTGTTGAAAGATGGAAAATTGTTGGTAAAATATTGAGTTGGCTCTTGATTCTAGGGCTTGTAGCTGCCAATTGGCTAATATTTCAGTCAAAAGGGGACTGGTTCATTGTTGAACCTTCAGCCAACCTGCTGCTGATGCCCTTAATCACGATTTTGGGCTTGCTATGGACGAGGTGGTGGGCATTAAAATTACCATCACCACCTGACCTGAATTTTTGAGTAATCTTATACACACTTGAGGAAGAAAATATGGCGAAGAAAAGAATTGGTATTTTAACTGGTGGCGGAGATGTTCCTGGATTAAACCCAGCCATCAAGGCTGTTGTATTAAACGCGTTGGAGAATGATTATGAAGTGGTAGGTATCCGGCGAGGATGGGGTGGACTGCTTTGGTATGATTTCGATGAGCCGGAGACGCATAGAAAATATATCAGGGATCTAGATGCGCAAAGTGTCAGAAGAGTGGATCGAACTGGAGGTACATTTTTACACACATCCCGAACCAATCCCCAGAAAGTGAAAGCTGATGATGTCCCTGAATTCTTAAAGGGTTCATCTTTAGGTGTCCAGGTTTCCCCTGATGGCACCATGGATTTTACAAAACATGTCTTAAAAGTGCTAGCAAGATTGGGCGTAGATTCATTGATCACCATCGGTGGAGATGATACCCTGTCTTACAGCGTCAGGCTGCTGAAAGAAGGGATGCCAGTGGTTGCCATTCCCAAAACGATGGACAATGATGTGTTTGGGACTGATTACTGCATCGGTTTTTCGACTGCCATAACCAGAACGGTTTCGATGATCACTGATCTAAGGACCTCAATCGGTTCGCATGAACGGATTGGTGTCATTGAACTTTTCGGAAGGAATTCGGGAGAAACCAGTTTATTGGCATCGTATTTATCCTATGTGGATCGAACTATTATTTCAGAGGTTCCGTTCAACATGGAAAAGTTGGCCAGTTTCTTATACGAGGATAAAAGGAAAAACCCTGCAGGATATGCCATCATGACTATTTCTGAAGGGGCATATGCAGAAGGCGGGCAAATCATTGAGACAGGCCCAGAAGATGCTTATGGACACAGAAAGTTGGGCGGAATTGGAGAACTGGTATCGGAAAAGATCAAGTACTATACCGATCAGAACACAATGTTCATCAAACTAGCTTATCTTATGCGTTGTGGTGTGCCTGATTCGCTGGACCGCATGGTCGCCACGGGTTTTGGAAACCTGGCAATGCAGCTAACGGTTGCCAAGGATTTTGGAAAGATGGTGGCATTACAGGATGGAAAATATACCACCGTACCCTTGGAATATATTTTGTCCGCCAAGAAATTTGTCAATGTGGACGCGTTTTATGATAAAGAGAATTACCGACCCAAGGTAAAGAATTTCCTGGGTCTACCCATGTTATTGGGATGATTTATGGATAACAACTCATGCAAAGGACCAACCTTTGCATGAGTCGTTTCATGGAATAATATGCAATCTAAAGATCAAAAAATTAGACCAGAAAGTTATAGTCTTGTTCCGAGGACATTGATCTTTATTTTTAATTCTGAGAAAAAAGTGCTGCTGATCAAGGGGGAAGGTGCGCATTCCACATGGAAGGGATTGTGGAATGCCATCGGGGGACATGTAGAAAGAGGTGAGGATATATCCACTGCAGCGAAACGAGAATTATTTGAGGAAACAGGCATTTATGGCAATCCATTAAGCCTGTGTGGCATGGTGACGGTTGACACAGGTAAAACGCCTGGAATTCAACTTTTTGTGTTCAAAGGATATTTTCAAGGGGAGAGGGTGAACCCTTCAGATGAGGGAGTAATTGCCTGGTTCTCACCTGATGAGATTGAAAACATTTCTTGTGTAGATGACCTAAAGATACTGCACCACAAGGTGACGGCACATAAAGAAGGCGATGAACCATTTTTTGCTTTATATTCATTCGATGAAAAAGGGAAATTAAAGATCCACTTCGGGTAATATCTTCTTAAAAAAGATCAACTCAGTATCACCATATTTCTTTCGTCGAGTCTCATAAAAACTTATTAGCTCGACATCTTCCCATTCGAGCGGATTTATCTGAAGGATTAGAAGTCCATCATCTGACAGCCAGTCCGGATCATCATCGATCAATTTTAAGGCGGTGATCCATAATTTCTTGTATTGGGGGGGAGCAATATAGACCAGGTCATACGTTTTTCTGCCAGTATTCTTTAAATAAGCAAAGGCGTCCTGCTTAATAACTTCAGAGAATTCAACAAAACCGGTCGTGGCCAGGTTATCTTTGATCGTCCTGGCCGCCTGATTGTTAATATCAATAAAGGTCACAAAATCTGCGCCACGACTTAACGCTTCGATGCCAACTGCACCGGTGCCACCAAACAGGTCAAGGATTATCGTGCCTTCGATCCAATTCCCAAGAATATTAAACAAAGCTTCCTTCACCTGGTCAGTAATGGGACGGGTTGAGTCGCCAGGAACTGTCTTCAAGCGTAAGCCCCTTGCTGACCCGGAAACTACCCTTAATGTGCCCATTGCACGGAACTCCCGAAGTGTAAATCTATAACATTAGGAAATAGATGTAATTTTGAATATGACATAATCATCGGATTTGAAGTTAATCTTTGAAGCGGGATCCGCAGGTGTACTTTAATCGAAGAATTGAAATTATCGCTTAGGAAAAACTTCCGAAAGAAGTTGTTACACCGAATAATAAATTTCTTCATAGAATTAACCAGTCCCGATTCTAACATCAGAATAAGTCCAATACCTATTGGCAAAAAAGTTCCACAGTAAAACAATACCGATGACAATGGCTAAAGATAAATTCTGACTGAAGAGGGTTAATAATTTGTCATCCCAATCTAAAACATTTAGAAGCACAGGGAGGAGTAACTTATGGAAGAGCGGGATAAGAAGAGAACGAATGCCAATCCCTACCAAGTTGATAAGTACAAACTGAGAGAGTTGGATGAATGGGTTCCTTGATCGCGAATCCCGATATATCCAGAACCGATTCATCAAGAAGCTGCCCAATACGGCAATTATGAAGGAAAAGGCCTGAGAAATAATCAAAGGTAGTTTGAAAACGCTTAAGAACAAGTTCATGAAGCCAAAATCGATCACTGAACTGATCGCGCCGACGACAAGAAACTTTGCAAAGCGAGTTCTTTCAGATTTTTGTGTGAATAACATAATAAAAGTAAAATAGTATCATTAATTACTAGTGTATAATCGCTGGGTTAATTAAATGCAGAGGAAATTATAGCATGAGTGAATTTAATGACGAAAAAAAAGATGGCAATTGGACATCCATAATGCAACTCGAAAGCCTTCTCTTTGCAGCATCCGGGCCAAGCAGTGTGTATCAATTGTCTTCGTCTTTAAAAATAACTGAGGAAGAAATTTCAGAATTGCTTGAGATGCTAAAAGATCATTATGAATCGCACCATGGGATCCGGTTGCAAAGAATAGATGACCGGTACCAGCTGACCACAGCATCCGAAAATGCCGATCTGGTGGAAAAATTCATTGGCCTGGAGGTTTCAGCGCGGGTAACGCAACCAGCACTTGAAGCCCTGGCGATCATTGCCTACCATCAGCCAACCACCAGACCTGAAGTGGATCGTATTCGAGGCGTAAACAGCGATGGCGTAATTCGCAGTTTATTATCAAAAGGGCTGATCGAGGAACTCGGAAGGTCAGAGGCACCGGGCAGACCGATCCTGTATGGCGTAACATCCGAATTCCTGCAACATTTTGGCTTGGATACGATCGATCAGTTACCTCCAGTCGACCTGGAGGCAATTACTGAACAATTAAAAGAAAATGGAACCGAGAGAAGGATATTAAAAGGCTAATGGCAGCGGAACGGGTACAGAAAATTTTGGCAGCGGCAGGTTATGGCTCAAGAAGAGCCTGTGAACAGATCATTGCAGATGGACGAGTCCAGGTAAATGGCAGGTTAATTCACCTTGGCGATAAAGCAGATATCTCTTCTGATGATATCCGCGTAGATAACAAAAAGATCACCAGAGAACAAAAAAAGATATACATCGCGCTCAATAAACCAACAGGTTATTTATCCGACCTTGATCCAAGCCACCCGAAGCCCAGCGTGCATGATCTCATAGACCTAAGTGAGCATTTATTCGCAGTGGGGCGGTTAGACCTGGACAGTGAAGGTTTAATTCTAATGACCAATGACGGGGAATTGGCGAACAGGTTAACTCATCCACGGTACATGCATGATAAGGAATATGAAGTATTTGTGATAACTGAACCTGACCAGGAACAACTTGAGATCTGGAGGAGGGGGGTCGTCCTGGAAGATGGTTATCGAACCATGCCTGCCAAAGTTGAAGTGATATCCAAGGTCAACAAAGGTACCTGGTTGAGAATAGTCCTGAATGAGGGAAAGAAACGCCAGATACGCAGGACCGGATCGAGGATAGGATTGCCTGTATCAAAAATTAGCAGGGTACGGATCGGTACCCTGCGTTTAGGCAGTCTGAAACCAGGTGAATGGCGCTACCTAACAGAAAAAGAAATCAGAACCCTTAGAAATTACGTAGATCTGAAGTAAAACCCTGAAGAAATCTTATTCTTTCAATAAGCACTGATTTAGCTTTAATAGTTGATCTTCACTTAATGGTGATGAACAATTCCTGTCATATTGCCTGATGTGGAGTTTCAACTTACGAAGATGCACAATCTCTGAAGGCGCATTCGACACATCGCCAATTTCAGTCTTTTCATTGAGAAGGACTAAAATAGTCTGAATACCGGGAAACTGGCTTTCAGGTACATTCTTTGCTCTGAGGAGTTTGTGGATTTCCTTTATGGCATTCAACTCTTCAACCTCAGGTTTACCAATACCTTCCTGAGCAAAAGCTTTCATCAGGAAGCTGCCACCTTGCTGCCTCCATTTACCCTTTTCATAAGTTACCTTGCCAGCAGACAAGATGGGGATGGGAATCCAGATGCCACAAGGACCAAGCAGTAAAATGGGAACCGGGGAGCTGTAGACGTACAGGGTATATTCACTACCAAGTTTTTCGAATGATTTTGTCAGCAATTCATCAAAGCGCGGACTTCGGCCAAATCGATTGGTATAAGTAATACCGACCTGTGAAACAATAAAGCCAATAACCAATGCCACATAAGAGAGGAGGATCCTTGTTGTATCCTTCTTAAACGCCAGAACCAACCCCAAGGCAAGGATCGCCAAGCTGGCAAAGGTGGTTATCTGCCCGATCAGTTTATTACGTTTGATGAGTTTTTCATTAATGACTAATTTCATTGTTGTATTTATTCCTTTACAAATTTATTGGCTAGCTCTGTATAGAACGCTTTAAATTACCCAAAAGGTTTTGTTCAACAGCATGCCTGGCTACCTTAAGAGAGCTTACAATCGCTTTTGCATCCGATCGGCCATGACCGACAAATACCAACCCGTTGATGCCAAGAAGTGGGGCTGCACCAACTTCAGAGGGATCCATCATCTTTTTTACCTTGTCAAATGCAGGCTTTGCCAAAAGACCGCCCAACTTGGTTCTGAAGGAAGACATGATATTCTCTTTAAGAACCTGTATGAGCAATTTGGATACCGCCTCTGATGACTTTAGCAATACATTTCCAGTAAAGCCGTCTGTAACTACCACGTCCACTTTGCCTGAAAACAGTTCCTTGCCTTCAACATTGCCAATGAAGTTTGGAATTGTCTGCTTAAATAATGGATAAGTCTCCCTGACCAGATCGTTACCTTTGCCCTCCTCCTCACCATTGGCTAATAGCCCTACGGTGGGGTTAAGCTTGTTCAACATCATGGCAGCATAAACCGAACCCAGTTGGGCAAACTGCAGAAGAAATTCAGGCCGGCACTCCGCATTGGCGCCGATGTCCAGTACGACACAATGACCATTTCTAACAGGAAAGATAGCACATAAACACGGCCTGATCAGACCTTCGATCAAGCCAAGTGTTTTGGTGGCATAGTACATGGCCATGCCAGTATTACCTGCAGTGATGAAAGCACTTCCGTCATTGGAATTTACCAATTCCATGCCAATTTTCATGGAATTATCCTTTTTGCTCCTGGCTTCCTGGATGTGGTCTGTCATATCCAATGCTTCGGGTGCATTAACAACATTAACCCGAGTCTTGTTGCCCGGTAACCTGGATAATTTGTCTTTTAAGACAGCTTCCGGTCCAACGAGGTCAATATCTACACCCAATTCATTGGAGGCAATAACCGCAGCCTGGACTTCAGGATCCGGCCGGTCGTCGCTCCCCATGGCATCGAGGATCAATTTCATAATTCACACCTTTCAACTTCAAATTTCAATTCTGCTTGACAAGTCAAGAGACATAGATATAATACTTACCTACGCGCTGGTGCTGGAACTGGCAGACAGGCATGGTTGAGGGCCATGTGCCGCAAGGCGTGGGGGTTCAAGTCCCCCCCAGCGCATAAGATCAAGCCAAAAAGCTTGATTTTTATTTTAAGGATAGGTTCTTGACAACCAATCCATGGGATCGACCGGGATAGAGTTAACGATCAACTCAAAGTGCAGATGTGGTCCAGCCGATCGACCTGTATTACCTATTGTTCCAATTAAATCTCCAGTTGTGAGCATATCACCAGGAGAAACATTTATTTCAGATAAATGCCAGTAACCGGTATAGATGCCCTGTCCATGGTCAATAATGACTGCATTGCCACGGATCACAGTTGACTGGGCAAAAACAACCCGACCATTGGCGGGAGCGTATGCATAGAGGTTTTCAGCTACACAAACGCCAAAATCCATGCCCGTGTGGTAGTAGAGCAAAGCACCGTTATTGTAAGAACGCCGGTTGCCAAAGTAACCTACAATGCAGGATGGGTCGGCGATCGGGGATTGAAATCGACCATCCCAATACATCGTTGGTGTTATCACTGACACGATCTGAGATACAACCACATCTTCTTCGAGAATTGTTGCAGGGTCGACATAAATTTCATCTACAATAATTTCCGGATCGGAAAGATAGCCTCCCCCAGTGACCAGAACAAGCTGGTCCATGACAAAAACCGATCCTGTTGGCAGAGATATTCTGAAATTTATAGGATAGGCACCAGGAGACTGCATGGCGTGAATACCAAACATGGATAAGTAAGTGTTGTCTTTATTCATCCCGTTTACAGGAATGGATTGACCATCAAAAGAGGCACTGATATCTACCGCCATCCCTGTATTTACTGCTATTTGAACGGTCTTTCCCTGGACAAGAGGTAATGGGGATATTTCAATGTCGCGGATAACGGGGACAGGTGAAACAGCGCCTTCTATACCTGCAGGCCTCACATAAATTTCATTGGGATACAAGTCCACTGTGTTTGGCAGGTTATTATTTTCTTTGACGATCCAGGGTGAGGTTTGGTTCTGGATCGCGAAAGAAAGGGATGACGTGGTGACCTCGAAATTTTCCAGGGAGACAATACTTTCTGAAGAACCTGAGACTGGAACTATGATTTTTACTCCCGCGATGATCTCACTTGGGGAGGTCAGCTTGTTCAGAGTCACAAGGTCTGTAGGACTGGCACCAGACATCTTGCTAAAACTGGATAAAGTCACCCCAAGCGGAATGACCTGGCTGACCAATTCACCTGAAATTCCCTCCAAACCGGGCACTTTGAGACGATCACCGACATTGACAAAATTTGCATCGGTTATGCCATTGACGGCAATGAGATCTTCAGCGGAAACATTAAATCGCAATGCAATGGTTGACAAGGTATCACCAGCCTGAACAATGTATACAGGAAGATCTTCGTCCTGAGCGTGTGCAATTGATACAGGCTGAACGCTGATCGACAAGATGATACTAAACAACGTCAAAAGTAAGAGAAAGCGCCTTGATAAAGACAAACCGGGTGACTTCTCTTTACTTATCATGGATAAAAAGATAAAATTTTTCATGTGTTACACTGAAAAAGAAGTTTACCATATCAAAATGAATTATGAGGCTTAACAACAAGATGAGAATAACGACATGGAATGTCAACGGATACCGGGCAGTGACAAGAAAAAACGGATTTGATTGGGTAAAACAACTTTCACCAGATGTGTTGTGCCTGCAAGAGATAAAAGTGAAACCCGAACAACTTAGCCCGGAGGAACAAAAAATCGCTGATTATTCAGTCATCTGGAACCCTGCTGAACGCCCCGGGTATAGCGGAACAGCCATCTTTCATCGCGGCAATTTAAGCGAAGTCACTCTTGGATTGGGACAGGATGAATTTGATAGTGAAGGAAGGGTGATACGGGTAAAAGCATCCAATTATTATCTGTACAACATTTACTTTCCGAATGGCGGCCAGGAAAACCTAAGGGTTCCTTTTAAGCTGCGCTTTTATGAACTTTTGCTGAATATCATTGATGAACACCACAAAAATGGAGAACAGGTCATCATCACCGGTGACTTCAACACTGCTCATAAAGAGATCGACCTGAAGAACCCAAAAGAAAATGAAAAGAACACTGGTTTTCTTCCAGAAGAACGGGTTTGGATCGATACATACCTGGCGCATGACCTGGTGGATATTTATCGCCACCTATACCCTGAAAAAGTAGCCTATACATGGTGGACCTACCGGATGAATGCGCGGGCAAGGAATATTGGCTGGCGTTTGGATTACTTCCTGATAAGTAAGGGGATGGCAGACCAGGTTGTGGATGTCGAGATCCATGATGAACTGATGGGATCGGACCACTGCCCTGTGAGCCTGATCCTGAGAAATTAAAAAATAGAGGCTGACCCAAAAGGTTGGTCTCTTGTCATATTAGAGGGGATATGATTCAATAGGGGGATGAAAAAGGCAGAAAAAGTAGTATTCAAAAGGTATGAAATGGGGCAGCCGCAATTGCTGCCGCCGAGCATAGACGAACTGATACCAGAGAAGCATCTGGTGCGGGTGATCAATACAGTGATAGATCAGATGGAGTTGACAACGCTGATCAAGGAGTACAAAGGAGGGGGGACCAGTAGTTATCACCCAAAGATGCTCTTGAAAGTAGTCGTATATGCCTATGCAGAGCAGATATACTCAGGGCGGCAGATAGCCAAAGCGGTACGAGAGAATATTCCATTTATGTGGATCAGCGGGGGTAACCGACCAGATTTTCGGACCATCAACCGGTTTCGCAGCGAGAAGCTCAAAGGACGTATCCAGGGAGTATTCACTGAGGTACTGGAATATCTCATTGAAACAGGGTATGTCAAACTGGAACACTACTTTGTAGATGGGACCAAAATAGAAGCGGATGCCAACCGATATAGCTATGTGTGGAAAAAGAGCACACAAAACAATAAGCGCAACCTGCAGGAAAAAGTAAGGGAGTTATTCAAGAAGATCGATGAGGTAAATGAAGCCGAAGAGGCAGAGTATGGCGATAAAGACCTGGAAGAGTTGGGGGAGGAAAGTGAAGTTGATTCACAGAAGTTGAAAGAATTGGCGGAGCGTTTAAGTAAAAAGCTGGAAGAAGAGTCTGACAATAAGGAAGTTAAGAAGGCAAAAAAGGTGGTTGAAACAGAATATATACCCAGGATGGAAAAATATGAGCGGTATGAAGAGGCTTTAGGACAGAGGAACAGCTGTTCCAAGACCGACAAGGACGCGACGTTCATGCAAATGAAGGAAGACCACATGCATAATCGGTCACTGAAACCTGGCTATAATGTCCAAATAGGCACAGAGAACCAGATAATCGTGGGTTTCAGTATTCATCAGACAAGTACCGACAGTCCAACACTAATTCCGCATCTCCAACAACTCAAACAGAACCTGGGAAAGTTACCTCCAACCTGGATCGCTGATGCAGGGTATGGTAGCGAAGAAAATTATCTTGCTCTTTTGGCTGAGCGAATAACGCCGTATGTCAAATACAGTTTCTTTGAGAAAGATCGTAAAAAGCACCGCAAAATAAGTGAAAAAGAAAAGTACCACTTGAGACAATTTCGATACGATGAACAGACGGACACATTTGTCTGCCCTCAAGGCAAACCTTTGTTTTTTGATCAGTGTATTCATGACAGATCAGCAACAGGCTTTATCTCAGAAAAAAGAACCTATCGTTGTCGGGATTGTGATGGTTGCCCGGCCAGAGAGGCCTGTACCAAATCTAAGTATGGACGCATCCTTCAGTTCAGCCCTGTTTATGAGAATTTGCGTAAGCAGGTTTTTGATCAGCTAACTTCAGAGGTTGGGCAAAAGTTGAGATCCCGGCGCAGTATCGATGTTGAGGCAGTGTTTGGTCTCCTGAAAGGTAATAAGAAGTTCCGAAGATTTCATCTACGGGGACTAAATAAGGTTGAGGTGGAGTGGGGTTTGCTCAGTATTGCCCATAATTTAGGAAAAGTAGCGGCCTTTTGACCGCTACTTTTTTATCTTTTTCACTTTCTAACCCAATTCATCTACTTTTGAGTCAGCCTCTATCATTTGGTCCTGGACCCTACTCGCTTAAATTATCACTCCAGCAACAAAGAACCAGAT
>CAYSZB010000006.1:43628-70074 GCA_964435475.1 uncultured Anaerolineaceae bacterium | reverse complement strand
CATGATCCCAGGCCTTGGCAGGAAACATGTGCCCGCCAAACTCAGTGACCAGGTGGGGTGTTTTGGGTGGGTCGATGACGCCGTTGGAAAAATCATTGTAGGTGTAGACATCCTCCAGGAAGGAACTGCCCAGGAAGTTGCGCACCCCACCGGTTTGGCGGGTGGGGTCCAGCTGGTGTGCCAGGGCATTGGTCCTGGTATAAAAGGCATCGTTGTCAGGCGACTCGTTGATGCGCACGCCCCACAGGACGATCGACGGGTGGTTTCGATCGCGCTCGATCATGGCGGCCAGGTTGTCCAGCGAGAGCTGCTGCCAGGCGGCATCACCAATGTGCTGCCAGCCGGGAAGTTCTTCAAAGACCAGCAGACCGATCTCATCGCAGCGTTCCAGGAAATGCGGCGACTGGGGATAATGGGAGGTGCGCACGATATTGCAGCCCAGCTCATTCTTCAGGATGTCCGCATCCTGGCGCTGCAGGCGGGCGGGAGCTGCTGCCCCGATAAACGGATAGGTCTGGTGGCGGTCAAGCCCGAAAAGTTTTAACGGCCTGCCGTTGAGGTAAAAGCCGCCCTCGGGCTGAAAGCGGGCTTCCCTGAAACCAAAACACTGTACCGTGCTGTCAATAACCTTGTTCTCTGAAACCAGGTTGATCTGCAGTCTATATAACACAGGCTCATCGATGTTCCACAACCTGACCTGCGGCAGGTTAGGAAACTCAAACCTGCATGTCAGGCCGGATAGCGGTCCGCTTGCGCTTGCTTGCGGGTTCCCCTGCTTATCCAGCAGGACAGCTTCCAGGAACATCTCTGCAGTGGGGATGTTCAGCCTGACCTCACAGGAAAGCCGGGGTTCTGAAAGCACCTGCATGGGCTTGATAAAAACATTTTCAATGTAAACGGGCGGGAGGATCTTCAGCCGTGCATCGCGGTAGATTCCGCCAAATGTCAGGTAATCCACCAGTCCGCCGTAGGGCGGGATATCCTTGCGCTCGTTTGAGTCGACCTGTATCTGCAGTATGTTTCTTCCAGGCAGAACAGCAGGCGAGAGGTTGACCTGGAAAGGTGTGAAACCGCCGCGGTGTTCCTTGAGCAGTTGGTTGTTGAGGTAGATCTGCGCTGCCATCATCACCCCATCCAACTCGAGCAGCACGCGGTTTTCAGGATCTGCCCGAAGTTCGAAGTACTTGCGGTAGGTCGAGATGAACTGGTAATCCAGGTTGTTGACGTTGTTGTGGGGAAAAAGCATGTTGCTGTGGGGCAGTGTGACCGCCTGGAAGGCACTGTCGTGTGCATCCAGCGTTAATTGCTCGGCTGCAAAAAGCCAGTCATTGTTAAAAAGGGTTGTTTTTCTCATAATTTTTCCTGGGTTGTTGCCATTTCAATAATCTGCCCTAATTTTACATGGGATATCAACAAGCGATGATCAGGTTTTTTACAGCTTCCAAATAATAATCTGCTATGCGGTATGATTGACTAACTACATTTAGGAGAATTATTATGGGTCAACTGCCAGTTATTATCATTATCATCGCTGTTTTTGTGTTCGACCTGGTTGTGTCACTGGTCAACTACCGCCAGCGCACCAAACCGATCCCTGAGGTCGTGCGTGGAGTTTATGACCAGCCAACTTATGACAAATGGCTGTCCTATTCCATGGAATCCCTGCGTTTCAGCCTGCTGGTAAAGACATTTAACACCATCCTCTTGCTGGTCCTGCTTCTGACTGGGTCTTTCGGCTGGCTGGAGCGGTTGACCAATGGCTGGTTCAGCCATCCCATCCTGCGCAGCCTGGCGTTCCTGGCTGTTATCGGCCTGGGCAGCATGCTGGCTAACCTGCCCTTCGATCATTATGCCACCTTTGTCATCGAGGAAAAATTCGGTTTCAACAAGTCCACCCGCAGGACCTTTTTACTTGACCTGCTCAAGAACCTGCTTCTGGGGGGCATCCTGGGCGGTTTGCTGGTGGCAGGCATGCAGGCTCTTTTTCTGCTTTTTTCCGGCCGCATATGGCAGTTCGGCCTGCTGGCCTGGGCGTCGATCGCCCTGGTGATGACCCTTTTGTTCACCCTGAACAGGTTGTTTGTCAAATTATTTAACAAACTCACCCCGTTACCGGAAGGGTCGTTACGCTCGCGCATCGAGGCACTGGCAGCCAGCGTGGGCTTTAAGATCAGTTCGATCTCCGTCATGGACGCTTCCCGCCGCTCGACCAAGTTGAATGCCTTCTTCAGCGGCTTGGGCAGAACCCGGGAAGTGGTGCTGTATGACACGCTGGCCGAAAAAATGAGCGAGGACGAGATCGTGGCGGTGCTGGCCCACGAGTTGGGTCATGCCGTGCATAAGGATGTGCCGCGTATGCTGCTCCAGCAGGTTGTGCTGATGGGGGTCTATATCTTCCTCTTTGCGTTTGTTGCCCAGGATGTTGGGCTGGCCCAGGCTTTCGGGCTCTCAGATGCTCACTTTGCTTTCAGCCTACTGCTGTTCGCAGTGTTGATCAGCCCGATCGACCTGCTGCTGGACATTCCCCTCAATTACCTCAGCCGCAAGGCGGAATATGCCGCAGATGAATTCTCGGCCGAGCATGCCCATGCCCGGTCCATCCAGGGAGCCTTGGTCCGCTTGGCGCAGGAGAACCTCGCCAACCTCAATCCCCATCCGCTGTATGTCTGGTTGCACTATACCCATCCAGCCCTGGCTGATCGCCTCTCGGCAATTGGCCAGAAGCGGGGGTAAAAAAGAGGCTGTCCCAAAAGTAAAGGGGCAGCCTCTTGATATCAAAAAATCTGCTCACAGCAGCAGCATGATACCCACCAGGATGATCGACAGAGGTATGATGACCAGCCATTCATTAACTTTTAGGAGCTTGGGCAGGGTCAGGTTGCCAAAGTCGCCCTTGGCCAGGATGCCGTTGCGGATCTTCGGGTAAATGGTTGCCAGCAGCCACGAACCCAGGAGGATACCGGGCAGGCCGCCGATCAGGGCGTCCAGCTGCCCATTACCGATGGCGCCTGCAATGGTTCCCGGGCAGTAGCCCAGCAGGGCGAACCCCACCCCGAAGATCAACCCGCCGATCGCATTCTTTCCCCAGGACCCTGGTTTGACTTTGAAGTCGACCCACCCCAACCTGCGCATCAGGTGGATCCCCAGCATGCCGACCACCACCGCTGTGAAGATGATCTTCAGTACGGTGTGATCGGTGAGCAGTAATTGGCCGATGATCACGTCGTAACTGGTCCCCCCCCCTTTCTGCAGCAGGAAGCCAAATGCGATCCCAAAGATCAGCCCCCAGATCAAGTCCCTGGATTTTGTTTTCATCTTGCCTCCTTATGCGATCAGGCTGAACAGGAAAAAAGCGGCCAGGATGCCCCCGATGAAGAAGCAGATGGCAGAAATCCATGAGGAGACAGCCAGCTGCATCGTGCCGCTGATCCCGTGACCGCTGGTGCAGCCATCTGCCCAGCGCGAACCAAAGCCGAGGAAGATACCCCCGATAAATCCGGCGATGATGCGCAGGATGCGGTTTGCGCCAAAGGCGGCGAACCAGGTGTCCGGTACCACCTGGAAGCGGAATGAGCCCGAAAGCAGGGCTGAGATAAGTGCACCGATCACAATACCGATCACCAGCATGAATTGCCAGTCCACGATGGGCGGAACTTCCTGGTAGTACAGTTTTTGGTCCACCCTTTTTCCCCGGAAGATCTTTTCCAGCATGCCAGCCCCACGGGCAAAAGTTGTTGAGCAGCCGATCGGTTTATTTGAGATCAGCAGGGTCAGCCAGCTCAGGACCCCGATGGCTGCACCGACCACATAGGGTGACCAGCGCGTTTCAGTTATCCAGCTCATCATTTACTCTCCTTTTAATCAGGTATTGTCATAGGTCCCGGCAGTATAACGGGAACCATGCGGGTTCTCACATATTCTGCATTCCCTGGCATATCCGGCCGTGCTGTAACCGGTCATACCGCCAGCCACGTTGTAAACGGACTTGAAACCGCGCTGTTTAAGAATGCTGCCGGCCATGCTCGAACGGTTGCCCGAGCTGCAGACCAGGATGGTGGGCTTCTCAGGGTCCAGTTCGCTGTACCTGGAACGTAGGTCCGGTGCTGGGATGTTGAGCGCCCCATCAATATGGCTGTCAGCAAACTCCAGCGGCGCCCGTACATCGACCAGGACAAAATTTTCATGGCCTGATACACGGTCATGCAGGTCTTCGGAAGAGACCATCTTGATGTCGGCGATCTTTTTACCTTTGCCGATCCAGGTATTCATGCTGCCAGCCAGGGACCCTATCACCCGGTCCACGCCAACCCGCCGTAGCCACAGGTTGGCCAGGTGGGCATCGTCGAAATTATCCGCAACAAGCAGTATGTCTTTGTCGATCGGCAGGACCCATCCGCTAAAGGTGGGGAAGTTGCCATTCAGGTCGATATGCCATGCCCCAGGAATGTGTAGACTGGCAAAGGAGGCATAAGGCCGCACATCCAGCACAATGGCGTCTTCTTTTTCAAGGTGCTGCTCAAACTCCCGGATGTTCAACTCCTGCAGCGCTGGAAGGTCGGCTATCAGGGCAGGTCCCCTGCGGTTGATCTCACTGCAGCGGCTGAAATGGTCCGGGGCCGGTGGCATGTCAGTTGTCAGGGATCTGATGAAGCTGTCCTTGTCTGTGATCTGTAGGGCTGGGTTGTACAGCCGTTCATAGCCGATCGTGCTCAGCCATTTGGCACCCATTGAGCGTCCGCAAAGTGAACCCGCGCCGTGTGCCGGGTATACCTCCACATAATCCGGTAGTTTAAGCAGTTTGTCATGCAGGCTGTGGAACAGACTGCCAGCCAGTTCCTGCGCAACGTCCGGGAACAGGTCGGGCCTGCCGACATCCCCCACGAAAAGGGTGTCGCCCACGAAAACGCCGATCGGATTTTCTCCCCTTGAGTGATCCGTGACCACATAAGAGATGTGTTCCGGTGTGTGGCCGGGGGTCTCCAGAACACGCAAGTCCATATCCTCCAGTTTGACAAGGTCTCCCTCTGCCAGGGGTTGATGGCCAAAAGCGCAGTTGGCAGATGCCGGGGCATAGATTGTCGCCCCGGTCCTGGTTGCCAGGCCCATATGGCCGGAAATGAAGTCGGCGTGCAGGTGGGTCTCAATGATATGGGTGATGCGCACCCCCAGGTTGCGCGCTTCCTGGATGTACATATCCACATCGCGTTGGGGATCGATGACCGCGCAGCTTTCTTTGCCTGCCAGGATATAAGAACTATGGGCAATCTTCCCCAGGAAGAAATGTTTCAGCAGCATATTTTACCTCTCAGTGAACTAATTTAGTTGATGACAATAAAAAATGATTCTTCCGTTTCTGTAAAGGGTGCTGAATCAATAAGCAGCAAATATTGATTTTTCAATTTCATGAATTATTATAAATTAAATAACTGCATCCCCAAGTTTCCTTACCATTTCAGGCTGGCGATCCATAAAATTGAATTGACTCATGAATAATTTGGAATATGATAAACTTCTCACGCTGAATTTTTACAGTTCGGCAAATTGGTTATAAATGAGGAGCATATGTGCGGAATTTTTGGCATCGTAACACAAAATGAGCAGCACTTGGGTCCCATCCTGGTCGACGCAGCGCGCAGGCTGACCTACCGCGGCTATGATTCAGTCGGTGCAGCGACCATCAGTGGAAGCACGATTGACTTGCGCAAGGACAAAGGGCGTGTGGACGATGTGGCCAGGCTCTATAACATCGCCGAGATGCGCGGGCAGCGCGGCATCACCCAGCTGCGTTGGGCGACCTTTGGTGAACCCTCTCAAGCCAACTCCCAACCCCACCTGGACTCGGATGGGGATATGGTGGGAGCCCACAACGGCAACGTGGTCAACAATGTTGAACTGCGCCAGCAGTTCATTGCGGAAGGCATGACCGTCCGCTCCACCAACGACGGCGAGTCCTGCGTGCATGCCACTGAGCGCTACATTGATCGCGGGATGGGGTTCATCGATGCCATCCGCCATGCCTACCAGGACCTGCAAGGAGATTATGCCTACGTCATCGGGCGGATCAACGACGATAAGCTCTATGCCATTAAAAAAGGCTCCGGGCTGGTGGTCGGCATTGGTGATGGTTTTACCTGCGTCTCCTCTGACCTGCCTTCGATCCTTCCACTGACGAAAAAGATCGTCCGCCTGGAGGATGGCGAGATCGTCACCCTGTGGGCAGACAGAGTTGAACTGCACTCGGTCCTGGATGGCAGCCTGATAGAACGGGCACCAGAGATCATCATCGAGGAGATGAGTTCTGTCCAGAAAGGCGGCTATGCCCACTTCATGCTTAAAGAGATCCATGAGCAGCCCCAAGTGGCAGGCGAACTGCTGCACTTGCTGGAAAACAGCCGTGATGTGCAGGTGATACTGGATAGGATCGGCAAGGCGCGAAACGTGTTCTTTGTTGGCTGTGGCACCAGTTATCATGCATGCCTGGCTGGGGCGGTTTACTTTGCCCGTTTGGCCAATAGGGCAGTCATCCCGGTCCTGGCTCCGCAGTTCACCCCCCAGTACCTGCCAACAGTTGGACCTCTGGACGTGGGTATCTTTGTCAGCCAATCCGGGGAGACCAAGGATGTACTGGATGCGCTGCAGGGTGCCCGGGTAGCGGGTATGACCTGTTTTGGCATGGCCAATGTGATTGGTTCAACCCTGACCCGCATCACCGAGGCCTGGTTGCCGCTGACCTGCGGCTACGAGATCAGTGTGCCAGCTACCAAAACCTTCACCAACCAGCTGATCACCTTCCTGTACCTGGCATACCGCTTGGGGGGCAGGGATCGCGCTGAGCTATCTGCTCTGCCGGACCTGATGCAGAAGACGATCGAGCAGGTAGGGGATGCGGTTGAAGCCCTGGTACCCGCTGTAAATGTTTGGAACGACCTGTACTGCCTGGGGTATGGTACCAGTTACCCCATTGCGTTGGAAGGGGCACTGAAGCTCAAAGAGATCACCTATGCTCACTGCGAGGGCATGCTATCGACCGAATTCAAGCACGGACCGCTTTCAGCGGTCACTGATGGTTTCCCGGTGCTGTTTGTGACACCCCCGGATGGCGTGCCATTGATCGTCAGCGGGATCAACGAGGTGACCTGTCGCGGTGGGCGGGCAATTGCCGTGGGTGAGCAGGATGACCGTCTGGTTGCCAATGCCAGTGATCTGATCGTTATCCCCGGGTCCACCCCGGAGATAGCTTCGCTGTTAGCTGTCATCCCGCTGCAGTTGTTGTCATACCATATGGCTGTAGCCAGGGGTTATGACCCCGATTTTCCGCGCAACCTGAGCAAAACCCTGACAGTAGATTAGCTGCACACACTATAAAGAGCGAGGCATATTGATGGATGATATTTTCATAAGCCTGATTGTTGTTTTCGTTACTGGTATGGTGGTGATTGGTATCTTTGTTCTCGGTCGGGTGGCAAAAAAACGCAAGCTTCTGCAGGTTGAAAGCCTTGCCAGGCAGAATGGCTGGGGCTTCACAGCCATCAGGGAACGCCTGCGCAGTGGTTACCAGCTGAAAGGTCCCAACTGGAACATTGAAGCACTGACCTATGTCAGTGGAACCAGTGTTGAACCGCAGCAGTCCAATGTCTCCCGGAAAACCACATTTCGATCCGAGAGCCTTTACCTGGCGGGGCGCAATCTGGTGATCGGGCCGAGGCCGGCCCGGGTCGACCTGGGAAGTTTCGGCACAAGGCTGCAGGAAAGGCTGCTGCAGGCTGTCTTGGGGGACTCTGCCAGGGGCCTGGCCGAGGTGCAGGTGGGGAGTGTTGATTTTCTGGAGCATTATATGGTGCTGGTGAACGATGAGCGCGATGCAGAAGAACTGCTCTCACTGCGTGTGCAAGGAGCTTTGCTTGCGCTGACAGCCAAAAAACCGGTCATCAAGCTAACCCAACAGGGTCTGGAAATATGCCTGGACCAGGTTTACCTGTCCCGGGAGGAAGATATAAAGACCCTGATCCAGCTGGGGGAAGCGCTGATCAAGGAAAGATTAGGTTAGGTCCTGCGAATAGTCGGGTTCCGATTTTAAAGCGATAAATAAATCATAATTCCTTACCAGGATGGCGCTCTCGTTCTGGGTGATCAGGGATTCTTTCGCAACTCAAAGCTGAGGTTCACCCAACAAACCACTATCACAGTCCCGATGTGACTGCAGGTAACCATCAAAGGCCATTACAATACCCCCAGTATTTAGATCCACACTTGATAATGGGTCATATATTTAAGTACATAAATTTCTCCCCTGGGAGGGCTTGATATTTTCCGTATCACAAAACATTTGCTGGGTTCTTCAGGGTCTTGTTCAGACATCTTTTCATTACAATCTAAATTACTGGAAAAGGACACGAACCAAAGGCTGGCATCAGTCAATTGATCACAAGGTAATTTCAATGGATCATCGCGACCAAGTGATAGATAACAGGCTGATGGTGAAGGCTCAAACCTGGCATAACAGCTGGAATTTTCTGAATTATGCGGTTTTTTCTGATGAAAACGAGTTTATAATTCCTGAGATAAAATAAGATTGACAAGGAGAATGTTATGAGCAGTTTTGTTCCAAAGCCTGAAGACAAATTTACCTTTGGACTGTGGACGGTGGGGTCGGTCGGTCGCGATCCCTTCGGTGGACCGGTGCGCGAGCCAAAATCCCCGGCTGACCTGGTTTACCTGCTGGCGGAAGTGGGTGCCTACGGGGTCAATTTCCATGATAACGACCTGATCCCCATCGATGCCACATCCGCTGAGGCTGCTGAGATTAAGCAGTCTTTTCGTCAGGCCTTACAGGACACCGGGTTGGTTGTCCCAATGGCAACTACCAATCTGTTCGGCGACCCGGTCTTCAAAGACGGCGCTTTTACCTCCAATGACCCCAAGGTGAGGGCTTATGCCCTCCAGAAGACCATGCGAGCCATTGACCTGGGGGTGGAATTCGGTGCACAGATCTATGTCTTCTGGGGTGGCCGTGAAGGGACAGAGACCGATTCCAGCAAGAATGCTGTGGAAGCTATCAAGCGCAACCGCGAAGCGATGAACTTTTTCTGTGAATATGCCTTGGACAACCATTATGACCTCAAGTTTGCCCTTGAAGCCAAGCCAAATGAACCACGCGGGGATATCTACAACCCCACCATTGGCCATATGCTGGGTTTTATTGCCACGCTGGACCACCCTGAGATGGTCGGTGTTAACCCGGAAGTGGCGCATGAACATATGGCTGGCATCAACTTCATGCACGGTGTTGCCCAGGCGTGGGAAGCCGGTAAGCTCTTCCATATCGACCTGAATGACCAGTATCCCGGGCGCTATGACCAGGACCTGCGCTTTGGCTCCCGCGACATCAAGGCTGCTTTCTACCTGGTCAAGTTCCTGGAGGATGTGGGTTATAACGGGCCACGCCATTTTGACGCCCATGCCTACCGGACAGAGGACTATGAAGGGGTCAAGGACTTTGCCCGCGGCTGTATGCGCACCTACCTGATGCTCCGCGAAAAAGCTGCCCAGTTCAATGCCGACCCACAGATCCAGGCTTTACTGGCCGAGATTAATGCATCCGATCCGATCATTGAACCGTTTTTTGGTCAATACACACCTGCCAAGGCACAGGCCATCAAAGCCCATCCCTTTGACAGGCAGGTCATTGCTAGCCGTGGTCTGCAGTATGAAAAATTGGACCAACTGACCATCGATTTGCTCCTGGGCTACCGATGATTTCAAAAATAACATGGGCAGGTTGATAAGGAGCAAGATGAGCAAACTGGACCGCATACAATACAGGTCGACCACAGTATATCTGCTCTCTTGGGATAGATGATGCTTGAGGAGAAATTTGTCCAACTGGGTGCTTACTGGGTTTAGGACCCGCAGATCGAGGATAGACTCGATGAGACTAAGATGACCAGCAAGTTAAGGCACAGTATCGGACATATCACCCACAATGCCGGGGCATGCATAGCCTTACCCCGTGAAGACGCTTGCTCCCACAACCGAAACCAGCGATTTTTAGAAGACCTGCCTGGGTATCCCGGCTATTAATTATGAGGAATATGGCACCAGCTTATCTTCTCGGCATTGATGTTTCCACCACGGGCAGTAAAGCCTTATTGATCAATTATACTGGCCAGGTTGTAGCATCAGCCTCTACACCGCACACCCTTTCCTCCCCACGCCCGTTGTGGTCTGAACAGGACCCTCATGAATGGTGGGATGCAACTATGCAGAGCATTCAAAAGGTGATAACGACCTCAGGCCTCAGATCACAAGATATTGCCTCGATCGGCCTGACCGGCCAGATGCACGGGCTGGTTCTGCTGGATGAGGCTGGCGAGGTGCTCAGGCCGGCCATCCTGTGGAATGATCAGCGTACCCAGGCCCAGTGCGATACGATCCACCAGCGCGTGGGCAGGGAGCAATTCATCCAGATCACTGGCAATGTGGCGCTGACCGGTTTCACCGCTCCCAAGATCCTGTGGGTGGCACAGCATGAGCCCGCAATATATGCCCGTGCCAGGCATGTCCTGCTGCCAAAGGATTACATTCGCTACCGCCTGAGCGGGCAGTATGCCATGGACAAAGCTGATGGTTCCGGGACGGTGCTTTTTGACATTCGCCAGAGGGATTGGTCAGCACAGCTGCTTGAGATGCTGGGCATTGACCCGGACTGGATGCCGCCGACCTTTGAAGGACCGGCGATCACCGGATCGATCACTCAAGAAGCGGCTATGTTAACCGGTCTGAGACCCGGTACACCAGTGGTGGCTGGGGGAGGAGACCAGGCAGCCCAGGCCGTGGGCGTGGGAGCTGTGGAACCAGGCATTATCGGCCTGACGGTTGGAACTTCTGGCGTTGTGTTCGCCGCAACGCCCGCTGCCCTGATCGAGCCCCAGGGACGACTGCATGCTTTTTGTCATACGGTACCGGGCATGTGGCATTTCATGGGCGTGATGCTCTCCGCCGCAGGCAGTCTGCAGTGGTTCCGAGATACCCTGGCACCGGGAGTCAGTTTTAATCAACTCCTCTCAGAAGCCTCTGTTATCCCGGCAGGCAGTGAAGGGCTTTTGTTCCTGCCCTACCTGAGCGGTGAGCGCACGCCTCATCCGGATCCGCTGGCGCGGGGTGCCTTTGTTGGGCTGACCCTGCGACACAGCCGTGCCCACATGACCCGTGCTGTCCTGGAGGGCGTAGCTTTTGGCTTGAAGGACAGCTTTTCGTTGATCCAGGATGCCGGACTGGCAGAGATCCGTGAAGTGCGCGCTTCAGGTGGGGGGACCAAGGGTGCCCTGTGGCGTGAGATACTGGCCTCGGTGCTGGACTGCGACTTGCAGGGCGTTGCCTGCCCGGAGGGGGCGGCTTTTGGTGCGGCGTTGTTAGCCGGGGTGGGGGTGGGTATCTGGAATAATGTAAGCGAAGCCTGCCAGCGTTCAGTAACGCTCACCCATGAGACTCACAGGAATCCTGAGTTGGTTTCAATCTACCGGGATATGTATCCACTCTACCAGGGACTTTACCCGGCTCTTAAGGGTCACTTTAACCACCTGGCCAGTTGATCTGAAATTGATTACAATGCCAAAGCTATTGCACCCAGCAATCCGGCATTTGCGCCCAATCCAGCTGGAACAATGAATCGATCGATCTGCCGGGTGATCTGCAGCAGATCCAGATAGCCATTTAACAGGTTCTGGACGCCCTTGTGGATTAACGGGAAGAGTTGTGCCTGCTTCATCACCCCGCCCCCCATGACGATAACTTCAGGCGACAGAATGGTGATGATGCTGACCAGACCCTGGGCCAGGTAGTCAGCTTCTTCAAGCCAGGCGGGATGGTTATCGGGAAGTTCCTGCGCGGGAATTCCCCAGCTTGCCTGCATTGCCGGGCCGCTGGCCAAGCCTTCCAGGCAGTCCTGGTGGAATGGGCAGATCCCGTGGAAGGAGGAGTGTGGGCGAATGGGCATATGTCCCATCTCGGGATGCAGCAGACCGTGGACCAGCTTGCCATTGACCAGTGAACCGCCTCCAATCCCGGTACCCACTGTGATATAGACCACGTTTTCTTTGCCCCGGGCTGCACCCCAGCGTTGCTCTGCCAGGGCAGCAGCATTTACGTCGGTGTCAAAATGTACCGGGCAGCCCAGAGTCTCTTCCAGCGTGCCAACGATATTCACCCCCTGCCAGGCAGGCTTCGGAGTGCTGGTGATGTAGCCATAGGTCGAAGAATCAGGATGCAGGTTAAGCGGTCCAAATGATGCCAGACCAACAGATTGCCAGGCATACCGCTTGCGTATGGATAACAAGAAATCGATCGCTCGAGGAAGGGTCTCTTCGGGCAGGGTGGTGGGAAAGCTAACCCGTTCCATGACCTCACCCCGGTCTGTACCGACCCCGCACACGAACTTGGTGCCACCTGCTTCTATCCCGGCGATGATCATTCTTGACTCCTAAAATCAGATTCTAGTTTCAATTTTACACTGACTTTCAACGCGTATAATTAACCCATGATCATCAAAGAGGTTTATGCCAAATCTATCTTATCCAAATCGCAGGTCTATCCTTACGTGGTCAATCCGTATGTTGGCTGTGAACATGGCTGCCATTACTGCTATGCACGTTTTATGAAACGCTTTACCGGGCACACAGAAGCGTGGGGGCAGTTTGTCGATATCAAGGTCAATGCACCAGAACTCCTGGGCATTGAAATTCAAAAGAAACATAGCGACCGGGTATGGGTCAGCGGGGTGTGTGACCCGTACCAACCTGTGGAAGAACGCTACCAGCTGACCCGCCGCTGCCTGGAGATCCTGGCTGATGCAGGATGGCCGGTTTCTGTGCAAACCCGTTCCCCTCTTGTGCTGCGGGATCTGGATATCCTGCAGAGAGGCAAGGACTTTGAGGTGGGGTTGAGTATCACCACGGCGGATGAAGCTGTGCGTAAACTGTTCGAACCGCTGGCGCCGCCCATCCCCGAGCGCATCCATGCCCTGGACGTCCTGCACCAGGCTGGCATCCGCACCTATGCCATGATCGCGCCAATGCTACCGGGCTGTGAGGATCTGCCGCCCTTGTTATCCGGCAAGGTCGACCGGGTGATCCTCGACCGCATGAACTACCGCCATGCTGACTGGGTCTATCGCAAACATGGGCTGGAGAATTACCTGGGTGATGAGTACTTTGACATGGCTACCCAGGTAATCCAACAGGCTTTTCAGGGTAACTGTATGGTCTGTTGACGGGGAAGAACCATTACATATTGGCATTTAAGGATTAAAATTTTTCCGTATCAGGTTACAATAGAGCGCGGTTCATTTTTATTAGATCAGGCAAATTAAGCG
This sequence comes from uncultured Anaerolineaceae bacterium, assembly GCA_964435475.1. Classification (GTDB taxonomy): domain Bacteria; phylum Chloroflexota; class Anaerolineae; order Anaerolineales; family Anaerolineaceae; genus CAYSZB01. The sequence continues at coordinate 56,705 of CAYSZB010000006.1, read as the reverse complement.
ACATGTCATTATTGTCCAGTATCAGGCAGTATTTCCAGATTAACCCGGAGGATGAAGTATCACCGGGGGTGGCGCAGCATTTTAAGCACAATTTCATCGTGAACAGTGTGGAAAACAGTGTCTGGTTATTTGGCGATAGTTTTGTCTCTGCTGCCACCATCCTACCAGTCTTTGCTGCTACCATCACCGATTCCCCGCTGATCATCGGCCTGATCCCCGCCCTGCTCAATGCCGGCTGGGTCCTGCCCCAGTTGTTCATGACTGGGTTTGTACAGCGCTTGAAAAGGATCATGCCCTTCGCCAAAAAAATGGCCATGTTTGAACGCATCCCCTACCTGTTCTTTCCCCTGTTGGCCCTTTTACTGCCCCGCATCTCCAGGGAACTGGCTGTCTTGATCTTCATCCTGCTGATCGCCTGGCGCGGATTTTCATCCGGCCTGGTATCCCTGCCCTGGCAGGAAGTAATCGCCCGCATCATCCCGATCAGCCACCGGGCTCGCTTCTTCGGACTGGCCCGTTTGTTGGGCCAGATCCTGGGCGTGATCGGTTCGGTGATCGCAGCATTAATCTTCCGATCAATGGATTATCCCCACACTTTTGCGCTCAGTTTTGCCATTGGGCTTGTCCTCAACTGGGTATCTTACATTTTCTTTGCCATGACGATTGAACCGGATTTTAAGAACACCAGGGAACAGCAAGAGGTGGGACTGGAAACCGCCAAAGCAAGCCTGATTGATTTCCAGGCGTTTAAATTGATCTTGAAAAGTGACAAGGCTTTTGTTTCATACCTGCTCAGTCGTTCTGCACTTTTTATGGGCAACATGGCTTCGGGTTTCCTGGCAGTCTACGCCATCCAGCGCTTTGACCTATCGGATGACCAGGCGGCGGTATTCACCGGCCTGCTCTTCTTGAGTGGCATCCTGGGTTATGCCCTGTGGGGGGCTATTGGAGACAGGATCGGCCCCAAAAGGGTGTTGCTGGTGTCCGGGCTTCTATGGACTTCTGCGGTGGTGTTGGCCATCCTTTCCCAAAGCATCTGGATGTTCTATGGAGTGTTCCTGCTGCTGGGGTTCGCCAACGCAGGCGGCATCCTGGGAGAGCTGGTGATGGTCATGGAACTGGGTAATGATGAGCAGCGCCCGATATACCTGGGTATGGCGCGCACCCTGCCGGGCATTTTCCTCCTGGTAGCTCCCCTTTTGGCAGGGATCCTGGTTAAAACAGGCGGTTACCGCCTGATGTTCTTCTTCTCCCTTGGCTTTATGGCTATTGCCCTGCTTTTCCTTTTACGGGTCAGGGACAGGGCACGTCCAAAGCGCAGACCGCGACAGGATTGACCTAAACCCAGTCCAGCTTGGCTACGAAATGGCGCAGCAGTTCCGGCGCCCAGGTGATCTTTGTACCACGAATATCCCCGGCATGCTGCATGACCCTTTGGGCAACATGGCCGACATAATCCAGGTGACTGCGGGTATAGACCCGCCGTGGGATGGCAAATCGTACCAGTTCCATGGGGGCTGGTTGGATCGCTCCGTTCGCGGGGTCGGGGTGGCTGAACATCAGGCTGCCGATTTCCACGGTGCGGATCCCTCCCTCGAGGTAAAGCATATTCGCCAGGGAAACCCCCGGGAATTGCAAGGCCGGGATGTGGGGCAGGGTCTGCCCGGCATCGACATAGACGGCATGCCCGCCGGTGGGGCGGTATACTGCCATCCCCGCCGCTTCCAGCTGGTCACCCAGGTAACTGGTGTGGGCTGCGCGGTATGCCAGGTAGGACTCTTCCAGACCTTCATATAGTCCAACAGCAATGGCTTCCATGTCGCGCCCGGACATGCCGCCATAGGTCACGAACCCTTCATGCACGATCAGGTTCTGTGCGATACGGGTCTTAAGCTCTTCATCACGCAGGGCAATGAAACCACCCATGTTGACAATGGCATCCTTCTTGGCACTCATTGTACAGCCATCAGTATAAGAGAACATCTCACGGGTGATCTCGATGATCGATTTCTGCGCATACCCTGCTTCCCTGGATTTAATGAACCAGGCGTTTTCGGTGAAACGGGCAGCATCGATAAAGAATGGTATGTCATGGCGGTGATAGATCTCGCCAGTCCTGCGAATGTTTTCCATCGAAACGGGTTGACCGGCAGCGGAGTTGTTGGTAATGGTTAGCATACCAAAAGGGATATTCTCCCTGCCAACCTTGCTGATCAGGCTTTCGAGCTTGTCCAGGTCCATGTTGCCCTTGAAAGGCAGGTCTGCAACAGGATCGTCGGCTTCATCCACCGCCAGGTCGGTAGGCAGTGCACCGAGTGCCAGCAGGTTGGCCTGGGTGGTATCGAAATGGCGGTTGTTGGGCACCACCTGGCCTGGATTGACCATAGTGGAGAACAGCATGCCTTCAGCCGCGCGACCCTGGTGGGTGGGGAGAAGGAGGGGCAGGCCGGTGATGTCCTTGACGGCATCTGCCAGGTGGTAAAAGCTCCTGGCGCCGGCATAGGATTCATCCCCCTGCAGCATGGCCGACCACTGGCGGTCGCTCATGGCGTTGGTGCCGCTGTCTGTAAGCAGATCGATCAGCACATCCTCAGCTGGCACAGCGAACAGGTTGTTGCTGGCTTGTTCCAGGATGACTTCCCGCTCTTCCCGGGTGGTTAACTTCAAAGGTTCGACCATCTTGATCCTGAATGGTTCCATGAAAGGTATTGCCATGCTTATTCCTCCCGAAGTGTTTTGTGGTTATGAGTTCACTGTATGGTTATTATAAATGAATTAGAGGGCGACTGGTGATAAAGAGCCCAGTTGTGCCAGGCTACAAAGGTTCGCAAGCTTCGTAGCTCACTGACTACTCTTGAAATTCGCCCTTTCAGGGTGCTACGCAATGTACCCCGAAGCACCCTGACTGCGTTCGGGGCATCGCTACACATGCACCGGTGTTGCGAAACTGGAAAGATCGCATTGTTCGCAAGTTCGCTGCACATGTACACGTGTTGCGAAGCTGGAAAGATCGAAAAAACATAAAGTCCGCAAGTCACTGATTTCTAATGGCAACAGCCATTATTGGAGGTCCGCCTTTCCCCTCACTCCCTCTGGGCTCAGGGCTTTCCTTAGAAAAGAACTAAGGAAGATAATTGGCAGGGAGCTACGCAATGTGCTCCTGCCATACCATTAAAGGCATTGGTAACTTCGGGATAAGTCTTTGCCGGAAATGAGGTTATCGCCTGCGGGATAGCGGTCGGGCATCGCTGCACATGTTTTCAGGTTTTGGAGACTGGATACGGGATTAATTATTGAAAGTAAGAAGGCTTAAGCTAAAAGTAAAGATTGTAATCTGGAAAAGGAACCACATCGGAGACCTACGGTCATAGACTCTTATCCGGTCTGACCTCACCTTGTTACGCTTCAGTCCTTACCAGGATGCTAAGCAAGGGTAACAAACCCGGTGTCAACACAGAAATAATTGTCTGATCATCCTGACAAGAACAATCTGGGAAATCATTCTATTGACTAAATACATTAAATCCTGTATTATATTAACCAGAAGTTAGGATTATACTAACAAACAGTGACTATGACCAAGGGAAACTACTTATCATCGCTTTTACGATCCATCAAGACGGTCTTTTCAAGTAAAGACATCGCCATGTTATGGCACGAAACGACCACATCTGCCACCAGGGTACGTTTGAATTACTTTGTTAAAAAAGGAGAACTGTACCGAATTCGCAAGGGGCTTTATGCCAAGAATGATGAGTATAATCGCCTCGAATTAGCTACCCGCATCCTTACTCCTTCTTATGTAAGCTTTGAAACGGTGCTGGTAAAGGAGGGGTTGATCTTTCAATATTATGAACCCATCTTCATTGCATCTTACACTACCCGGGAGATCACAATTGACCAGCAGATCTATTCCTTTAGAAAAATTAAGGATGAGATCCTGGTCAATACAATTGGGATTGAACATATCAGCGAGACCTCCATTGCCATTAAGGAACGTGCATTTTTGGACATGTTATATATAGACCCGCATTTTTACTTTGACAACCTGAATTCTTTGGATTGGGATAAGGTTTTTGACCTTCTCCCGATCTATACCAATCAGCGGTTGGTAACAAAAGTCAACGAAATTTACAGCAAGGCAAGAAAAGAAAGCATATGACACTTGATATAGCCACCCATAAAACCATTCTTTTTCAAATTTTGAAGGATATTTACTCGGATTCATATATCTCCCCCTTCCTGGGGTTCAAGGGTGGAACAGCCGCTCTCATGTTCTATGGCCTTGATAGGTTTTCGGTCGACCTTGATTTTGACCTGTTGGAAACGTTGCATGAGGATGACATCTTTGAGCGGGTTATAAGAATTGGCGCTGAGTATGGCTCATTGAAAGAAACTTCAAAGAAACGATTCAGTGATTTTTGTATGCTTTCTTACGACGACAGATCCAGGAACGTCAAAATTGAAATCAACCGGAGAAATTTTGGATCAAGGTATGAGATCAAGACATACCTGGGTGTGTCGATGCAGGTCATGGTACCAGGTGATATGGTAGCACACAAATTAATGGCGATGGATGAAAGAATGCATCAAACCAGTCGAGATATCTATGATGTATGGTTCTTCCTGAATAAGCGTTTTCCAATCAATAAAAAGATCATTGAGGATCGCGCTCATCTACCTTTTGATGCGTTTGTGAAGCATTGCATAGAGATGGTGGAAAATATGGACAACCGTCGCATTCTGGATGGACTGGGTGAATTACTCACACCCAATCAAAAAGACTGGGCAAGAGCTAAACTGCGAGAGGATACTATCGCCTTGTTGAAGTTGCGACTGTCTGAAAGCTGAGAGGGAGAAAGAAGTTCAAAGCGCCAGGCTGAAAGCTGATAGGAAGGACTGTGTCTAGGTGAGAGGAGCTGGACAAGAGACTTACAGGCAATCAAGTGTTTTGTGTTGTGAATTCTGCCAATCAATGTCTTTTCTTGCGGGTTTCGGATCTTTTCTTGGGTTTGTTGCGTTTTTCAGTGCCGATCCAGATGCCAAATGCCGGCAGGATGGTGCGGTGCAGCAGGAGGATCAGGCCAACCAACGCAAAAGCAATGGCAAATATCAATAACGACTTCCCGAGACTATTCATCCAGTTGGGATTGATCAGCATCACCGCTGCCAGAACCAGCATCAGGCTGCCGCCGATCAATTTCAGGATTCGACCGTGTTTTTCTTCCATGCGGGTGGCCTTGAGCGTGAAGACCGAGGCAAAGTAGATCACCATTTCATCCAACTGGTAGATGAGCATATAGAGGACCAGCAGGGCAATGAACAGACCTGTACCCACCTCCTGGGTGATCAGCAGGTTGGTCCACAAGACCGGGAACCCGGCAGTGCAGCCGAATTCGACCAGGGATACCCCAGCTGCCATGACCACGGTCGCACCGATCAAAGCCCAGATCGACTGGCTGGCATCCATCAGTTTGCGCATCTTCTGGAATAGCCCCGGTTTTTCCTTGTCTGAGATGGTAAACGAGAGACCTTCCTTATACCAGAAGTAATCCTTCAGGTTGACGAGGCCAAAGAAAAGCGCGATCACAGCTACCACAACCTGCACCCAGCCAATGAAGCTCATAACGCTCAGTACGGTGAACAGCCCGGCAATAAACAGGGCGTAGATAATGGCTGTGACAGTCAGGAAAACGATGCCAATAATGGCCACTTTTTTGCGGGAGCCGCTGTGCAGGGTGATGGCCAACAGCATGGTGAGCACCCAGATCGAGCAGGGGTTGACCCCATCCACAAAGGCGATCAGCAGGGTGCTGATCCATACAGATTGCTTTGTCAGGTCGATCTTGCCAATGAGGGGGATGTCAATCACATCCGCTGTATTTTCAGCCACAGGTCCAGGGACAGAGGGCTCTCCTGAGGCGCCTGGCATAATGCCAGCCCCGGCATCCGCGCAACTGTTCTGGTTGCACAGATCGACGGTTGCCTTGATGTCTGCTCCTATTGCCTCAGAGAAACCGGTCCAGTAACGACTGCCCAGGAAAAAGGTTGGCGTACCGCGTCCCCCGGCGGGTATGTTGTAATGGTCGGCCATTTGGGTAAAGAGAGAAGCATTCTCTTCGTCATACCAGATCTCAAATCCGCGGATACGCAGCGACAGGTAAGTATTATCCAGTTCAGCCAGGAAAGGTTTTGCATCCTCACAGTGGCTGCAGCCTTCTCCCCAAAAGACGTAAAGCGCAAGGCTGCCCTTATCACTGTCGTTATATTCATAATCACTCCGTGCGGAGCAGGCAGAAAGAATACTGATCAGGATGAATGCACACAGCAGCAGGACCAGGTTCCGACGTGAACGTATTTGGGTTTGGGTTATTTGATGCATACTTGTCACAAGGAAATTATTTTACCTTAAATGGCCCAATCCATGGCGATGAAGTTAATAGAAAGGATCGTTTGAAACATTTTTTACCCTCCTTAGCCAGTCCCTATAGACACCCAGTGGATCTTTTTAATACAGAATAATTTTGTCATAATTGCCGTTGTCAACCTGTCTGAGAGTATAATCTTCTTACCTGATATTCCAGGTTTTGGTAAGCAACCCGTGACACAACTGGCCCAAGAAAAATCTCCCCGACCCACCCAGGCAGCAGTCCTGTTGCGCTGTTTCAGCTACCTGCGGCCTTACTGGAAAGCAGTGGTCGGCGTGTATGCTGCCATGGTGGTGATCGACCTGATCGCCATGGTCAACCCACAGTTGATCCGCTGGGCGATCGATGAGGGTATCAACAGCCAGAAACCGGTCAACCTTACCTGGGCAGTCAGCGGTTTACTCCTCCTGGTATTGATCAAGGGTGTTTTGACATTCCTGGAGGGCAAATGGACCGAAACAGCTTCTCAAAATGTGGCTTATGACCTGCGCAATGCCCTGCAGCGTAAGATCACCGATCTCTCATTTTCGTTTCATGATAAAGCCCAAGCCGGTGACCTGCTTTCACGGGCTATTCAAGATGTGGAACGCATCCGTTTTCTCACCGGACGGGCTGTTTTTCGTATCATCGAGAGCATATTCCTGATGCTGATCACCTCTGTGGTGATGATCTGGATGGATCCACGGCTTGGCCTGCTGGCGATGCTTTCCATTCCCTTCCTGGTGTTCCAGTCGGTCCGTTTTGGGAGGGTCTACAGGCCACTTTCCTTGAAGATCCAAAAACAGATGTCCGTGTTGACCACGCGGGTTGAGCAGAACCTGAGGGGGGCACGGGTGATAAAGACCTTTGCCCAGGAAAGTGCCGAGATCGAACGTTTTAACAACGAGAACCAGTTGTGGATGGACCTTTCAGCCAAAGCGACCAGGCTGCAGACCAATAACATGCCCTTGCTGCTGATGATCGCCAATATTGGCAGCGTTGGCATCCTGCTTTACGGCGGCTACCTGGTCATGCAGGGCGGGCTCAGCCTGGGCGAACTGGTGGCCTTCACCACCTACGTGGCACAGCTGGTCTCCCCGGTGCGTTTCCTGGGAATGGTCCTGCCGGCTATCACCATTGCCGCATCATCCGCTGAACGTGTTTTTGAGATCCTGGACACCATTCCTGAAGTTTATGACGACCCTGCTGCACCAGACCTGGTAATGAGCGCTGGAGAGGTGTGTTTTGAAAATGTATCGTTTGCCTATGGGAGGCATGCCGGGGTATTAAAGGAGATCAGTTTTACCGCCCAGCCATACCAGGTGGTTGCCCTGTTGGGTCCAACTGGTTCTGGGAAGACCAGCGTGATCAACCTGATCCCCCGTTTCTATGACCCCACCGATGGACGTATCACCATAGACGGTACGGACATTCAAGCGGTCAGTTTGAATTCCCTGCGCAGCCAGATCGGCATGGTACTGCAGGAAACGACGCTCTTCGCGGCAACCGTCCGCGAAAACATCACCTTTGGTCGCCCGGATGCCAGCAGGGAAGAGATCGAACAGGCTGCCAGAGATGCCCAGGCGCACGAGTTCATCATGCAGATGGCGGACGGGTATGACACGAAAGTCGGTGAGCGCGGGGTTACCCTTTCGGGCGGGCAAAAACAGCGCCTGGCAATCGCCCGAGCCCTGCTGCTTAACCCGCGCATCCTGATCCTGGATGATGCCATGTCCAGCGTGGATAGCGAGACCGAGCACCTTATCCAGCTGGCGCTGGACAGGGTGATGCATGGGCGAACAACCTTTGTGATCGCCCACCGCATGAGCACAGTACATAACGCTGACCTGATCCTGGTGATGGATAAAGGGCGAATTGTGGCGCGTGGCAGGCATGAAGAGCTGTTGTCCACTTCGTCCCTGTACAGCAACATCTATCATCAGCAACTCAAGCCGAGGGACGCACTCTTATGAAAAACGAGTTTTATGGGATGAAAGCAGGTCTGAGGAGATGAGTTTCGGCATCGGTTTGTCGGGCACAGGGATGGGACCGCGAAATGCCATCGAATCCTTCTCAGGTGGTGGCGATAAGCAGGGCAAGATCTACAACCGGCGCGTGGTCAAACGCATGCTGGTATACCTGCGCCCCCATATCAAGATCATGCTGGTGGCATTCCTGGCCATGTTGGTCGCCTCTGCCCTGACCCTGCTTGCACCGTACCTGTTAAAGGTTGCCCTGGATACCCACATTGCCCAACAGGACTGGTCCGGCTTGCTGCGCATTTCGCTCTTAAGCCTGGCGGCGTATATCGGGCTTTACCTGGCAACCCGCGTCCAGCAGTACCTGCTTTCGCTGGTGGCACAACGCATGCTGGGGAGCATGCGGGCAGATCTCTTCAAACACCTGCAGGCATTGTCACTGGGCTACCATGACACGCATATTGTCGGCGTCACCGTCTCGCGGGTGATCAATGATGTGGCTGCCATCAATGACCTTTTGTCCCAGGGTCTGATCACCCTGCTGGGAGATTTCATCATCCTGTTTGGCATCATTGGTGTCATGCTCAGCATGAATTTGCGCCTGGCATTGCTGACCTTTACCGTTCTGCCTTTGATGGTTTTGGTGACCCTGTGGTTCTCCGGCCGGGCACGCGTTGCCTACCGCAAGACGCGCAGCAGTGTGGCCCGGGTGGTGGGGGACCTCGCAGAGGACATCGCAGGGGTGCGGGTGATCCAGGCATTTGGCCAGGAGAACACCTCGCAGGATCGCTTCAGTTCGATCAATCAAGATAACCGCAAGGCAAATATTGATGCCATGACACTCTCGTTCATCTTTTTGCCTTCTATTGAGTTCCTGGGGGTCCTGGCAACCGCTGTTGTTTTATGGTTCGGGGGCAGGGCGGTCATTGGCAACGAACTTACACTTGGGGTTCTGGTGGCATTTATGTCTTACGTCACGCGTTTCTTCCAACCAGTGCAGGAGCTCAGCCGCATGTTCACCACGCTGCAGTCAGCCATGGCAGGTGGGGAGCAGGTGGTCAACCTGCTGGAAACACCCCCGGATGTGGTTGACAAGCCGGATGCCAGCGACATGCCGCCGGTAGGGGGACATGTCCAGCTGGACCATGTCAGCTTTAAGTACCGCCCGGAACTGCCGGAGGTGCTGCATGATATCTGCCTGGATATCCAACCCGGTGAGACCATTGCCTTGGTGGGGCCTACCGGTGCTGGAAAAACCTCGATCAGCAACCTGATCGCCCGTTTCTATGAGCCAACTGAAGGCAGGGTTTTAATCGATGGCATTGATGTGAGTTCAGTGAAACAGGGCAGCCTGCGACGGCAGATCGGGCTGGTGCCGCAGGATTCGTTCCTCTTCTCAGGCAGCATTGCGGACAATATCCGCTTTGGAATGCTGGAAGCCAGTGACCAGCAGGTCGAAGAAGCCGCCCGCCTGGCGAATGCGCATGACTTTATTGTGAGCAAACCGGACGGTTATGCGACCATAATCCAGGAAGGTGCCTCAAACCTGTCAGTTGGCCAGCGCCAATTGATCTGCATAGCCAGGGCGATCCTGACCGACCCGCGCATTTTGATCCTTGACGAAGCCACCTCGAATATTGACAGCCTGACCGAGAGCCTGATCCAGGAAGCCCTTTCACGACTGCTGAGGGACCGGACCGCGGTGGTCATTGCCCACCGCCTGAGCACCATCCGTAACGCCGACCGGATCTGCGTGATCCAGGACGGCCGCATTATTGAGCAGGGTGACCATGCGACACTGCTGGCGCTGAATGGGGTGTATGCTGCCCTGTATAAGCGGCAATTTGCGGAATAATTCCTTTTAATAACCCGTATTAAATCGGCAGTGGGGCGATCACCGAGGATGAGACGAACATCCAGGTGACGATCAGCGCGTTGAGCACCGCCCCGGGGTAGATGCTGCCGGTGGCTTCGTACAGCACCGAACCTATCGGTACCATCAATGCCAGCAGCACGCACATGTGCTCGATGTTGATCACAAAACCCACCAGCGCGCCACCGGGACCGACAAACGGGACCAATCCATTGATATAGAGGGGCAAGTACTGCACTGCCATGGTAAAGATCAGTGGGATGACCATCACCAGGATGCCGGTGAACGACTTGCGCAGAGCGGTCAGTAACCAGTGACTGCCGGGTTTGGGTCGCAGTTGCCCTTGCAGCAGGATGTTGACCTGGATGAAACCGATCAGGAACAGCGGGAAGTACAGCAGCAGCATCAGCCAGCGGTAGGGCGTCATATCGCTGGCGTAGGGGAATTTGTAACGGTAATCGATCAGGGTGAGGGATTCCAAACCAGCTTGCAGTGCGTAGGCAAAGGCGAACAGGACAATGCCCAAAAGCAGGGTGCGCCAGATGGTCGACCACTTGAGGCTGATGCGATCCTCGCGTTCGGAAAGCCCCAGCTCCTGGTAATTGACCTCCGGTTTCCAGGCACGGTGCATTTTTATAAAGCGTTTGAAGATAAAAAAGCCGATGATGTTGATCACCAGGAACCAGAAAATGACTCCGTTGACCATCATCATGGGAAATACCTTGTCGATGGGCACGACGTAAACATGCAAGCCGAAGATCACCATCACCAGGGGCAGAAAGAGGAGGGTCAGCCCGAAATTGATCCAGAATGCCTTGCGCAAGGTCTTTTTCTCACAGGTATAGGTCCAACCAGGTGTGTTGGCCAGTGCTGAGAATGGTTTAATTCCCAGCAGCAGGATTCCCAGGGGGATCACACTGAAGATGCCACTGATCAAGGCTACCAGTGAAGCGACTTCTTTGACCCGCCAGATCTGCTGATCCGCCGGGATGGACAGGGGCACACCAGGGTTGAGTGCCTGGGTGAACCAGTTGACCGCTTCAGCGATCGCAACTTTATCAAAGCCTTCACCGACATGCGTGGTGTTTGTCATGTGTATGCGGCGGGCGGTGCCGTCTGTGAAGGAGCCGTAGGTGGTATCGAACTGCACATCTATGCTGCCAAAGGCAGCCCTGGTCTGGGGAGAGGTCAGCCATTCGCTCTCAAAGTCGCGTGTGCCGGTCATACGGGTGCGGTATTCATCATACTTGCCGAAGATCATCAGCATGTTGGCCGGCTTGGTGGGGGTGGCATCCTCCTTGTAGGCAAAACCGGAAAAAACGATGGCCTTGACATCCGGGTTCTGCATGGCAGCCAGGTAGCTCATCTCGCCGCCCAGGCTGTGTCCTGCCATGCCGCAGCGCTGCGGGTCGACAAAAGGCAGGTTCTGCAGGTATTTGAATGCGCTTTCCCCACCATAAGTCGGATCAAAACCGGGTTCGTCCTCTGAGAACTGGTTGTCCGAATTGCCGCGCCCCAGGGTGTCCAGGGTGATGGCGACGAAACCGCGCCGCGCCAGTTCGATGCCAAAGGGGTCGGAGGTTTCGCGATTGTTCTGATAGCCGTGCAGGTAGACCACACCGGGTGCCGGGGTTTCGGGGGTGGCGTTGGCCGGTTGGTAGAGCTTACCGCGCACCGTGAGACCGTTCTTGTTCTCAAAATAGATGTTCCTTACCTTGACGCGATACCAATTGGTCATGGCGGCATTGCCCAGGGCAACCGCCAGCACGGTAACGGCGACCAGGACGATGAAGACTACCAGGGAGACCTTGCGGACTTGCTTGTTAAACACAAAGGAATGATGCATGGTGACCTCAAATAGAACAGGTGGATGAACTTATCTGGGTGTAATTATAAAGCAAACACTGTTTAAGTTCGTATTTGAGCCATAAAACCAGCCTGGGTGACGCCCTTTACCAGGGTGCAAAGGTTGCCAAAACAGCCTAAAGCAGGTGGTTCAACAAGGTAAACGCTTTGCCAGAACCAGTATTTATGCATCCAAAACCGATCTTTTTATTCGTTCGACCGATTTGCCCCTTCAGGAATGATCTAAAGGCTTCCTTAAAGCAGGTTTTCTTTCAGAAAGCGCCAAATAAACGCAAGATTGAGGTCGCTGAAGAACTGCCTGTCCTCATGGTCGGCAGTATCGAAAGGCATGAAAACTGCCTTTCCTGGACCAACCCTTTCGACCATTTGCTGATACAACGCTTCAGACTGCTGAAATGGCACCAGCCGGTCCTGGCGGCCGTGCTGGATCAACAGCGGACACATCGCCTGGCTGATATAGGTTGCGGGATTCGCTTTATTGCACAAATCACTGTCTGCCTGGGAAATAGGCATGCCCAGGTACTCCGACTCGGCTGAAGATGAATGATCGTGGTTGACAAAGCTCACCCCATTTTCACGGGCTTGCTGATCCATATTTTTAAAATCCATCGGTCCGAACTGGTCTACCGCCGCCTGGATGTACGGCTGAACAGAAAATGCAGAAGCATCTGGCTCAAGGTAGAACTCACCGTTTGGAATATTCATGGCAAGCATGGCCGCCAGGTTTCCGCCGGCGCTACCGCCAATCGCAGTAATTTTCCCGGGATTGATGCAGTATCTCGCGGCATTCATTTTCAAATAGCGGATCGCCTGGCGTACATCCAGCACGGCTGCCGGGAAACGTTCTTCACCTGACAGTCGATACTCCACAGAGCAGACCACAAATCCCTCATAAACGCCCTTGAGATAGGCATTCATATGATCATCGCGCTTGTCGCCCACAGCAAATCCC
>CAYSZB010000006.1:0-43528 GCA_964435475.1 uncultured Anaerolineaceae bacterium | reverse complement strand
GCCCTTGAGATAGGCATTCATATGATCATCGCGCTTGTCGCCCACAGCAAATCCCCCGCCGTGGATATGGACGAGTGCCGGAAAGGGTCCTTCTCCGTTTTCTGGCAGGAAAATATCCAGGCACTGGGCTTTGCTGTGGTTGTCATAAGGCACATCCAGAAACTTACGCTTGACCCAACTAATGTCAGCCAATGGCGGGCGCCAACCCCTGGGAGGTTTCCTGTCCAGGTCAGGCACCATTTTTCCCATGGGAGGCATTCCTGCAGAAGGAGACCTTCCATCTGCGGCACCAAAAGGAACATCGCTTCCAAAAAGCGCCTGATCGCCGGTCATGGAATTGAGTTTATCAGCTTGATATGGTGTCTCAGTCATTCGGCGTCCCTCCATCAGCTAAATCTTTGATCAAGTTCTTACGGATGCGCACAGCAAGTTGGGGACGGTTTTTTATGGCATCAAACGCAATGGCGGCAATCAAAATCAGGCCATTGACGGCATACTGCAGGTAACTGCCCATATGCGCCAACATCATGCCATTGTTGATGATCTGCATCACAAATATACCCGCGACAAGTCCGAACACATTTCCTTTGCCCCCCATGAAACTAATGCCGCCGATGATGGCCGCAGTCAGACACACAAACTCGGTTCCCGGACCGGTGATCGCGCTGGTCATATTCTGCTGAGCCAGCATGTCAAGCGCAGCAATGGCAAAAATTCCACCGCAAATCCCATAGCACAGGATCTGGACGCGGTCGATATTGATGCCCGACAGGCGGGCACATTCCCGGTTACCTCCCACTGCGATCACGTCACGTCCAAAATGTGTTTTATTCAGCACCAACCAGGCAATAATGACGATGCCAATGGCAATATACACATCTACCGGCAGGCCGAACCATTTGTTCTTGTAGATCCAGCGAAATGCATCCGGCATACCGGAGAAGCTCTTGGATTCGGTTATGGCATACACGATCCCCTTGAATACCATGCTTGTGGCCAGGGTGACGATCAGTGGAAAGAGTTTCAATTTCGCAACAATAGTGCCGTTGATCGTTCCCATGATGAAGCCCAGGGACATCCCGATGGGAAAAACGGACCAGGCTGGAAAATTGAACAATTTCATCAGCATCGCTGAGATGCAACTCACCATCGCCATCTGGAAACCGACCGACAGGTCAATGCCGCCGCTGATCATGACAAAACAGATACCCATACCTGCAATCAAGTAAAATGTGCTCCCGGTCAGCAGATTTTTAAGATTATTGCCGCTGAAGAAGGTAGGGTTTAATATGGTAAACATGATGATTAGTGCAGCCAGTATGATGTAAACCGTTCCCTCGCGGTAGGCATAGCGGGCACCTTCCTTAAGCTTCTGACCAAAACTCAAATTTTTCATACGCTAAGCCTCCTGGGTTATGCCCGACGCAAGCCGCAGCACGTTTTCTTGTGAAAACTGTTCTTTAGTTATCTGATCCACAAGCATGCCTTCATGCAGCACAACAATTCGATCAGACATGCCCAACAATTCTTCCATTTCTGATGAGATCATGATGATGGACTTACCCTTCGATGCCATTGAATTCATGAGGAGATATATCTCCTGCTTGGAGCCCACGTCAATGCCCTTGGTCGGTTCGTCAAAAATTACGATCTCCAGGTCAGCCGCCAGGGTTTTGGATAGCACGACCTTTTGCTGGTTGCCGCCTGAAAGGTTGATGACCATTTGTTTGATGGTTGGAATGCGGATATCCAGCAGCTTGCGGAAGTGTTCTGCACTTTCTCTGCGCCTCTTTTCGTTGATGAACCCGAACTGGCACAGCTTTTTCAGATTGATGAGCGTCGTGTTGAACAGCACCGTGTTAAACAGGATGCAGCCCTGCTCTTTGCGCTCCTCAGGGATCAACCCGATCCCCAGCCTGATGGCGTCTGCGGGGGATTTGATATTGGCTTTCCTGCCGTTAACGAATAGCACACCGCTGGTGGCTTTGCGATAGCCGGTGATCAGCTGAGCGGTTTCGGTCCTGCCGGAGCCGACCAGCCCGGCAAAGCCCAGTATCTCCCCGCGGTGCAGCTCAAAACTGATATCCTCAACACTGTTACCGGTGAGGTGATCCGCCTTCAGTACCACCTCTCCCAGTTCGTGGTTCCTGGCAGGATAACTTTCATTAAGCGAACGTCCTACCATCTTGGTTATCAACTCAGCACGGTTGGTCTCTGTTGTTTTTAGTGTGCATACATAACTGCCATCGCGCAGGATCGATATGCGGTCGGAAATACTGAATACTTCATCCAGGCGATGTGAAATATAGATGACGGTAACCCCTTTTTCCTTCAGCCTGCGGATGATGCTGAACAGCAGATCCACTTCGTGTGTGGCTAAAGGCGCTGTGGGTTCATCCATGATCATGATCCTGGCATCATTGGAAATGGCCTTACAGATCTCCACAAGCTGCATGCTGGCGGCTGAAAGCTTGCTGACACTGACAGACGGATCCAGATCAAAACCGTATTCGGTAAATAGTTCGCGGGCCATTTCACAGATCCTGGACCGATTGAACAGCCTGCTAAAACGTCGACCCAGGAAGATGTTTTCGGCCACGGATAGCGGTTTGACCAGGTTAATGTCCTGGTACATGACCGCAACCCCGTTCTCTTTGGCAAGATTGGGGGTCATGTGGTGATAGACCCGGTCGCTAAATGCGATCGTACCCGAATCGGGCTGGATCGCTCCGGAGATGATCTTGATCAGGGTCGTTTTTCCGGCACCGTTTTCACCCAGCAAGGCGTGGACCTCACCCTTGCCAAACTCCATGGAGACGTTGTTCAATGCAACCACACCCGGATAGGTCTTAATCACGTTTTTCAATATCAGCATGGCATTATTCCTACTTATAGCTTTGGCCACGCACTGCGTGGCCAAAGCCTGTGGTATGCAGAATTAGCTAAATTGCATATGAATATTCTAATACTTAACTGGTGTCAGGGTCTCGCCTTCCAGCTTCCAATAGCATGAACCGTCTTTTTCAAACCAGCCTGCGATGGGTTTGCCGCCTTCTTCGATGGGGCCGGTAAGGATGTAGGTGCCGTCGTAGGTGAAGGCTGAGCCTTTGTACACCTTCTCGCCCATGTTGGGATTCTCTTCCGTGATGGCATAGGAACCGTCTGCATTGAGCACCAGAATGAAGGGCACTTTGAGATTGAACTGCGGCACTTCCTCAATGAAGGTATATTCTTTACCAATGATGGTTGCAGCATCCACCGGCTCGCCCATGACGATCTCTATGGCGGGGGCTCCACCTGGCGCATCACCTGCAGGGGCTTCATCGCCTTCCTGCCACTGAATGGTGGTCGTGGGATCGTTGAGTTTGCCAATGATGTCAAAGTCCAGGACCGTGGGTTGATTGGCGACGGTGAAAGAACATACTTTGGCCGGGAATGTAAATTCTGCTTCGCGGGTGAACCAGACACCAATGGCTGATGGGGTCACTTTTTGGTAATCGGCACCTTCAGTCCCTGTCAGGACGCTGGCAGCCAGGTCTGCAATGCCGCCTGCCACGTTATCACCACCGAAAGAAACGGCACCACGCAATACAGAGCGCGTACCGGCTGTCTCTGAGACCGAACCGATAAGATAACTGGATTCGTCACCGATCACACCGCCGCCAAATACACCGTAGCCGGGCCAATCCGCTTCCGGTTTATTGTCGATGATATATTGGCTAACGGCGGTTGCATTCAGCGACATGTAGCACAGGACAAGCTTTGTATTCGGGTGTTCCAGGAAAGCGGTCGCCGCGGTAGCCAGGGCGTCACCCCCGGGTCCCACCTCATATTCGAAAAATTCGCCTGCATCAGCTACCAGTTGGCTGTAAGCGGGATTGGGAAGTTTACCGGCTTCATCCACAACCTTGCCGGTCAGGTCCACATATTCGCCGTCGCGGTTTTTCAAATAAGGATCAATGATCGATTTAACGCCATTGCTCCTGGCAATTGCGTCGTCATTGGCGGTAAAGCTGAGCATAACAGTGTCAAACTGCTGCCCGGCAAGTTTTTCCTCGGCCCATTTCTTGGCGAGCAAGGCCACGTAGGTACCGATCAAATATTCATCACTGCCGGTTACGGCGTCATAAGCTGCTTCGCTGATGGCGGCGGTTGCACCGCTGATGACGACTCTTACACCGGCTTCCCGCGCTGCGATCAAAGCGTCCTCGATGGCTTCGATCTCGGTGGGGGCAATAACGATCATCTTGGCGCCCATCGTGGTGAAGTTTTGAATCTGCTGCACCTGGTTGGAGACGCTGTCATCTGCGCTTACAACCTGTACATCATAATCGGGGAACCTGGTCTTAAGTGCCTGACCCGTCAAATCGTAAAGCGAGATCATGGATGGTACGCTCAAGCCGATCAGGGATTTGTCTTCCCCCGGCTCGTCAACCCCGGGAGCGGCAGTTTCTTTGGCAGCCGTGCAAGCTGCCGTAGCCAATAGAACTACTACGAGCACGAACAACATCAGTTTTCTCATCTAAACTCTCCTTCGATTAATTAATTGACTGAGGATTTGATATTCCCTTCGGGATTACCAAATTTGTTCCCAAAGTTCCATTCAGTAAAACTCGGGTTCCAAAATATTGTAGCAGAAATTACGCCTGATGTCAATCGGTTTCATTGAATGAAAATGGAAATATTTAGATCCTGCTGACAAGCAGGTAAAGTGGATGGAATTGTAGTTTAAAGATGGTCTTTAGGGGGACTCTCTTAAAGTTAGAATAATGGAACGATGATTTTGTCATAGTTTCGTTTAAGCGGTATGATTGTTCTGCTAGATGAAATTGATAAATACGAGGAATTTGCGTGAGAGAAGAGACAATTGACCAGGTCGAGGGCAACCAGGAAAGCGGTACGGTGCGGGCTGCAGAAAGGGCACTGGATATTCTCCTTTGCTTCTCGGCCCAAACACCAGCCTTGAGTATGACCCAGATATCCCAAAAGATGCACCTCAACAAGAGTACCATCCATCGCCTGCTGGCAACGCTGGAGAAAAAGCGCTTCATCCGGCGTGATCCGGAGACCGGTATCTACCGCCTCGGCATTCAGCTCCTTCAGATGGCGAACCTTTCCCTGGATGATATGAACATCCGGCATTTATCAATGCCTTACATGAAAAAGCTGGTTGACGAGTTCCGTGAGACGGTTGACCTGGCGATCCTGGATGGCGAAGAGGTCATTTTCATTGATTCGGTGGAGGGTCCACAGCGCGTTAAGCTGGCCGCTTTGCCCGGACAACACCTGCCTGCCTATAATACAGCTTCCGGCAAAGCCATCCTGGCTGGCCTGACAGAAAGTGAGACCAACCGCATCTTTAATACTTTTAATCACCCCACAGATCCCCTCTACCAGGAAAAATTTATGGCTTTTAAGGAGGATCTCAAAGCGACCCGTGAAAGAGAATATGCCATGGATTGTGAGGCACTTGAACCGGGGGTTAACGCGGTAGCGGCAGCCATCCTGGGGGTTAATCGCAGGCCGATCGCTTCGCTGGCCATTGCCGGACCGGCATACCGACTGGAATGCAGTCTTCTGAGGGAGATCGGAGCGAAGTTGGTGGAATTAACAACAGAGATCTCCCGGAAGATCCTAAACCCGACATAAGGTGATAAAGAAACTCTATTTATCCTTCCGTCCAAGTTCAAGGGTTAAGCGATTAAATGCCAAGAGGCTGTTTCAATTTTTATTAAAACAGCCTCTTGTGAATAGCTTTAGGCGTTAGTCTTTCAAAATGGTCTTGAGGACCTTTTCCTTATCCAGTTTCTTGGTGCAGAAGAACCAGTCATAGCAGTGCATTTCACCTTCCTTGCCTTCCATACGGTTCTTGGCAGTGCCGCAGGAGCCAGCGGTGGGGACGATGACATCATCACCGGGCTGCCAGTCAGCGGGGGTGGCAACGCCGAAAGCATCAGCGGTCTGCATGGCGATCAGGGCGCGATACAGTTCATCAAAATTACGGCCCATGCTGAGTGGATAGTAGATGATGGCGCGGATGGTTCCCTTGGGATCGATGAAGAACACTGCGCGAACAGCTTTGGTATTGCTCTCTCCAGGTTGGATCATGCCGTACTTGGTGGCGACTTCCATGGTGATGTCCTCGATCAGCGGGAATTTGACCTCGACATCCTTCATGCCTTTGTATTCAATCTTTTCCTTGATGGTGCGCAGCCAGGCGATGTGGCTGTACAGGCCGTCAACAGAGAGCCCGACCAGCTTGCAGTTGGCGTTGGCAAATTTGGCTTCCTGTGAAGCAAAGGTCATGAATTCAGAAGTGCATACAGGCGTGAAATCGGCCGGGTGGCTGAAGAGGATCACCCAACTGCCCTTGTAATCTGAGGGAAAATTGATGTCTCCCTGGGTGGTGATTGCCTTGAATTCGGGTGCCTTTTCCCCGATGCGTGGCATGGCAACAACTTGCTTTTCTACGTTTTCCATAATTAATCTCCTTAATTCTTATATTTTTTGATCTTAACCCTGCTGACAGGCAGGGCAAATTCCATAATAAATGACCCGTGAACTTTTGATCTGATAGCCTGAAGTGGTTTCAACCTCCGCGCTCATGCGCGGTACCAATTCGGAATCAACATCAATGATCTGGTGGCAGTTCAAGCAAGCCAGGTTGATATGGGGGCTGACAAACGCGTCAAAGTGAACCCTGCCATCGCCGGCATCACCCAGGATATTGACCTTGCCCTGGCTGACCAGGGCATCCATCGTGTTGTAAACTGTTGCCAGCGACAGGGATGGATATTGGCCTTTCAGTTTTTCGTAGAGTTGAGAGGCGGATGGATGGTCGTGGGCATCCGCCAGGGCCTGGCAAATGGCAACCCTCTGGGGGGTGATGCGCATCCCGGCATCTTTCAGGCATTCAAGCAGTTCATTGTGTGTTTTCGTCATCATTATAATAATTATTTATTAGTAATGATTATAAATAAAAACACTCAAAATGTCAAGGGTTACTTAACTAAAAGTAATAATTTGATACAATTCCTTCTGTAAATCCGTTGGATGATCGGATGGGTAGATGAGCGACCAGATGTTGATCTTTAATGCCAGGGTGTACCTTGCGGGCGGAATATTGACTCCCGGCTGGGTATTGATCGGTGGGGGGCGGATCGCCTGTGTCGGGCAGGGTGAACCGCCTGAGGGTTTGCCGATCGCCAGGTCGATCGATGGCGGCGGAAAACACGTTTTGCCTGGTTTTATTGACCTGCACATCCACGGCTCAGCCGGTTACGAGGTGATGGACTGCGACCCCAACAGCATCCTGGGGATGGCGCGCTTCCTGGTGACGCGAGGGGTGACCGGCTTTTTGCCCACCACACTCACCGCAGCGCATGAGCACATTTTAGCCGCCGTCCAGGCGGTCAAACACGCAGCTGAACAGCCCTTGCAAGGGCGGGCAGCCATCCTGGGTATGCACCTGGAGGGACCGTACATCAACCCGCAACGCTGCGGGGCACAGGACCCATCTCAGATCCGCAAGGCAGACCGCAGGGAATTCAGTGAACTTGTGTCTACCGGGATGATACGCCTGGTCGCGCTAGCCCCCGAGTTACCAGAGAACCTGTGGTTGATCACTGCCTGCGAAGAATTGGGGATCACAACCTCCGCCGGGCACACCAGCACCAACCTGGAACAGATCTCCCAGGCTGCAGCCCTGGGATTGAGCCAGGTGACACACCTTTTCAATGCCATGTCCCCATTCAATCACCGTGAGTTGGGGACAGTGGGGGCGGCGCTGGCGCTGGATGGGCTGAACTGCGAGATGATCTGCGATAATGTGCATGTGCATCCGCTGGCACAAAAGGTCGCCCTGCGCAGCAAAGGGGTTGAAAGGATCATCCTGATCTCCGATGCCCTGCGCTGTGCCGGCTTGCCGGATGGTTCATACATAATGGATCAGCAGGAAGTCTTTAAAAGGGATTGTGCCTGTTACCTGGAGAATGGCAGCCTGGCCGGTAGTGTTATTTCGATCGACCAGGCACTGAAGAACATCCTGGCCAATAGCGGGCTCAACCTGGAACAGGGCTGGTGCATGTCCAGTCTAAATGCTGCCAAAGCCATCCACCTTGACGACAAAAAGGGCAGCATTGCGGCGGGCAAGGACGCTGACCTGGTGCTGTTGGATGATGACCTGGCGGTGTGCATGACGATAGTGGCTGGAAAAATTGTATACGAGGTGTCAGAATGAGCGGATCGATCCTCTTTCAAGAGATCTGTGAACAACCCCAGGCCATTGAGCGCCTGATCCAAGCGGA
The DNA here is from genome assembly GCA_964435475.1 of uncultured Anaerolineaceae bacterium. GTDB lineage: Bacteria > Chloroflexota > Anaerolineae > Anaerolineales > Anaerolineaceae > CAYSZB01. Next base: position 35,222 of record CAYSZB010000006.1, on the reverse strand, counting down.
AAGCGGTCACCTGCAGGACCTGGGTACAAGTTTGAAGGGACGCTTTAAGTACATTCTGCTGGCAGCCCGCGGTACCTCGGATAACGCGGCACGTTATGCGCAGTACCTTTTCCAGGTGTTCAACCGGATCCCGGTTGCCCTGGCAACACCTTCAGTTTTCTCGGTATACCAGGCACCGCCCCGCCTGGATGAGGCATTGGTGGTGGCGATCTCGCAATCAGGCATGTCGCCGGATATCATTGCGGTGATCGAGGAAGCCCGAAAGCAGGGCAGACCCACCCTGGCGATCACCAATGACCCGCAGTCCCCGCTGGCAAAAGCGGCAGAAAATGTGATCCCCCTGCATGTGGGACCTGAGCGGGCGGTGGCAGCAACCAAAACCTACACAGGATCTTTGGTGGCGCTGGCATTGCTTTCCTGCGGTCTGCAGGATGACTGTGACATGCTGGATGAGATCAAACGCCTACCGGGGCTGATGGATGAAGCACTGCAGGGACTGCTGCCGCTGAGCAACCGCATGGAGCGCTACCGCTACATGGAGCACTGTGCAGTGATCGGGCGGGGATTTAACTATTCAACAGCTTTCGAGATTTCGCTCAAGGTCAAGGAATTGACCGGGATCGCCGCTGAACCCTACTCATCGGCGGATTTCCTGCATGGTCCCATTGCCACAGTACACCGCTCGTTCCCGGTGTTGGTGGTGGCGCATCGTGGAATGGTGTTTGGTGATATGCTCGAGATCATTCACAAGGTCAAAGAACGCGGTGCTGAACTGCTGACCGTCTCAGATGCCGATGAGGTCAACAAACTGGCGCAGTTCCCGATGCCCATCCCGCAGGGCATCCCGGAATGGCTCTCACCGGTGGTGGCGGTGCTCCCCGGACAGCTGTTGGGTTGGCAGCTGGCAGTGCAGAAGGGCCTGGACCCGGACAAACCGCGCGGCTTGAGCAAGGTCACCGAGACGCTATAATAACTGCGTATAGCCATTTTATTTTTCACTGTATAACAGTGAAGATCTCTGTCAAGAACAAACAAATATTGGACCCTGATAACAAAATTGAGTGGGACGGAAAATTCAGGCCAGGTTGGCTGCATAGCTCCTGACAAACTGCAACCACTCCTCGTGTTTGGCGCGCTCAGCAAAACCGGTGTCGCCGAAGTTCAACCAATTGACAGGCTGGATACCGCAGAACTCGAGGGTTCCAGTGCACAGTACCCACTTCAGTGCGTCGTGATAGGTTTCATGGTGGTAGGCGTCGGGGGTGCCAGTGGTGGTCAGCACGGTAGCACCTTTAATATGCCCCAACAGGGGTTGGGGTACCTGGTCGGTGGTGAAGGCGAAACCGGGCAGGAGCACCTTGTCCATCCAGCCTTTCAAGCGGGCGGGCATGACGTTCCACCAGATGGGGAAGATCAATACCAGGTGGTCGCAGGCGGACAAGCGCTGCTGGTAGGACTTGATCTTCGGGTCGAGGCTGACGCCCTGGGAATACCCAGCCAGTTCAGCCTCCGAAATTACGGGGTTAAACCTGTCCTGGTTCAGGTCCAGTGCATCTGTGCTGTGGCCGGCATCCTGCAGACCTGCAGTGAATGCATGCAGCACGGCATAATTAAAGCTGCCAGGCCAGGGGTGATCGATGATCAAGTGGACGTTCATGTGTATCTCCTAAATCATGTTGGTTGGTTAATTATAGCCAATTTGTTTTGATTCATCAGATCTCAGGCCTGCATTTGAAAGGTTATAATTTACATTACTTAATGTACCGAGCCAAACCATTTACCAAGAAAATGCCACCAATTGTGGTGTTAAGCAGGAGTGAACACATGAAACCCAAGCAATTTACCAATATTCCCTCAACCATGCAGGTATCGGTACTGCACGGTATCCGCGATGTGCGCCTTGAGACTCGAGCGGTTCCGCAACCTGGTCCCGGAGAAGTGCTGTTGAAAGTGGCTGCGGTGGGTGTGTGCGGCTCGGATGTACACTATTACACCGAGGGGCGTATCGGCAACCAGGTGGTCAGCCAACCGATCGTCATGGGACATGAGTTCTCGGCAACCATTGCCCGCCTGGGAGCTGGCGTAGAGGAGCTGTCCATTGGCCAGCTGGTCGCCGTAGAGCCGGCCATCTCCTGTGGAGAGTGTGAGCCGTGCCGGATGGGGCACCCCAACCTCTGCCCTAATGTGCGTTTCTGTGGGACGCCTCCGATCGATGGGGTGTTCTCGGAGTTCTGTGTCATGCCGGCAGCCAACTGCTTCCCTCTGCCAGCGGGGATCAGCGCCGAAGCAGGGGCCATGCTCGAACCGCTGGGTGTGGCGCTGCATGCGGTTAACCTGTCGCATATCAAGCCGGGAGACAGTGTGGCGGTGCTGGGGGCGGGCCCGATCGGTATCCTGACCGCCATGGTGGCGCGCCTGTCCGGTGCCAGGCGGGTCTATGTCAGTGAACCCCTGGCATACCGCAGGGATTTTGTGCTTTCAAAGGTTGCAGACGAGGTGATCGACCCGCTCACCCAGAATCCGGTCGAGGTTATCCAGCAGCGCACAGGTGGACGGGGAGTGGACCTGGTCTTTGAAGCCGCGGGCAGTGATGATACGCCAGAGCAGGCAGCGGAAATGGTGCGCATCGGCGGCAAGGTGATCCTGATCGGAATCCCTGCCAGTGACAGCCTGTCCTTTAACGCCACGACAGTGCGGCGTAAGGGCTTGACGATCATACTGGTACGGCGCATGAAACATACCTACCCGCGCACGATCCAGATGCTGGCGGATGGGGTTGTCGATGTTGCTTCATTGATCACCCATCGTCTGCTGTTGGGTGGGGTGGGTCAAGCCATGGAATTGATCAGCCAATACAGCGGTGGGGCGATCAAGGTGATCATCCAGCCCTGACATTAAATCAATCGAACTGAATACAGGAACCGGTGCGGGCGGGGATCACTGCACCCTGATATCCAGACGCCTGCAAGCGGTTTTTAACCAGGCGGAAATGCCGCATGGTCCATAGGTCCCGCGCGTCCCTGCCCCATTCATAGAGGTGAGAAATTACCATCTTTTGGGGGTTAAACGCCTTATAAAATTCGGTAAACTCAGCCAGTTTATCAGCCCTGGGAAAGAGGGCAGCTTTCTTGCCCAGCCAGCAGTGGGCCAGCAAACCATCCAATTGACCAAAACCGGGCAAGCTGGCATGGTCAAAGGTACGGGTATCACCCGGAAAAAGCCAGCGTTGAGGACCAAATTCGACCAGGTAGCCCATCTCTGGCACCCCGTGCCGGCCGTGAAAATGCAGCCCTTCAAAGGGGGTCAGGGTTAGATTTCCAAATCTGAGAGGCTCGCCTGGATGGGGGATGATGATCCGCCGGGCAGACAGGTCGCACAGGCTGGACAGGTGACTGACCATGAATTCAGGCACCACCCAGGTCAGGGCAAGACTACTGAGCGCAGACAGTAATATAGGGTCAAAATGGTCAGCATGGATGTGTGAGAGAACCACCAGGTCAAGGCAGGCCAGGTCTTTAGCAAAATCGGGCTGTTTTCCCTGGCCAAGACGAGTGACCAGCGAAAAGGGATCGAGAGCCCAGTGCACACCGCCGGTACGCAGCAGGTAGTTGGCGGAATGGGTCAACCAAAAGGCATCCGCTCCCTGGTTACCTTGAAATTCTGCAATAATTTGCTGCCAGGTGCGGTGATAGGTATGTAATGCGCGGCGGGCAGACCAATTTTGCCAAGCCTGGCTGACGGTAAAGCGCAGATCAGGCATAATGCAGGGCGATCAGTTCCTCGACCTCTGAAATCGAGCGATCAAAGACACCCACTCGTTCCATTTTCAGGCTGGTGGCTGCGGCTGACCACTTGCCTGCTTCTTCAGGCGGCAGGCTCAAGCGTTTGGCCACATAGGAACCCATACAGGTATCGCCGCGTCCGCTACGCCCGAGCATCGTCCTGGAGAACCAGCGAAAATGATGGAATTTTCCCCCGGCATGCACCAGCAACCCTTCACTGTGGGTGAGGATGATCTCACGTGCTCCACAGGACGCCAGGATGGCAGCCGCTTTCTCGATATCTGTCTCGCCAGTCAGGTGGTAGGCCTCCACCGCATCGGTCTTGACGATGTCCAAGTTGGGCAGGACCTGTTCCATCTCAGGCCAGGTTTCGTAACACAGGGATTCACCATGCAGGACGCGGGCAAAGCCCTGCATGTCGGCTGAAAGTAATACCCCCGGGCGGGAATCACGCAGAACTTTAAAGAAATCGGGCTGCACTTCTCCCCTCAGGCTGGGACTGACGGCGATGGCGCGAGCCTGCAAACCGGCCAGGTGTTCGGGCTGGATGGTTCCTGCCACGCCTTTGACATAAAGATTGCGTTTGTCCACTTCGTGGGTCTTGTACTCAAGAGTCATCAGGGTCGAAGAGGGCGAAAAAAACGGAAAACAATCGATACTTCTGTCCCGGATATCCTCCACGACATGCTGATCTTCTTCAGCCAGGCGGGTCACCACAGCGGCATGGATTCCCAGGCGGTGGGCGACGCTGGCAGCGTAGTTCATACCACCGCCATCGACATAGCTGGTGCCGTTGGGTGTGATAATAGTATCTTTGGTATAGTTACCGGCAAAGATCGCGCCGTATGATCTGGTTAGTTCTGTCATGTGAGCTCCATTATAAAGAGTTGATAATAAAAGGTACTGCGATGGCGATCAGCCAATAGATCACCCCAGCCAGCAGAGCAGTCGCAGGAATGGTGACCAACCAGGCCACCCCAATATCAGCGGCAACTTTCCAACGCACCTTACTTAACCGTTCGGCAGCCCCCACTCCCATGATCGCTGTGCTGACCACCTGGGTAGTGCTGACCGGACCGCCAACAAGCGAGGCGACCAGGATGACCGCAGCTGAGGTGAGCTGGGATGCCAGCCCATGCACCGGGCGGATCTTGTAGAATTTTGAACCCAGGGTCTTGATCAACTGCCAGCCACCAACCGAAGTGCCGAGGGCAATGGCGCTGGCACAGGCTGCCATGACCCAGAAGGGCACCTCAAAGGTGGGGAGGATCTTGCTGATCACCAACCCCAGGGTAATGATGCCCATGGTCTTCTGGGCGTCATTGGTGCCATGACTCAATGCCAGGCCCAGTGAGGTGATGACCTGGAGGCGCTTGAAGGTGGTGTTGATGCGGGGAGTAGCTCGCCAGGAGATGAGGTAGATTAGGTTTGCGATCAGCATGCCTGCCACAAAACCCACCACGGGTGAAACAAAAAGAACTATGACGACCTTGAGAATCCCGGACAGGATGATGGCTTTGAAACCTGCGCCAACCACTACTGCACCCAGCAAACCACCGATCAGGGCATGTGAAGAACTGCTGGGTAAACCCAGAAGCCAGGTCAGGATATTCCAGGCGATGGCACTGGACAGGGCAGCAATGATCACCAGCATATTGATGGCATCTGAGTTGGCGATGTCGTTGCCTATGGTGTTGGCAACTGCCACACCAAAGATAAACGGACCGGCGAGGGTGGCAATGGTGGTCATTGCAAGTGCGGCACGTGGGCCCATGGCGCGCGATGAGATCATGGTGGCAACAATGTTGGAAGAATCGTGCACGCCGTTTAGAAAGTCAAATGCCAGGGCAAGGATGACCAGGATGATCAGTGTAGCAGACATAAATCGACCTTAAGTAGATTTCACTACAATATCAGCAATAATGTTGGCCGCTTCATCACCCCGATCGGCAGCGTTGCTCAGGTGGCGGTACACTTCACGCAGTTTCAGGACCTTGACCACCTTCTTGACATCACTGACATCCTTGAACATGTCTGCCAATGCCTCGCGGTAGATCTTTTCCACCTTATTTTCCATCGATTTGGCCCTCTGGGCATGTTCAGAGGCAACCTGGGGGTGCTCCTGAAGGCATTTGATCGCTGCGCGCAGTTCAGAAGCGCCATCCCGCAGCAGGGAGGCAATGTTGACCATGTACTCGGTCGGGTTGACCTTCAATACCACGATCTCGCTCATGGTGCTGTAGGCATAATCGATCACGTCATCCACAGCACGGGACAGGGCAAAGATGTCCTCACGGTCAAAGGGGGTGATAAAGGTGCGGTTCAGCTGGTCGATCAGGATGCGGCGGGCTTCATCAGCCTCTTTCTCCTTCATCCTTAATTTATCCGCCAGTTCCTGCTCAGGTTTGGTTAAATAGGCTACCAGCACATCCATGCCCTCGAGGGTAAGCGAGGCCTGGTCGTGCAACAACTGGATGAAAACGTTACGTCTTTTCTTGAATATCTTTAACATGTTTATCTCCCTTGATAATTAATCGAGCCTGGCAATACAACCCTGCTCAACCAGGAATTGCAGTCCGATTTTGATCTGTTCTGATGTTACCTGTGGTTTAACTTCCAGTGTGACCTGGGTTTGGGGACGAATCTTTGCCGCAATGGCAGCAAAATTCACACTGCCGCATCCCGGATGCAGGTGGTCGTCGATCCCAATGACATCATGGTGGTGAATGCCCACCAGTCGCTCACCAAACTGATCCAGCCAGCGCTGCATCGACTCCAATCCAAGGTTCTGGTGGATCTGCAGGTGACCAACATCCAGCTGCCAGCCAATGTTCGGCTGGGTGAAGGTCTGTAACAGAACCTGCATTTCATCAAAACCAGGCAGTTCATAATAATGCATCAGGTTTTCGATACCCAGCAGAAGGTCGGTATGAGCGGCAAATGCAAAGATCTCATCCAGGCTTTTTATGAGGCGCTCAAGATGCGGTTTGCCGCGCTCACAGCGGTCACTGACCAACCGGCGCTTGAGGTCTTCATATTCGGACGTGAACATCTGACCAGCCTTAAAAAGTTCACGCAGCTGGCGGTCCAGGCTGTCATCACCCTTGACCCAACCGGAGTGGATCACGATGGAGCGGGCACCGAGACGGTATCCAGTCTCAATGGTATTTTTAAGCACATCAATGGCGGAGTGTCGCAGGTTTTCATCCAAAGAGGTCAGCAGGCGGTCCTCGCTTTCCAGGACCTTCATGGGTGGGGCTGCCGGGCAGGGGTTATGCAGGCTGCCGAAATGAAACCGGTTGAGATCAATCTGCTCAAAGACCTCTGGCGGGATCTGATGGTTCAATTCAAATCGGGCAAAGCCCATTTCGCGACCTGCCTCAAGGAAGGCATTCAGACTGGACCTGTTGGGATCCCAGTTGAGGGTTGATAGGGCACCATCATAAAGGGCTGGCGGGGATTCGATCGCTATTGATTGGCTCGGGCCTTGGGGCACAGTCTTGAAATGATCCAGCAGGAAGGCGATATCAGGGATGACCAGGTCTGCCTGCATCGGGCAGGGTTCAAACTCGCGGGTCGAAAACTCATTCTGCACGAGGATCACCGCACCCAGCCCTGCCTCACGAGATCCGATGACATCGCGCGACAGGCGATCACCGACAAAAGCACACTCAGCGGGTTTCACGCCGCATTCCCGGGCAGCTGCCAGGAAAATGGCGGGATGGGGCTTGCGTTTGCCAAAGCGGGCAGCGTGCAGGCGAGCCTGGAAAAGATCGGCGGCTCCAAGCTCATTCAAGAATTGGGGCGTGGTGTGACTGACAGTTGCCAGGATGTAACCGCGGTTTCTCAGTTCTTTGAGGGTCTGGCGGGCATGGGGTGCCAGCCAGCGTTTGCCGCGTGATTGACGCCATAGATCCTGCAGTTGGGGGGCAAGTGTACGTACGATCTCGGTGGGGTAATCAGCCAGCAAAAAACGCGTCCATTTTTCTTCGGCTGCCAACTCAATAAATGAATGCCTCTGCCAGGTGCGATATGCAGCCTGTCCTGCCTGGATAGTATCGACCAGTTCTTCAGGTGTACAGTTGGCGTCCAACAATGTAACCATCTGCTGGATCACAGCCAGATCGCGATAGCCGTGATCCTGCTTTTGCACCAGCGTACCGCCGATGTCAAACAGGATGGCTTTAATATGCTTCTCTACGGATAATGTCATGAGTAATTAAATACCTCTTCGGTTAAATTCTTTCAATGCACCCACTGGCAGTCAACACTTCCAAACCCCGGGTAACTTCAGCTAAAGTGGCATGAGGCCCAATCTCCAGGGTGCGTTGTGCCTGGATAGGGATATAGGGTGCAATACGCGCAAAATCCACTGCGCCTTTTCCAGGCACCTGGTGATCGGTCAGGCCGCGTACATCGTGCAGGTGCACACCGATCATGCGCTTACCAAAACGTTCCAGCCATTCAAAATGATCAACAAAACCCAGCAGGCTGAGTGCCTGCGCGTGCCCGACATCATATTGGAAACCGAACCACTCTTCATGGCACAAGTTAAGCAAAAGCGCCATCTCATCCGGCAGGGGGATGTCATAATAGCGATAACGATTTTCAATGCCCAGGCTGACGCCGCTGCCGCGGGTAAAGCTTATCAATTCCTGCAGGCTCTGAATGACCATTTCCAGGTGGGGCTGGATATGTTTCTGGCGGTCGGTAATGGTCTCCTCTAACAGGTCCTGGTAAGCCGGCGAAAAACGTTGCCCTGCCTGGTACAGATCACGCAGGTGGTAGTCGCGAGTCTTTTCGCAGACGATCGCCCCGGGGTGGATCACCACCGAGCGGGAGCCCAGGCTGGCGGCCAGTTCGATAGAGCGTTTGACCATGTCCAGTGCCTGTATGCGCCGCCCGTCATCCAGGCTTGAGATGGCAATGTCGGTTGATTTCAGTTCATCATAGCCGGCTTCTGCCGGGCAGGGTTCGTGGACGGTCGCAATGTAGAAACGGTCATGATCATAGGCATTGAGCAGGCTGGGAGACACCTTGTGATTGAGTTCAAAGCGGCTGAAGCCGATCTTTTGTCCTGCGGTGAAGGTGTCAGCGAAGGGCATGGCCTGATCTACGCCCCACATGGTCGAAAAAGCCAGGTCGTAGAGCGGTTTATCGGCCACAAAGCCGGGATTGGGGGGGCAGGACGGGAAGATATCCAGCAGTTCTTCAAGTGATTCGATCCATCCGTCCGGCTGCATGCCTGGAAGGGCGCGTTGCGGGTTGTCTTCAAGGTCAATGTCTTCCTGGCGGTTGCTGAAAGAACGCCGCAGGTAGACCGGTCCAAAACCTGCCTGGCGGGCACCAACCAGGTCACGGGTCGGGTCATTGCCGATATAGGCACAGTTTTGCGGGTTCAGGCCAAGCGACCGGGCTGCCTTCAGAAAGAGGGAGGGGTGCGGTTTGCGCCTGCCAAAGGAAGTGGAGAGGATCACCTCATGTATGCTGGCAGAAAGGGCATTTTCTTCCAAAAGGGCTGGCACTTCGACTGAGGAGGTGGTGTTGCTGATGATCCCCAGGGTGTACCCGTTTTCAGATAAGCGGTTCATGACGGCAACGACCTCGGGAAAAAGGCAGCGCCGGCGGCGGTTTCGCCACAGTTGATTGAGTTCGATCGCATGCTCCACACACCAGTCTTGGAGATGACCGGGCAGCATGTATTGGCTCCACAAATCTGCTTCACTGGCTTCGATCAGCGTGCGACGGCAATCCCGGCGATAATTTTCTTCGCCTGAGGCAAGGAATGCTTCAAGTTCATCCAGGGATCCTTCCCAGCTGATCAGGTCCTTTAATTGGGTCAAGGCAGCCAACCTCAGGTCCCGGTCAGGCTTTGAAAAGCGCAGGGTACCTCCCACATCAAATAACAGGGCAACAATTGGTGGTTTCAATGTTATTCAGCCTTTATTGCCTGCGCAACAAGTCTAGATTAAGTAGATCGGGAAATCTTTCAATAAACAGGTCTGCCTGTGCACCAGGCTCGTAGTTGAAGGCAATAGTGTGCATTCCCATAGCCCGGGCGCCATCCAGTTCACTGGGTTTGTGGCCAATGAACACGGACTGGCAGGGGCTGACCCCGGCCTGGGAGAGGGCCAGTTCGTAGAGGGTGGCAGCCGGCTTGCGTTGTCCCAGTTCCCGTGAGCTGATCACCGCGTCCCATACATCTCCAAAACCGTTTGCATCAAACCAATTGAGCTTTTTGGTGTAGGGCATGGCAGTATCGGTGATAATGCCCAGCAGAAAGCCGCGGGATTTTAATTCACGGATGGTTTGCGGGACACCTTCGATAATCTCGACGCTGTCATCATCCAGGGCTATTGCCTGGATGCCTTCTTCGATCTCAGATGGGTCTGTGATGCCATAAAGGCGGATAAGCGCCTCGTAATAGGCATGCCTCCTGATCTGCCCAGTGTAAGCAAGTTCTTTGAGGCGCCTTTTTTCGGCATCCATGTCGGGCTGGGGGCAGGTCTTTTTGTTTTCCAGGAACTGTTTGAGGTGAGAACCCCGGTTGGGACGGTGGTAGAGGATATCCCCTGCGTCAAAAAAGAGTGCCTGGATATCCAATGATGGGACCTTGCAGGGTTCAACGACTTTTTCAGCCAGATATTCCTTGAGCAGGGGAAGAAGTTCCTCGAGCGAGGTGATCACCGCATCGGGTGTGGCGCCTTCATCGACCTCGCCATTGTCGTAGGGGTGCTTGATCTGCACTGCTAGGCGATACCCGGCACGCCTGGCACCGAGGATGTCGCGATTGATCTTATCACCCACATACGCACAGTGGCTGCTGGGCAGGTTGGCCAGGCGGGCAGCGTAGTAAAAAATGGACGGGTCCGGTTTGCGACGGCCATACTCGGATGAAAGGACAATTGGATCAAAGAACTCTTTAATGCCATATTGCTCGAGGTTGAGCGGCACCTGGCTGGTGCTCTGGGTGTTGCTGATACAGCCGATCTTCAGGCCGAGACTTCGTATCTGGGAAAGGACAAGGGGAACTTCCTTGCGCATTTCACGGATATAGAGGCGCGTTTCATAGATCAAGGCCAGTTCCTCACCAATCGGCTGCAGGGTCTCTTCTAAAATGGAAAGGTCCTTCAGAAAGTAGCGGGACCATATTTCGGGGGCGCTCAACTCGGTGTTGCTCACCATGTTCCACCTGGTGTAGGCGGCGGCGCCTTGCGTGATCATATCAGCAAGCTGTTCATCAGATACATTGGGGGTTGTTATGCCTGCCTTTTGCAGGCAATCCCGGACCAATGGAACCTGTTCGACCCGGTACTGCCGGGTGAATCGAAAGGTGTCGATCGTTCCCCCCATGTCAAAGAAGATCGCTTTTAATCCCACTGGTTGTCTCCTGGACAGGTTGCTGTCATGATCATCTTCTCTGGTAAATTCAGGCACGAACCAGAAGGTCCGTGCCTGAATTGTCTGGATCGATATGGATCCTGTGGCTATTTACCCAGGTTTACCAGGTAAAAGTCGCGGGCGGTTACGATATTGTCATACACGAACTGGTCTATGACACTCCAGGTGATGGCTTTGATCTCGCTGAAGGGCATTGCACCTTCAGGAGCGGGCATTTCCGGGTTGGGGAGGTAGGTGCCGAGCTTATACCAGGGGTCAATACCGTCCAGGGTGGTGATGAACTTGATCCACAGTTTGGCAGCATTGGGGTGGGGAGCCTGGTTGAGGATGCCAATATAGGATTGGGTTCCAACACCAGCCACTGGTTCAAGGTCCCAGCATAGTTCAAAGGCCAGGTTACCTTCGAGTACATCAGGGTAGTTACCGTAAGAACCGAATGCCAGGAAGCTTTCGGTCATACCGGGGGTCGCAAATGCAGAGTCAACCTCGTCACCACCGGGTTGGGGGATGGGGTTGTTCTGGGCAAAGCGTTTCAGCCATAACCAGCCAGCATCCTTGGTATCAGCATCCAGGACGGGATCAGTGCCGTAAAAAGCTTTATAAGCAGCGGCCATCTCATCCGGATGAGCGACAAAGGTCATCAATTTGCCCAGGGTGGAGGCATCATTCAGGGGATCTTCGATAAAGATCTTGCTATTCCACTCCGGTTCGGTCAGTTCCCAGATATTGGTGATCGGGCAGGTATCGTTCAGTTCACTGTTGTACGCCCAAAGCTGGAAACCGAGCCTGGAGACCAGCAGGGGGTCCTGGAATTCGGGGGGGATAACTTTTGCGACATTGTCGGGAACGAACTTCCAGACATAACCCTTGGGGACCAACTCGCCTTTGATAGTCGGGCCACCGCTGCTGAACCAGACATCGCCTACAAAAGCTTCAGCTTTCTGCTCTTCCTGGGTCTTCAACAGAACATCATCGCCACCCAGGTCAAATGCCTGAACGTCGATCTCGGGGTACATTTCCTCGAAGGTCTCAGCGGCTTTCTCAGTCTTGGACGAGTTGGCGTAAACCAAAAGAACGCCTTCCGCCTTGGCTGCTGCTTCGATGGCTGCCCAGTCCTGGACGCCAGTGTCATATACACCCAGCTGATTGGTTTTTAACCACTCATCTTTTGCACCGGTAAAACCGGACTGGGTTCCTGTCGGCTCTTCAGCTGCAGGCGCTTTTGTACAGGCACCCAGCAGACTGACGGCAATCAAGATTGCCAAAATCATATAAATTTTCTTCATTGGACCTTCCTCCTTAAAAAGTTTGAATAAAACGGTGAGATACGAGCTACATTAAGTATTCGTCCCAGGTTACCTCCGATCACTAGATTCGACATAAGCAATAGAACCACCAAATAATAGATTATCCACTTATGAGGTTACCGGATAGTTTGTCATACAAGTTGACCGTATCCTTATTGAAAGTCAGCCAGATCTTTTGATCCATGGCGACCTTGCTGACGCCAATTTCCTTGACCGAGATTTCCAGCTTGCCGCGGCGGGCAATAATGGTCGTGTCTGCCCCCGAGGGAAGGACGGAATAGGCTTGAAATTCGCTGCCTTCATTCACCACTTCAGTGTGAATACTGATGTCTTCCGGGCGAACCCCCACCACCACCTCACCGCTCTGCTGATAGGTATGAACAGGGATGTTGAAGTGCCCGACATCCACCACATCCTGGGCTGTGACATAACCCTCCAGCAGGTTGATCTTGGGGTTGCCAATAAAATCCGCTACGAAAAGATTGGCGGGATAGTGGTAGACTGCATCCGGGGTATCCAGCTGCTGGATGACACCCAGTTTCATCACAGCGATCTTGCTTGACATGGTCATGGCTTCGATCTGGTCGTGGGTGACATAGACGGTAGTTGCGCCAGAGTCGTGATGGAGGCGTTTAAGTTCCGTGCGCATGTCCATGCGCAGGCGGGCATCCAGGTTGGATAAGGGCTCGTCCATTAAAAAGACATTCGGGCGATAGGCTAACATGCGGGCCAGGGCAATACGCTGCTGCTGACCGCCGCTCATCTCGCGCGGGTAACGATCCTCATAGCCTTCCATCTGAACCTCTGCCAGGGATTCCTTGACCCGCGCATCCATCTCGCTTTTAGGGTATTTCTTGATCTCCAGGGCAAAGGTGATGTTCTTGTAAACGGTCATATGCGGCCAGAGGGCATAGTTCTGAAAGACCAGGCCCAGGTCACGCTGTCCAGGGGGAAGGGAGATGCCCTTTGAGCGTGAATAAATCAGCTTGTCGCCAATCATGATTTCGCCATCATCCGGGTCTTCCAACCCTGAGATACAGCGCAGCAGAGTGGTTTTGCCGCACCCTGAAGGGCCCAGCAGAGTCAGAAAGGATCCCGGCTCAATGGAAAGGCTGACATCGTTGACAGCAACCACGCTGCCAAATTTCTTGGTGAGATTGCTAATAATAATTGGTGTTTCCATGCTTGGTTGTCCTCTTTACTTGGTAGATTCAAGACCTTTTTTCAGGCTGCCACCGCGGAAGCGGCTGATAATAGCGTTACCGATCAGCACCAGAATAATCAGGATGATGATCACGGCATTTGCCTGCTGTTCATTGCCGTTTTCAATATAGCGCATGGTCATGCTTGCCAGTACCGCCGTAGATGGGGTGACCAGCAGGATGATCAACGATAATTCGCGCATTGTTGTGATGAAATTGAGCAGGAATGATGAAACAAATCCCGGGCTGGTGAGGGGGAAGATGATGCGCTTGAAGCGCTGCCAGGGGGTGGCACCCGCGATTGCAGCTGCCTCTTCCAGTTCCTTGCCGACCTGCATCATGGCTGAGACGCCGGTGCGCGAGGAATGTGGGATGTGCTTGGCGACCGAAACCACCACCAACAGCGCAAATGTGCCATAGAGCGGTGGTAATCCCCACACACTTTTGGTGAACATCGAAATGTAGACTGCACCAAATGCAATGCCTGGGATGACATAGGGAATGAAGGCAAGCTGTTCGACAATTTTTGAGAGCCGGGTGCCGCGTCCCTTGACGATGGCATAGCCCAGGATCACCCCGATCACCCCGCCCAGGAATGAGGTCCACATGGAAAGGCGGATCGAGTTCCATGCACCGCGGTAAATGCGTGGGTTGAGCAGGACACCTGGTTCGCCGTTGTTGATCTTGAGGTCGCTTTCACCGATCCAGTGCGCCAGGCTGAAGTTGCTCAGGCTGTAGTCACCTGTTTTGAGCATGAAGGTGCTGTAGGTCAGGACGACCAGCGGCACGATGGCGATGATGAACTGAACCACGACCACCAGGACGATGAAGAAAGGTCTCCAGTTGCGCAATTTCATCTTCTGAGACATGAATCCGCGGCCGCCGATGGTTTCGTAGCTTTTTCGGGTGCCGATCAGTTTCTGATTGATCATGATGGTGGTCATTGAGAAAAGGATCAGCACAATGGCGGTCACAAAAGCATCGCCATAGTTGCCAATCCCGGTGTTGGAGCGCAGCATGGTGGAGAGAGTGTAATACCCGACTGGCACACCCAGCACATTTGGACCACCGTAAGTGCCCATGGTCTTGGAAAAAGTCATAATGAAGCCGGAGGCCAGGGCAGGCAGGACCAGGGGGAAGGTGATCTTACGCAGGATGCGCCAGCGGCTTGCGCCGGCCAGTTCTCCTGACTCCTCCAGTGAAGAGTCGATGGACATCAGCGCTGCTGAGACGAAGAGGAAGAAAAATGTGTAGTAATGCAAACCGCTGCTGACGATGATCGGTATGGGGCCATTTGCCAGCCAGACGGGTGGCGGGGTTCCGAGCACGTATTCGAAAAGCCCGGGTGTACCTCCTGATACGGCTGTTGTCTTAAATAAAACTTTCCAGGCCAGGGCGATCGTCCAGGAAGGCATGATGTAGGGAACCGTTGCCAGCATATGGATGGTATTTTTGCCCGGGATGTCCGTGCGCACCACCAGCCAGGCCATTCCCCCGCCGATCAACAAAGCCAGGGCAGTGGCGCCGAGTGAGATGGTCAACGAATGAACCAGGGGTTCATAGGTCATGATCTGGGCTATCTTTCCGAAGAGCATACGCAACCAGTGGTATGCTGTCAACTGGCCAATTGTGGCTCCCTGGATAGCACGCAGGTCAGTTTCCTGGACGGTGATGGTGGTGACCAGCATGCGGTAGAGGGGGATGATCACCATGTAGATCATCACCAGCAACATGATCAACGAGAGGACCACATAAGGTGTTGTCAGCCAGCGGAAGAACCGCCTGAACCTGGCTGTCCAGGGGCTGTCTTTTAATGATGGGTCAGCGTAGGTGGCCGCCATCAGCAGGGTACCCCGGGATATTGAAGCATGAGAGACGGATTTTGCATCTTAGTTTCCTTTTCTTTCATTTTTTGTTTGAATCCACATCTACTGGTCTGTGGGCTTCTTGTGCATTGAAACAATTCAACTGGTCACGCAGCGTATCCAGTTTGTCCAGCATGGGCATGATCTGCCCGCCATCCTGGCTGGCCAGGGAGAGCAAAAGGGTGTTGATCACGGTCATGGGTACTACCAGAGAGTGAAATTCACCGATCGGGCCGCGTTGAGCGGCAAGCACCACATCGACCTTGTCACCCAATACCACATCCAGGGTGTCAGTGAGCATGATGATCTTGCTGCCGGTCTGCCTGGCATAATCGAGCAGCAGCATCAAGCTGGGATTCTGGTCAAAAAAGCAGATGACAAAGACCAGGTCAGTCGGTTCCAGGCTAACCAGCGGTTCCAACATCTCGCGACCGGAGTTTTTCAAAGGGATGACATGTTTACCAAAACGCCTCAGCCGCAGTTCCAGCAGGTCGACCAGCGAAATAGAGGGGCCCAGGCCGAAAACGAAGATTCGTTGATGGCTGCGCAGCAGCTGGACCGCATCGTGCATGGCCTGGCGGTCGATCGAACCCAGCGATTGGGTCAGGTAGTCGATCTCGGTGGCGGTCAGGCGGTCAAACAGATCATTACCGGCCTTCAGGTCGTTCAAGCGGCCGCGGAGACGGGCGGAATGCGTGACCCGGCGGCGGAAGTTTTCCTGCATCAGGGAGCGCATCTGGGGATAGCTATCAAAGCCCAGCGATTTGGCAAAGCGCACCAGGGTGGCTTCGCTCAAGCCCAACTGGCTGGCGATGCTGCCCGCCGGCAGGAAAGCCGCCTCTTCCTGGTTCTTACGCAGGTAATTGGCGATCTGTTTTTCACTTTTGGTCAATGCAGCGAATCGATCACTGATCAACTGGTTGAGATCAATAGTATTTGGTGAGTTTTTACTGATCATCTGCTTCACTTTTGGCGTGCCGGTCAGGCTTGCGGTGATCCTGAAAGCCCGTATTTGCAATAGTATACAACAATTTTAGACTTGTTGCAAGATTTATTGCAAAAATCTGCGTTTATCATGAAAACTTTGCTGCCAGCTGCCTGAATTCAGGCGTCAACCAGACGGCTGCAGCGCTGGTGTCAACCATTACATCACACATGGTCATCTGGGGACGGTAGACGCTTTCTGCCATCAGGAATTGCTCGCGGAAATAGCGGTTGAGAAAGTACATCAGGTCGTATTTCTTGCGGTAATCCATATCACGCTTCCATTTGCGCTGCAAGCGCATGGCATCATCGGTCAGGTAGACTATCTTGATGCCGATCAGGCGGGCGACTTCAGGGTAAAGGAAGGGGGCATTGCCTTCCATAAAAATGATGTCAGCCGGAGGTACGATCAGCCCCTGCTGGCCGGGTTTTAAGCGGCCTTCAAGGTCATGGCTGGAGGTGGCCTGGATAAAATCGTAGCGGGGAGTGGTGATCTGCTTGCCGTCAAGGATCTGTTGCAGGGCTTCGAGGAACATCTCAAAATGCAAGGCCTGCCTGCCAAGCGAATCGATCCCCCGGGCTTCACGCTGGTCACGGTCAGTCAGGAAATTATCCATTTCGATGGTGGTAACCAGATGCCCACCAGCTTCCAGGTTGTTCCTCAGGCGATCCACGATCTCGGTTTTACCAGCCGCCGTCTGGCCGGCGACTGCGATCAGCAGGGGCGTTCCCTTGACCTGCACGAGGTGGTGCACCAGGTTGAGCAGGCAGTCGTCCACTTCTGCGTTAGCCGCCATAAAATCCTTATAACCAACACTTTGCCTGCCCCTCAGGTCTTCCTGCAGGGGTGCAAATTGCTTATAAGGTGCACCTCCCAGGTGGTCTGTTATCTGTGGGGAGAGGTATTGCGTGCGGTGCAGGAAGTAGAAGCCGCGCAGGTCGAAGTAGAAATGCTGATTCAGCCAGGCAGGAGTATATGCCTTGCTGACCAACCCGACCAAAAGGGCCTGGGTCAGGCTCAACACTGCCTGGTCCATCACGATGTGCCCGCCCTGTTTTGGCCGCAACTGCACAGCTTCGTAGAAAGAGCGCTGTGAGATCATCTGCTCGATTTGTTTATGGGGAGGGATGATAACTGACTGCCAGCCGTCACGGGGGGTGATCGGTTCCAGGCAGTAACTAAACTCCAGGGGTTCCAACTCTTTGACCCCGGGGTGGACCTGCTGCATCAGTTGATACAGGCTGTCCGTAAAGTCTTCGGTTGAAAAATCACTGCCAGGTATCATTGCATACACCTCAAGCACGGTATTTCTGAAGCCGCCCGGCGTGTGCCAGAGCCAGCGGCATAACATGGGTTGCCGGGATGATCCCCAGGTGGCCATGGGCGCAGGCGGTTTCGCCGAATTGGCATGACCGTTCAGCCCTGGCAAACTGTGAATGGATTAGCAGCGGAACGGGGTGCCAGCTATGCGAGCGCATGGCGGCTGGTGAACTGTGGTCACCTCCGACCACGATCACATCCGGTTTTAAAGCCAGGGCACGCGGCAGCAGGGCATCAAACTCCTCGATCACCCCTACTTTGGCGTTGAAATCACCCATTTCACCGTAAGTATCGGTCTTTTTGACGTGAAGGTAGAAGAAATCAAAATCCTGCCAGGCCTGTTCAAGGGTGTCAAACTCATCTGCGATCGAAGTGCCGTGAACGTCGAGCACCTGCATGCCTACCAGGCGTGATACCCCGCGGTACATGCCATTGACCGCCACCGCAGCAGCATTAAGTTGATAACGCTCGGCGAATGATGGCAGGATGGGCAGCTTTTCAAAACCGCGCAGCAAGATCATATTAGCGGGCGAAAGGTCTTTCAGCACCTGGCGAGCCTGGAAGAGGAACTGGTTGATCAAATCGGCAGATACGTGCGAGGCACTGTCCAGACCGGTCACTGGATTTGGAGGCATTCCGTTGTGTAAGGGATCTGTATCTGTCAGCTGAACCCCGGCACCTGTTTTGCGCATCACAAAGGCAAAACGATGCTCCTTTATCGGTTCAAGGAAAAACTCAGCCCCGGGAACCCGGATGGTGCGTAGAATTTTGATGAGTTCAGTAGCTTCTTCGGTTGGAAGACGACCAGCCCGTCTATCTGAGATAAGCCCCTGGTCACCCAGGGTGCAGAAATTACCCCGGGCGGCGATGTCATCCGGTCCCAACTCAAAATCCACCCCCAACACTTCCAGGGCACCACGTCCGATCTCGTATTGCAGTGGATCATAACCAAAAAGGGCCAGATGGCCGGGGCCGCTGCCAACCGCCACCCCGGGGATCAATGGTTGGGTCATACCCAGCGAAGATCGTGAGGCAAGGGCATCCAGGTTGGGTGTATGGGCGCTTTCCAGTTCGCTGAGCCCATCCGGTTGTAAAGCCAGCCCGCCCAGGCCGTCCATGACCAGCATAAGGATCTTAGTGGTGTTGGGTTGGACCAGTTCGGCCAGTAGTTTCTCGATCATCACATACTCTCCTTGGGGGGTGTTCTGGATTCCAGCAGTTTTTGCCAGCCGGGTGTCAGCCAGATTTTGCCGCTGGTTGTGTCCGCTGCCAGGTCGCACACTTTCAACAAGGGGTGGTAAACCTCCTCAGTGCGCAGGAACTGAGTGCGGAAATAACGATTGACGAAATAGACAGGATCGTATTTCTTGCGGTAGTCAATATCCCGGCGCCATTTGCGTTTCAAGCGAACCGGGTCATCGGTCAGGTAGACTATCTTGATATCGATCAGAGGGGAAACATCCATGTCATGGAAGGGATAGTTGCCTTCGAGGAAGATCACATCAGCGGGTTCCACCTGCAGGGGAATGCCACCCGGTCGTAAACGGCTTTGCAGGTCATGGGACGAGGTGGTGCTGAGGAAGTTGTAGCGAGGGATGAGTGCTGAGCGGCGTTGAGACAGGGTGTCAATGCACTGCCTGAAGATGTCATAATGGATCACCTGGCGGTCCAGCGCCTTACCCTGGCGGTAGACACCATCTTTGTAAAAATTATCCATCTCGATCGAGGAGCAGCGGATGTCAGCCTTAGTCATCCCTGCCAGGATCTCCTGGGTGATCTCGGTCTTGCCCGCCCCGGTCGGACCGACCAGGGTAATGACAAGGGGTACACCATGGGAGCGGACCATGCCCAGGATCAGTTCAACCAGCGACTGGTCCAGCTGCTGGTTGGCTGCACGGAATTCGCGCAGCCCGATATCCTGCCGTCTTGATAATTGCACCTGGAATGCCGGGAATGTCCTGTGCGGCTGACCACCGAAATGTTCGATGATCGCCGGGTCAAAATAGCGGGTGCGCACAAAGAATACGAAGGCGCGGATGTCAAAGTAGAAAAGGCTGTCCACCCACGCCAAGCTGTATGCTCCACTGACCAGACCGCAGCACAGCACCTGAGCCAGGTGCAGGATCTGTTCATCGAGCACAATGTGGTTGTTTTGAAGTGGTTTGAATTCGACTTGTGCAAAGAATTCACGGTTGGAGACCATGTGGGTAATGTCACCAGTCGGCGGGATCTCGACTGCTGTCCAACCTCCTGGCGGGGTGATGTTTTCCAGGGCATAACGGAACTCGTATAGTTCAAGGTCCTGGATTCCGGGATTAAGTTGATCCAGCAGTTCATAGAGACGGGAGGAAAAGCGTTTCGAGTCAGCCAGTTCAGGGTGCAAAGTCATGCGTTCCCTTTTACTTGTCAATATGGTCCGTGCCATATACCATGGCGTTGTAGGCCTTTTGGACCTTGGTGTAGTTGCCATCACGGTCCAGGGCGATGCCCCGCCCAACGATGCTGGCCACCTGGCCAACACCGATCGTGCTCAGTTGATCTTCCAGTTTTTCCAATAATAATGGGGCACTGCCCGGTTCGGTACTGCGCCCATCGAGGATGAGGTGCAGGAATACCTGGTCGAGAGACTTTTCCCGGGCGATCCGGCAAATGGCCAATGGGTAATCGATGGAGCCGTGTGAACTCTTTTCAGTCAACAGGCCGATCAGGTGCAGACGCGAACCCTGTTTTTTCACCTTATCAATCGTTTCCAGGAACACCGGGTTGACGGCAAAGGAACCGTCCTTGATGGCCAGGTCCAGGCGCACATCATCCTGTAACACGATGCGCCCTGCGCCGATGTTCATGTGCCCTGCTTCGGAATTGCCGGGTTTACCAGCCTGAAGACCGACAGCATCCCCGGATGCTCCAAGGCTGGCTGTATGGCTGCTGGTGTTGAGCTGATCCCAGAAAGGAGTGCGGGCGGTATGGATCGGGTTGCTGTCATCGGCTGTACCGATGCCCCAACCATCCAGGATGACCAGCAGGACCTTGCGTCCGGGTTCCCGGGGGTGACCGGGGAGCAAGTTGCGGCCGGTCATGGCGGGTGAGGGCTGTAAGCCAAGCATGGAAAGAATTGTTGGTGCAAGGTCTGAGAGGATGCCATCTTCGGGCTTGAGGGGTTGATCTTGACGGGGGTCGATCAGGATCAGCGGCACGGGGTTGGTGGTATGGGCAACATGCGGTTTGCCCTCGGGTGTCCAAAGCACCTCGAGGTTGCCGTGGTCTGCTGTGATAAGGGTGATGTAATCATTCTCCACTGCACGGCTAACCACCCTGGAAAGGTGATGATCGACCGCTTCGGCACAGGCGATCTTGGCCGATGTGCTGGCAGTATGCCCGATCACATCGCCGTTGGCGAAGTTGGTTATCACCAGGCTGAAATTCTTATCGAGTGCCTGGATGATCTCGTCTGCCACCCGGGGCAGTGATAGTTCCGGTACCTGGTCGAAAGGCAGGCCTTTGGGGGAAGGGATGCGACGATCAACCTCACCCGGGAAGGGTTCATCCACCCCACCGTTGAGAAAAAAGGTGATGTGGGCAAATTTTTCGGATTCTGAGCAGCGAAATTGAGACAAGCCTGCCCGGCTGACCACTTCACCCAGCGTTCCACTGCCCCTGGTGGGGGCAAAAGCCACGCTGAGATCCTTGAATTTTTCATGGTAGAGGGTAAGGATCACAAAATCCAGCAAATCAAGTCTCTGGCGAGAAAAATGGGCAAAATCCGGGTCAGTAAAAGCTTCGGTCAGTTCCACCTCGCGTTCACCACGACGACAGCAGAAGATCACCGCGTCGCCATCCTGTATGGAACCCACGGCAGAGCCGCCTGGGGCTCTGCGCACCAACGGTTCCATCGAGTAATCGGTCTGGCCGCGCTCATATGCCTGGCGGACCACATCGGCCATTTCTGCTGCACCATGAGAATTTTTTGAAACAGGCATGATCACCTTTCCGACCCTGGTCGGGTCGTCCCTTCAGAGAGAGAATAGTTTTTCGGCATTGACCCTGGGGCTACCAGGGAACAGGCCGAGCAATTCGTCAAAGCGGATAATAATCGCATCCGGGCGATTGTCTTCATTGATCTCTGCATCTTTCAGTTCGTCCTCTTCCAGCATGATGATCGACATGCCGAACCCCGAGGTACGTGTGCCGGTGACATCACGTTTGAGATTATCACCCACATAGGCACAGCGATCGGGAGAGACACCGGCCTGGCGGGCAGCAGTGAGGTAGATCTCGGGATCCGGTTTGCGGATGCCCAGTACAGAGGAGAGAACCACCGATTTAAAGTAATGCCCCAGGCCATCGTTGTTCAGCCATTCGGGGATCTCACGGGTGCTGATCAGGTTGCTGATAATGCCCAGTATGTAACCGCGGCGGTACAATGTATCCACCACCTCAACGCCGTTTTCGACCAGCACGCGGATGCCATTTGCCCGGCGGTACTGGTAGGTCAGTTCCTCACCCAGGGGGGCAATCTTCTCAACCGGGAACTCCGGAGCCAGCCAGCGCGTCCAGAGTTCTGCCTCGGGTGCCTCGCGCATGTGTTCAAACGCCCACTTCCGGTATTCCTTGTAGCGTTCATCCACCTTGGCACAGAAGACCCCTGGGTCTTCATTGCTACCCACCAGTTCGGTAATTTTTTGCCTGGCATCTGCCTGGTACTGCGCATCTTTTTTGACAAAGCGCAAGGTATTGCCCAGGTCAAGGAAGATAGCTTCGATCTCCATATTTATGCTCCCCCGGCAGAGGTTGGGCGGGCGGGGAAAATATCCAGCAATTCGCGTGTTTCACGAATGGTAAAGTCGGGCTTAATCCACTTGTCAGGTGGTTCTTTGGCTAATGTAGCTGGTTCCTCAAAGAGGATCATCATGCCATAACCTGCCGCGTAGGTGCCTTCCACATCCCGCACCGGGTTGTCACCCACATAAGCGCATTTCCCGGGTTCCACACCGATCTCGCGGGCTGCCAGCCAGTAAATCTCGGGATCCGGTTTGCGCAAGGCAACTTTTGATGAAAGGATCACGGATTTGAAATACTGCCTGACGCCATCGGATTCCATCCAGTCAGGGATCTCGGTCTCAGTGATGGTGTTGGCGATGATGCCCAGTTTGTATCCCCGGTGGTCCAGTTCAATGATTGTTTCTTTGGCGTCCGCGCGGGGAACCCGCCGACCATCGTGATCACGCCACAGGCGGGTTAACTTGCCCGCCAGGGGGGCAATGATGCCCTCGGGGTAACCCGGCAGGAGCCATTTTGACCACAGCTCACGTTCAGAGGCTTCTTTCAGGCTGGCTTTGGACTGTTTGCGGTATGCTTTCCAGTTGACCTCGATCTTATCAAAGAATTCATCAAAGGGCTCCCGGGCACCAACCAGTTCATAAAGCTGCTGTTTGGCCTGGGCCTGGAATGGCGGGTCTTCGATGACGATGCGCATGGTATTGCCGATGTCGAGAAAAATGGCCTCGATTTCAATGGGTGGGATCATGGTACCTCCAGGGTTTTGTATTTGCCAGCACCATACTGACAATGACTAATCATACGACATTTTTAACATTTTTGCAAGATTACTTGCAAAAAGACTTGACGATTATCACAAAACTGATTAAACTTTGATCAAGATTGCACACGTGTGCAAAAGGTTCTTATGACAGCAACAATCAAGAGCATTGCCCGGATTGCCGGGGTATCTCACTCCACCGTTTCACGGGCGCTGCACGACAGCAGCCTGGTGTCTGAAGACACGGCCAGGCGCATCCAGCAGATCGCCCGGGAGCAAGGTTACTACCCCAGTGCAGCTGCGCGGAGTTTAAAAACCCGCCGCACCCAGGCGCTGGGGGTGATCCTCAGCAGCATTGCGGATCCCTTCTTCGCAGATGTCCTTTACGGGATCGAGGAGTACTCCCAGGAAAAGAATTATTCCCTGTTGATCGCTGCCTCGCAGCATGATCCCCAGAAAGAGCAGCGCATCGTGCAGGCTATGGTTGAACAGCGGACCGATGGCCTGATCATCTGTTCGTCCTCTTTCAGCCAGGCGCAGGTACATCGCCTGCTGTCACGCGGTTTTCCGGTGGTGATGGTCAACCAGCAGGCAGCTGAAAATTATAATTTTTCCATCTACCACGATGACCTGGACGGTGCACGGCAGATCACGCGGCACCTGATCTCTTTAGGTCATCGCCACATTGCATACCTCGGTAATGCCGCTTCGGGCCGCACCACCCAGGACCGTTTGAGCGGTTTCCTGGATGAAATGGCAGCTCAAGAACTGCCCGTGCCACCCGAATACATCTACCATGTGCCTGGAGGACTGCCCGAGTTGGGACAACAGGCGCTTTCGTATTTCATGAGCCTGGCACAGCCCCCGAGTGCGCTGTTCTGCTTTAACGACATGCTGGCAGTGGGTGTCCTGCGTGGCTGCCAGGAAAAGGGCGTGACTGTCCCCGGGCAACTCTCGGTAGCCGGGTTCGATAATATCACCTACGCAGCCTTCACCAATCCCAGCCTGACCACCTTTGACCAGCCCAAGCGTGAGATCGGTCGCGAAGCGGCGCGCCTGCTGCTTGAACTGTTATCGGCCAACCAGGTGGTTCTGCCTGAAAATCAACAGGTCAAGGTCCTGCAGGGCACCCTGCTGGTACGCGAATCGACCGGTATTGCATTTAGGAACAAGGAGTGATCCATGTTGGATGAATTCAGCAACCTTGATATGATCAAAAGTTCAATCCAGACCCAGGCGGGGGGAACCTATGGATTGGCACTTATCTCGGGAAAACGCTGCCTGGTCATCGCAGAAGAGAACCCGGACCCAGGTTGGCAGGGGGAGCGCATCCCCAGGAATGCCCGAACGCTGATCATTGCCCCTATGAATAGTGTAAATGCCAGCCTGCTGCGCAGTAAATTGCCGTGGCTGCAACCGAAATTGCTCGGGTTGCAGACATCTGCCGGGCTGGGGGACCGCCTGGGGTTGGCCACCCCGGGACACGTGCGCGCCATGCGTCATTTTGAAGGCACATTATTACCCATTTTTCCGCAGCAATCGATCCGCGAGATGGTACGTACAGCACGCACACCGCAAGTGGTGATGGACGATGCCACCTGGGGAATATTCCAGGAGGGCTGGCAGGGTGGTTTTGGCGCGGACGCCGATCATTTGAAAACGGAGCAGGATGTCGATGCCTGCCTGGACGCCGGGTACACTTTCTTCACGGTTGACCCGGGCGATCACGTGGACAACTCCGCTGAAAGTGCGGATATTGGAAGACTGCGCGAACTGGTCGAACAATTACCAGAAGGTATGAAGGTTGCTGATAGCGGCCTGCTGGGCCGCTCGCTGAATATTGAGGGCCACCATCTGCACTTCGATGAAGGTACTCTTTTGAGGGCGATGGCGAAGTATGGAAGGGCAGTGGCGCATGTGGTCAGGCTCTACCACTACCTGGAAAGCCGTGCAGGAAGCCAGCCTTTCGAGTTCGAAGTGTCAGTGGATGAAACAGACCAGCTGACCTCGTTGCATGAGCATGCCTATGTGGCTGGTGAACTCAGTCGTATGGGCGTGCGCTGGGTCAGCCTTGCACCGCGCTACATTGGTCGCTTTGAAAAAGGGGTCGATTACATTGGTGACCTGGACGAGTTTGACCGTTATGTTCAGGCCCATGCCGCCCTGGCCAGGCATTTTGGACCATACAAACTAAGCCTGCACTCCGGGTCGGACAAATACAGCGTCTACACCATGGCCATGCAGGCCACGCAGGGACTGGTCCACCTGAAGACTGCCGGTACCAGCTACCTGACAGCACTGCATACGATTGCATCCGTAAAGACTGATTTCTTGCGCGAAATCTTCACTTTTGCCCGCAGCCATTATAATGAGGATCGCCTGACCTACCATGTTTCCGCTGACCTGAAAAAGGTACCTCAGCCGGATGTGGTCACAGATTGGCATGCCCTGATCGATCAATTCGATGCCCGCCAGGTATTCCATGTGACCTTTGGATCGGTGATGACAGCCCGGGATGGTCAAGGCGAGCTGCTCTTCAGAAACCGCCTGATGGAATTCCTGGAAGCCAACCTTGAAAGATACAGCCAGGACCTGGAGGCACATTTTATGCGTCACCTGGCACCATTTGCCAGTAGGAAAGAAAGGAAATGAGCATGGACAAAAAGGAACTGGAAGTCTTATTCAACCTGGAAGGCAAGGTGGCCGTGGTCACAGGCGGAGCAGGGGTGTTGTGCGCCACATTGTGCCGCGCTCTCGCCGGCAAAGGTGCTACGGTTGTGGTAGCAGACAGGAACATTTCGGTAGCCGAGGGATTGGTGAGCGAAATCCATGCCGATGGCGGGCAGGCATGTGCCATGGCCTGCGATGTATTGGAAAAAAGCAGCATTGAGGTGCTGGCTGGAGCTGTCCTGGAGAAGTATGGCCGGGTGGATATCCTGGTCAATGGAGCAGGCGGTAACCGTCCCCAGGCAACCACCGGTACGGATGCGACCTTCTTTGACCTGCCCGCCGAAGCATTGCAGTGGGTTTTAAACCTCAACCTGATGGGCACCATCCTTCCCTGCCAGGTCTTTGGTCGCATTATGGCTGCCCAAAAAAGTGGCACCATCCTCAATATTTCTTCAATGAACGCTTTTCGTCCTCTTACACGGGTTGTAGCCTACTCGGCAGCCAAAGCCGGGGTGAGCAACTTCACCCAGTGGCTGGCGGTACATATGGCACAGGAATATGATCCGGCCATCCGCGTAAATGCCATTGCGCCGGGTTTTTTCCTTACCGAGCAAAACCGTTACCTGCTCACTGAAATAGAAAGTGGTGAACTAACGAAACGCGGCAGGCAGATCATCGACCACACCCCGGCGGAACGTTTTGGGGTGCCGGATGACCTGGTAGGAAGCGTTCTGTGGCTGCTTGCGCCGGCATCTGCTTTTGTAACCGGGGTGGTCATCCCGATCGATGGCGGCTTTTCGGCATACAGTGGTGTTTAGTTAAGATGAAAGGATCAGGAATGGAAGAAAAACAATTGCAGATCCCTGCCCAGGGTGAATTGGACTTCCTGTCACTGGGTGCACTGGTACACCGCCTGGACCCGGGCGTGGTGCCCTTCCGCAAAGCGCGCCAATGCCAGATCCATGTCAGCGGCGGCGAATTCAACTGCGCAGCCAACCTGGCAGACTGCTTTGGGCTCAGGACCGGCATTGCATCAGCCATGGTGGATTACCCGATCGGTGACCTGATCAGCGGCCAGGTGCGCGCAATGGGGGTGCAGCCATTCTTTAAACACTTTACCCATAACGGCGTGAATGGACCCAACATGGCCACCGTCTACAGTGACCGCGGCCAGGGTGTGCGCCCACCGGTTGTTTTTTACAACCGTGCCAACGAGGCTGGGGGGCTGCTCAAGCCGGGTGATTTTGACTGGTCGGCCATCTTCAAAAATGGTGTGCGCTGGTTCCACAGCGGGGGGATTTTTGCCGCACTCTCGGCGACCACCGGGCCGTTAATCGTGGAAGCCATGCAGGAAGCAAAAGCACAAGGTGCTGTGATCTCTTTTGACCTGAACTATCGCGCCAAATT
This sequence comes from uncultured Anaerolineaceae bacterium, assembly GCA_964435475.1. Lineage (GTDB taxonomy): Bacteria > Chloroflexota > Anaerolineae > Anaerolineales > Anaerolineaceae > CAYSZB01. The sequence goes on along the minus strand of CAYSZB010000006.1, from coordinate 7,744 downwards.
GTGGTCGATCTGGGGCGGGCAGGAACAGGCACGCGGGGTGTTGGGCAGCATTATGCCCTACGTAGATGTGCTGGTGGGAAACGAGGAAGACCTGCAGCTTGGACTGGGTATCAAAGGTCCCGAGGTGAGCGGACGTTCCAGCCTGGATGCCGGGTCATTTATCGAAATGATCGATCGTGTACTGCAGGTTTACCCGCATGTGCATGTGGTCGCAACCACCCTGCGTGAGGTGCATTCCACCAACCGCCATTCCTGGGGCGCGGTGGCCTGGATTGATGGGCAGGCATACCTTTCACCGACATGTGAACTGGATGTGTATGACCGGGTAGGTGGGGGCGATGGCTTTGCCGCCGGTTTGTTCTATGGCATGTTGAGTGGTGAGGAACCACAACAGGCGGTTAACCTGGGCTGGGCGCATGGTGCGCTATTAACCACCTTCCCGGGCGATACGACCATGGCGACCATTGAACAGGTCAGGGCGTTCGCCAAAGGAGGATCAGCGCGAATTCAGCGCTGAAAATTTCAATAGAAATACGATAACGATCGGTTGTTATCAAAAACACTGCACACGTGTGCAAATAGAAATTAAGGAGATAAAAATGAGAGCACTGGTTTATAAAGATGTAGGTAAGTTGGTATTGGAAGAGCGGGCCTTGCCGCATGTTAAAGATCCGGATGATGTGGTCTTGAAGATCAAAGCGGTGGGCATCTGTGGCAGCGATGTCAAGATCATTGAAGGCAAACATCATGTAAAGCCCGATACGGTCCTGGGACATGAGTTTTGTGGTGAGGTGGTTGAAATCGGCACGCATGTGCACCATGTCAAGATTGGCGACCGGGTGGCAGTGGATAACAACATCCGCTGCGGATTCTGTGAGTTCTGCCGGCGGGGTTTGACCAGCCAGTGCGTGGATATCAAGACCAGTGCGCTGGGTGTAATGCGCGATGGCGGTTACGCGGAGTATGTCCTGGTACCTGAGAAGCAGTGTTTTGTGCTGCCGGATGAGATCGATGACATCTTCGGCACACAGGTGGAGACCCTGGCCACCGTGGTCAATGGCATGAACACCCTGCAGATGCTGCCCTACGAGTATGTAACGATCATTGGTTTCGGCCCGATCGGCTACCTGTTTGCCCAGTTCGCCAAGAACATAGCCGCCAAGGTGGCGGTATCCGAGATCGATCCGTTCCGCCGTGAACTGGCAAAAAAGTGCGGGCTGACCGCCTGGGATCCCAATGAAGTGGACATCCCCAGCATGGTCGAAAATTTCACCTACGGCAAGAAAGCGGACATCGTGATCGAAGCCACGGGTAACGGGCTGGAACAAGCCCTGAAGTGCGTCACCCCGGGCGGCAAGGTCCTGCCTTTTGGCATGGATTCAAGCATCACCGCCACCGTGATCCCCAACGAGATCACCCGCTGGGCGACCAAGATCCTGGGACTTTACCTGGGTCAGAACACCATGGTGCCGTCCATCCGCCTGTTCCAGGAAAATCGCCTGGATATGAGCCATTTCTTCACCAAGGTGATCACACTGGAAGAGGGTCTGACCGCGTTCTCGGATCTCGGGCTGGTTGTCGAAACCCTGGGGCATTGCCCCAAGAGTGCGATGAAGATCGTGATGAAACCATAAGTATTAGATAAGGTGAGTTTGGGGAGATCCCCAGGAATTGAGAAGCATGGACAGAAAAATTAACATTGCTTTGATCGGCACCGGGCGCATGGGCAGTGTACATGTTGGAAACCTGGCCAGACGGGTTCCGGAAGCCAACCTCTGTGCCCTGTGTGACATCCGATTGGATGTAGCCCAAAAGGTGGGGCAGGAGTATGGCATCACCCGGGTGGTGAGAGACTACCATGAGTTGCTGGATGACCCGAGTATAGAAGCGGTGGCGATCATCACCAGTACGGATACACACGCCCAGATCATTATTGATGCAGCCAAAGCTGGCAAGCACATTTTCTGCGAGAAACCCATTGCACTGGATATTGAAAGTATCCGCCAGGCGCTTCAAGAGGTGGAGAATGCCGGGGTGAAACTGCAGGTTGGTTTCAACAGGCGTTTTGATAAGAGCTTCCAGCGCGTGCGCGAGATCGTCAAGTCCGGTGAACTGGGTAGGTCTTGCATCTTTAAAATCACCAATTATGACCCCTGGCTGCCTTCCATGGAATTTTTGAAAGTATCCGGCGGACTTTTCCTGGATATGACAATTCACGACTTTGACATGTCGCGCTTCCAGATCGGTGAGGTCGAAGAGGTATATGCGTTGGGCAGTGTGATGATCGACCCGGCGTTGCACGATATTGGCGATGTGGACACGGCAGTGATCACGCTTAAGTTCAAGGATGGTACCCTGGGGCTGATCGACAACAGCCGCCAGGCGGTCTATGGCTATGACCAACGGGTGGAAACATTCTGCCTGAATGGCGTGGCCATGGCGCAGAACGAAAGTGTCAACACGGTGCTCAAGGGAGACCCTGAAGGCTTTCACGGCGCCAGGATCCAGCCTTACTTTATGCAGCGCTTCGCCCAATGTTATGTGGACGAAATGAGCCAGTTCCTGGCAGCGGTTCGGGATGGCACACCCACACCAACCACCGGACAGGATGGGCTGATGGCTGTGCTGATCGGGCATGCCGCCTGGCGCTCGGTGCATGAACACCGTCCGGTGCGCATTGCTGAGTTTGAGTGACAAAGGTTAAGCCAGTAACAGGATATTAATTGCGTATAGATTATTATGAGGAGATATATGAGTGAAAAAGTAGTACCACAGGGCTTTTTAGCCACCAACGAACCGGACCTCTTCTTTGAAGACAACCCGGTTGGACGCCTGAAAAAAGAGGTGTGGGATGCCAGTGATGAGCAGATCGACGCCATACTGGCGGATTATGGTATCCCTTCACCGGTCGAATGGGGTAAACCCGGTTCATACATCCAGACCACCACACGCTGGAAGGTTGAGGAGAACCGCAAGAAGAACGACATTGTCTTCATCCCGGTCGGTTGCACTGAGTTGCACGGTCAGCACCTGCCCAGTGCGGCAGACACGTTGTATGTCAGCGCCATCTGTGAGGGTGTGAGGCGCTTTACCGCCAAACGGGGTGCCCCGGTCAACCTTGCACTGCCCCCCCTGAACTATGGCGGTCATCCATTCCATCACCTGGGCATGCCGGGCACGGTGATCGTGCGTGAACATGTCGTGCGCGAAATGATGATCGATGTCATGCTGGGTTTGTGGAATGATGGTTTCCGCAAACAGTTGATCGTCAACAACCACGGGCAGTTGTGGATGCTTGAATCAGCGGTGCAAGAGTTCCAGAAGCGCTACCAACTGCCGGGCATTTTCCGGGTGATCGACTGGCACCGTGGGGTGCGTGAGTTTTTCCGCATGAACGATCGTGGCGGTACAATGGGCACCAATTTTGTCCACGCCGATGAATCCGAGACCTCCCTCAGCCTGTTACTGCACCCCGAGATGGTCGATATGGACTATGCCGTGGACACCGAAGGCAAATCGTACCTGCCGGAAGGCCATTTTGACAAATCGGTCGACCCATTCGGACGTCCCAGCCGCTGGTCCGAAGGCGAAGGTCACTTTGCGATCGAGATCGCTGCCACACCCGAAGGGGTGGTGGGCAAAGCCAGGTCCGGCGCTGCACAGAAGGCCAAACGTCCCCTGGCAGCCATTTTGAAATACCTGACCCTGTTCCATGATGATGTTCTGGCAGCGTTCCCGGCTGGGGAAGTACCTCCTGTTGAGGAGATCACCCTGCGTAAAGCAGCGGATATGGAACCCTACCTGCGCACACCACTTTCCGAAGGCTGGAAGACGGTCTATGGCATCCCGCGCATTGGCCAGGGCACTGAAGTTTAATTAGAAAAAAGGAGCAGCAATATGAAAGGCAAAATGCAAGGATTAACCCTGGTTGCAGATTGGGATCCCAAGCCAGGTTTTAAATTAGGCGCCAAGGATATTGAAGGGCGGCAGACCTACCTGGGCAGCCTGGTCTGGCGCAACCCACGCATGGAGATCCGCGAATATGACATTCCCACCCCGGGTGAGGATGAAGTGTTGATCGAAGTCAAAGCCTGTGGAATCTGCGGTTCGGATGTCCACATGGCGCAGGCAGACAAGGATGGCTACATCTTTTACCCCGGCCTGACCGGGTTTCCCAGCATCCTGGGGCACGAGCTTTCCGGTGTGGTTGTGGAAGCTGGCAAAAAAGCGTACGATAAGAACACCAACCGACCCTTCAAGGGCGGCGAAGCGGTGACCACGGAAGAAATGTTGTGGTGCGGGAACTGCAAACCCTGCGCGGATGGCTGGCCGAACCACTGTGAGCGGCTGGATGAGATCGGTTTCAATGTCAATGGTGCGTTCACCAAGTACCTGGTGGTGCCTGCCCGTACCATCTGGAGCCTGGACCCGCTCAAGAAGAATTACAGCGATGAACAGCTCTTTATTGCCGGCAGCCTGGTGGAACCCAGTTGCGTGGCTTACAATGCGGTCATCGAGCGCGGTGGCGGCATCCGCCCGGGTGACCGGGTGGTGATCCTGGGCGGCGGGCCGGTTGGGTTGGCAGCCTGTGCCATTCTCAAGCGGGCGGGAGCTTCCAAGGTGATCATCTCCGAGACCCAGGAAGACCGCGGCAATATGGCGCTTAAGCTGGGAGCAGATTACCACATCAATCCGCTCAAAGAGGATTTTGCAGAGCGAGTCCTGGAGATCACCGGCGGCATGGGGGCAGACCTCTATATGGAAGCCACCGGCCTGCCGGCAGTGGTCTATCCCGGTATTGAAAAGGTGATCTGGGAAGGTCGGACGCTCAACAGCCGGGTGGTGGTCACAGCCCGTGCCGAAGCCAAGATGCCTGTTGCTGGCGAAGTGCTGCAGGTGCGCCGGGCGAGTATCATCGGCGCACAGGGCCATTCCGGTCATGGCACATTCCCGCGGGTTATCGAATGCATGGCAGACGGCATGGACATGAGCCTGATCAGTACCAAGAAGGTCAGCCTTGAAGAACTGCCTGAAAATATCATCAAACTGCAGAATGACCGTTCGGAATGCAAGGTGACTTACCTGGCAAACCTTTGATCATGAATACAGGGGTACCGGTCTGCTTAAAAGACCGGTACCCTGGAAGGTAAAGAAGATATGAAGTTGTCGATCGTACTGTCCACCCAGATGACCTCCTTCCAGGCAGCCACGCTGTCGGGCGACTTGCGCTCCAACTTTGCGGCGCTGCATGCCATGGGCTATGATGGTGTGGAACTGGCGGTGCGGGAGCCAGCCCTGGTCGATGCGGATGCGATCGCCTGCCTGGCAGAAGAATTTAAGATGTCCATTCCGGCCATTGGCACCGGACAGGCCTGGGGTGAGGAGGGTCTCTCCTTCACTGATCCGAACCCCGGGATCCGGCGCCTGGCCATTGAACGCATCAAATCCCATGTTCCCCTGGCGGCACGCTTTAATGCCATCATCATCATCGGCCTAGTTCGCGGAATCCTCAAGCCAGGGGTCAGCCAGGATCAAGCGCTTGAATGGTTGGCTGAAGCGCTGCGGGAGTGCTGCCGGGCAGCTGCGCAGCAGGGCGTACGCCTGGCTTTGGAACCGATCAACCGCTATGAAACAACGCTGGTCAATTCGGTAGCTGAGGGACTTGACCTAATCAAATCGGTGGACGCCGAGAACTTTGGCCTGCTGTTGGATACCTTTCATATGAATATCGAAGAGCCTGACATGGAAACAAGTATGCGAGCCTGCGGCTCACGCATCTTCCACTTCCATGTGGCGGATTCCAACCGCTGGTACCCAGGGGCAGGTCACCTGGACTTCCCGGGCTTGTTGAAAACCCTGGCAGATACCGGGTTCACAGGTTTCGTTTCAGGAGAATTTATGGCCAAACCGGATGCCCTCACGGCTGCGCAAAAAAGTATCATCCACCTGCGCCCGATCCTGGCAAAACTGGACAGGTGTGGATCATGACCCTTAAGCAAACCACGACCTCATTAAACTGGAGACGGAATGCCTGAACTGGTGCCTGTTACCCACGAGATCCACGCCAAACCAGCGCTTTTTGCTGAATTCCAACAGATCAGGCGGGTGGAAGGCTTTGAAAACATCCGGTCGGAATACCCCGGCTACCTGTCGGATGAATCCAAATTGGCTTCCAGGTCAGCCGACCTGCTGTTCTTTCCCAAAAACGAAGCAGAACTATCCACCCTGATCCGAGAGATGGCCAGGCAAAAGGTACCGATGACCTTTGCCGGGGCACGCACTGGCCTGGTGGGTGGCAGTGTGCCAGCCAGGGGGGCAGTGGTATCCCTGGAGTGTTTCGACCAGGTAACATCCATTGGTTATGATGAACCCTACGCAGAATGGCGGGTGGTCGCCCAGGCTTCTGTCAGTTTGAAAGCCCTGGGTTCCATGCTGAATGCCAGGCACGTTCCTTCACTGGAAAGGACAGCCGAGCCGGACCAAAAGGCGCAGTATGAGCGATTCAAAGCAGACAAGGTGGCATATTTCTATCCACCAGATCCGACCGAGACCAGCGCCACACTTGGTGGATCTGTAGTGACAAATGCGAGCGGAGCACGCACCTACCGTTATGGGCCGACCCGCAACTGGGTGAGGGGTCTGCGCGTCTTCCTGGCCAACGGCGAGTACCTGGATGTCCCACGGGGGCGCTATTTTGCCGATGCGCAGGGGAATTTCCTGGTGCATTTGACCTCTGGCAAGGTGATCGAACTGACCATCCCGGACTACAGCCTGCCCAGGACCAAGTGTACGGCTGGTTTTTTCACCGAACCCGGCATGGACCTGATCGACCTGTTCATTGGCTCGGAGGGGGTGCTGGGTGTGGTCACACAGGTGGAAGTAGCCCTGATGCGGGAAGAATCCAAGCTTTCCATGGTGCAATTCGTGGACTCAGATGACGAGGCGGTGAAATTGACTTCCCGTCTGCGGCAGGAAAGGAATCTGACGCTGGATTTCCTTGAATTCTATTCAGCCAATGCCCTGAGCCTGCTGCGCAAGGTACAACAGGAGGCGCCCTCCAGTGTTGGAATGCCCTTCCTGCCAGCGGAAAAGGTGTCAGCCATCTTCTTTGAGATGAGCTATGACCCGCACGGCGATCACCAGCCATTGGAATTGTTGGAAAAGTTGATCACCGAATGTGGGGCAGACCCTGCCCGTTCATGGGTGGCCTATGAGCCCAGGGAACTGGATCGTTTCAAGGTCTTCCGCCATCTGCTGCCTGAAACGGTCAATGCGATCATTGCCGAACGCAAGAAAAACATCCCCGGCCTGTACAAATTGGGTACAGACCTGGCGGTTCCGGATGAATACCTGGCAGACTTGTGGCATTTGTACCAGACGACCTGTGATGGACTGGGGCTGGAGTGGGTGGCTTTTGGGCACATTGGCAACAATCACATCCATGTCAACATCCTGCCACGCACCATTGAGGAGCAACAGGCGGGGCTTGCTGCGTATGAAACCTTTGCCCGCCAGGCCGTAGCCTGGAGCGGTTCGGTCTCAGCAGAGCATGGCATTGGCAAGATCAAACAGAAATTCCTGCGCCTGATGTATTCTGAGGATCAAATGGCTCAGATGAAACACGTGAAAGATGCCCTGGACCCGGACGGGCTGTTCAACCCCGGGGATATTTTCCCGGACGAGGTGGCATGATGCAGATCGTGGTTTGTGTGAAACATGTTCCGGATGTGACCAACGTGCAGGT
>CAYSZB010000005.1:45027-73517 GCA_964435475.1 uncultured Anaerolineaceae bacterium | reverse complement strand
TATGGCAAGTCGGGCGGGTACGAGACTGTGATGTCGAGCAAGAAAGCGGGAGGTTACTGCCCTGCCTGTGGTGGATCGATTATCAAAGAAGCATATATGGGCGGCAGTGTGTACTATTGCACCTCCTGCCAACCTCTTTAAGAGCAAAATTTCTGCTGGTTTGGGTTACAATCAGCCGATATGAGTAAATTTAAGCATGGCTTATTGTGGTGCATGGTCATCCTGTTCACTCTGTCTGGATGCACCGATGGGTTGGTTATCACCTGGAAGGGCGAGCGGGGCAAGACAGCAGTGGCTGAGACAGCCATCTCTGCCGTTTTGCAGACGCTGGCAGCAACAGGAAATGCATCCACCCCGATGCAAAGCGAAAATGCCACCCTGACAGTAATGGAAACCACGCCCATATTACCGGAAACCATAGACCCAAGCAGCACGCCCCCACTCACAGGGGAAATCACGCCAACGCCCGGTTTTACCTTCACCCCTGAAGCAACCCAAACATTCTCTTCGACTGCAGAAATATTTAATTTTGATAACAACGCACGAGAGATGATCCGCAACCGAATGATGGATTATGGTCAAATCGAGGAAGAGCAACTTTCCATTGCATACTGGGAACGCATTACCGATCGCATCAGCCTGTATGGCAGCGCAAGGAACATTTTAACCCTTGAGTACCATGGCGATGACTACACAATGTACGATGGGCGTTACAGCATGTCACCGGCATCCTTTTTTGACCAGGTGGCTTACCTGATGAGCCAGGATTACCACTTCGTCACCATGCACGAAGCAGAAGGCTTTGTTTATGGATGGCTTGAACTGCCGATGCGCTCAGTTATCCTGACCACGGATATCAGCGACTTACATGTCAATTCTATGCTATCAATGGTTGAAACCTTTGAAAGTCTGTCACTTACTTTTGGGTATGGACCACACATGCTGGCATTCATCTGGACAGGGGCAATGAACGCTGGGGCATGCGCAGACAATACCTGCTGGCAAACTCTCAACCAGGCCAACCAGAGCGGATTTTTCACCTTCGGGTCTCATTCCACCACCCACCATGACTTCGGGCTGATCAGCAGTGAGGATGGCGTTTGGGATTTGCAGGAATCCATGCGGGTGATGCAGGATGAAATGCGGATCAACGCCTATACGCTGGCCTGGCCTTTTGAAACATGCAGCCCTTTTCCTGATTCAATCGCCAACCTTGGGTTGACATTGGCATGGGGTGGAAGCACCAAACCGCTGAGCCAGAACTACACCGCCTGGATGGACAGCCGGCCTTTCTGCCTGCCGAGGATGCTTCCACCCAACATCGAAGGTATTTCAATGCGCCCACCAGGTATGAACTTCCAGGACATGCTCGATAGTGCTCTATCCGCTTACTAGATGTTGTTTAAAAATGAAAGTGCCTGCATCCCTGCAGGCACCTGGTGGGCGGTATAGGACTCGAACCTACGGCCTTTACGATGTCAACGTAACGCTCTAACCAACTGAGCTAACCGCCCAAACGTTCATGCATTATACATAATGCCCCTGTATTTATCAAGGGCAATCAGGGCAAAGTTGAAAAATGGTTTCGATTATAATTTTTGGGAGCTATAATAAATCATGAAAGACACACCCCTGGTGGAAAACCCGCAAGATCCCGAAGAACTGAACGAACAGCAGTTAAGGCAGCTGCTCCTCAAGCGATACCAGGAAAAGCACGCTGAGTGCCTGGCAGAGTTTTTACAAGGCGAAAAAGATAAGCGCAGCAAGCCTGGCGAACACGGACTCACCAGGACAAAGCACTCACAATTGATTGAAAAGTTCAAAAAGCGATTCCAGCTTGGCAGGCAAAGGCAGCGTAGCAAGGCGCAGAAAACGATTGACCGCTGGTTGACTGTGCTGGAAGTAATCGGGGTAATCATCCTGGCTTTGTTAATTTATAAAGGCTTCCAATCGATCCAGCGCATTAACGCCCAGGCTGAGCTATCTCTTGACAGGCTTACGCCGCCAGCTCCTGGAGTCACCCATGCCGTTCCCACAGCAAAGCTGACTTTTACCTCAATTCCCACCAACACTTTGACGTTCACGCCTACTCCCCTGCCAACCTTAACACCAACATCCACACCTCAGGCAACAAAAACAGGAAGCATTACCCCAGAAGCAACTTATACACCCGCAACCACTCTAGCGCTATTACCTTCAGGGCATGAACCACCAACAGTCGAACACACAACCGGGATAACACCGACTGAGGGCCATACCAACTCAAATGTGGCAGATATGACGCCAACACCCACACCACAACCTGAACAGGCACTGTGGATTCGGATCCCGGCGATCGGTGTGGACCACCCGGTGGTGATGGGTGATGACTGGGAAAGCCTGAAAACCGGCGTCGGGCAACACCCGGGCAGCGCTGACCCCGGTGAAGATGGCAACCTGGTACTTTCAGCCCACAATGACATATATGGAAGGATATTTCAGCACCTGGATCAATTAGATCTGGGCGATGAGATAACAATCCTGACCACCACCCGTTCTTATGTCTACCTGGTGGATGAGATCCGTATCCTGAAACCCAGCGAGATCAGCGTTTTAGAAAGAGGGGATAAGGCCATGCTGACCCTTATTTCCTGCTATCCCTACATGATCGACACCCATCGTATCGTAGTGAGGGCATCGCCCAAACCCAACCTGGATTGATGATAATTAAAAGGGTCATTTTTGAAAAACAGGATACAATATAGTCAAGTTACTTAAATCATTTAAGGAGAGTCCAATGACCCATATGTTTATACCTGGTCCTGTGGATGTTGCACCCGAAGTGATGCAAGCCATGACCAAACCCATGATCCCCCACCGAAGCAAAGAGTTCGATGAGCTGTTCAAACGCACAGGCGAGGGCATGAAAAAGGTTTTTCTCACCGAAAACCGCGTTTTTCAACCACCAGCTTCCGGGTCCGGTATGCAGGAAGCTGCCATACGCAACCTGGTTGATAAGGATGTACTGGTCTGTACCAATGGCGCGTTTGCCGACCGCTGGTTTTCAGTGGCTGTCAGCAATGGCAAGCAGACCACCCGCCTGGACGCTGTATGGGGTAAAGTACACACCCCGGACATGCTGCGTGAGGCATTAAGAGCCAGACACTATGAGGCTGTGGCTATCGTACATAATGAAACATCCACTGGTGCCGAAAACCCGATGAAAGAGTTGGCGGAAACCGTAAGGGAAGTAAGTCCTGATACCCTGATCATGGTTGATGCTGTCTCGTCTTTGGGCGGTGCCAAGATCGAAACTGATGCATGGGGACTGGATTTTGTATTGACCTCCTCCCAAAAATGTCTGGCGCTGCCGCCTGGAATGTCCTTTGCTGCAGTCTCTGACCGTGCACTGGCCAAAGCTGCCACAGTGCCCAACCGCGGCTGGTACTTTGACCTGCTATTGCTGGAAAAACACCGCATCAAGGACAGCACTGCCATGACGCCAGCCATGCAACTGCTGAATGGGTTGGATTTTCAACTGGAACGCATATTTGCCGAAGGACTGGAAAACCGCTGGGCAAGACATGCCGCCATGGGAGAGCGTGTGCGCGACTGGGGTATGGCGCATGACCTGCCGCCACTGACCGAACCCAGGTACTCTTCCAAGACAGTATCGACACTCAGGAATGACCGCAATATGGATGTTTCCGCGCTTAACAACTTCCTGAAGACCCGCGGCATGCGCATTGCCAATGGCTATGGTGCGCTTAAGGACAAGACCATCCGTATAGCTCACATGGGTGAGACCACAATGGCCGACATTGATGAACTTCTGGCAGCCATGGAAGATTACATCAAATAATAAACTATACTGAACTGACAAAACGTCTGGTGTCATGTAAAATAGACACCAGGCGTTTTATTTTGGAAAGCATGGTCATGGATAATGAATTGATCGTAAACATCGAAAAAATGGTCTTTGGCGGTGACGGGTTGGCCCACCTGCCGGATGGTCGGGCAGTTTTTGTGCCATTTGTGTTACCGGGCGAGACCATTCGCATACATATGATAGAAGACAAACCGCGTTTTGCCCGTGGAAACCCTCTCGATGTTATTGTTACTTCCCCTAAGAGGATAAAACCTCAATGCAAGCATTTTGGTAATTGTGGCGGATGCCATTATCAGCACATTCCCTATGATGAGCAATTAAAAATTAAAATGGAAGTGCTGAGGGACCAGTTAATGCGCATTGGCAAGCTGGGTGATCTGAAAGTTAATGACATCATCCCATCGCCAGATCAGTGGCATTACCGTAACCATTTGCAGTTCCATGTGTCTGGTCAAGGAAGTCTTTGTTTCACGGGGACAAACGGCAGAAACCTGGTCGCAATCGAGGAATGCCATTTACCTCAGCCAGGAATAAATGATACCTGGCCACAAATCAAACTGGAACCGGGCAGCGGAATCGAACGTCTTGCAATCCGGCAGGACAGCCGGGATGAAATCATGTTACTGTTTGAAGGAAAAGAATATTCCATCCCCGATTTTGAGCTCGATATGCCCATTTCAGCGACCTACTTGAGCCCTGAGGGACTTACCCTCAACCTTGCAGGCGAAGATGCACAACTGTTCTTGTCTGGTATCCATGAACTGCGTGTCTCACCAGAGTCGTTTTTCCAGGTGAATAATGCCCAAGCCGACGCGATGGTAGAGTATGTAAGAAGCCTAATCGGGATTGTTAAGGAAAAACGCTTGTTTCTAGAATTGTTCAGTGGAGTAGGACTTTTCAGCGTTATTTTGGCGAAGGAAGCTGACAAGTTGGTGGCTTTCGAATCCTCACCGTCGGCATGTTATGACTTCGCTGCCAACCTGGACTGTTTTGATAACGTTGACCTTTATGAGGGGCTGGTCGAAGAGATATTGCCCGGTCTTGAGTTGTCACCCGACCTGGTTCTCCTGGACCCGCCAAGAGCAGGTCTTGAAAAAACTGCCCGCATGGCGTTGGCCAACCTGGGCTGCCCCCAGGTGATATACGTAAGTTGCGACCCTGCAACCCTTGCCAGGGACCTGGCATACTTATGCGATGCAGGTTATGAGGTGCGGTCAATGCAACCTTTTGACATGTTCCCCCAGACATACCACGTGGAATGCATCTGCCACCTAGTCAGGAAGTGAGTGGGAGATGAGTGTTCCACCACCTCTGTCTGAGATTAGGGAACTGCCCGAAGCAACCTGGAAGGGGTTTGTGCTTGACTTTAAATATTCAACCTCAGAGTATTATGACATAGATCGAAGAACTGACACGCCTTTTTCGATCAGGCTGGTGAGAAAGCCATTCGAGAATACTCAAATCAAACATTTTGAGGGGCATCTCTACTCTGATTACCTGGACGACCCGACAGCTTTTGGGCTTTATGAAAATGGAGAGATTGTAGGATTCCTTGAAATTGAGCGTGAAAAGTGGCATAACCGTCTTAGGATTACTGAGTTATTGATCCTGCCAGGCTACCGGAATATGGGCTATGGTAAGTTATTGATGGAAAAGGCGAAATCGATCAGCAAAACTGAGGGGTTTCGAGAGATTGTCCTGGAAACCCAAACCTGCAACACAATGGCAATCGATTTTTATTTTAGCCAAGGATTTCAAGTCAATGGCATCGACCTGAGTTCATATACGAATGAGGATATCCAGGCAAAAGAGGTCCGGTTGGAATTAACTTACCAGGATGAATTTGGAAAGAATTAAGGATTAGAAATATGGCAAGCATCGATCTGCATCTGCACACCCTTTACAGCGATGATGGGCAACTCATCCCCACTGAACTGGTGCAAAAATGCATCAAGAACGGGATAAAATACGCCGCCGTAGCTGATCACAATACAACAAAGGGAGTGAGCGAAGCGATCAAGGCGGCACGGTGGAAAGACCTTGAGATCATCCCTGGAATAGAGTTGGACTGCATGCATAAAGGCACCAATCTGCACCTTTTAGGTTATGGCATAGATTATGCCAACCCAGTTTTTGACGAAAACGAAGAGAATATTCTCAAACAGGAACAACAGGCATCCAAGACACGCATCAGGCTGCTCAGGGAAGCTGGTTTTCAATTTGATGACGACATGATCGCCTCTCTGTCGAGAAATGGCGTCGTAAACGGTGAAATGATCGCAGAAGCAGCCATGGCATTTGACAAAGACCACCAGAATCTGCTGTTGCAACCTTATTTTGAGGGCGGGTCAAGGAGTGACAACCCCCAGGTTAATTTTTACTGGGATTATTGCCACCAGGGAAAACCAGGGTACGTGGAGATAAAGTACATATCCCTGTCAGAAACGGTCAGGATGATCGTTGAAAATCATGGTGTACCCATCCTTGCACACCCGGGGAAAATGGTTAATGAGGACCGGCAAATATTGGAAGAACTTATTGCCAATGGCGTTGAGGGACTGGAGGTTTACAGCAGTTACCATTTACCTGAACAAACCAGGTTTTACAGGGATTTTTGCGTAGAACGAAAATTATTGATCACATGTGGCAGCGATTTTCATGGCAAAACAAAGCCCAAGATCAAGATTGGCTCATCTGACTGCGAAGGTCAGGAATTGACGATCATTCAAGCCCTAAAACATGCATTCAGGTTACATGCAAAGATATAAGTTAATCTAGGTCCACCAGGATGTTACCCTTTTCGACCTTGACGGGAATTGACCTGGCGTTTTTCACTTTCATGCTGATAAAGGCTATTCTGGCGTTCCCCAGGCATTCACCCGTCTTCAAGTCAAAGATCGCATGGTGGCGTGGGCAAACAATCCTGCCTTTTTCCATCATCCCATCACCCAGTGATCCGCCAAGGTGAGGGCAACGGTTGTCCAGGGCAAAGAACTTACCATCAAGATTAACCAGGAGGATTTTCCGCTCATAAACCTCAGCAATAGCCTTCTCGCCTGGCATCAACTCATCAGCCTGCATTATTGAAACAAAACTCATCTTTAGTCTCCCATTCTGAAGATCACACAAACTAAAAAAGGACATTGGAAAGATCACTGCGGTATTGACGGACATCCGGGTGTTGATCTCCCAAAAGTTCCAGCAACCCAAGATAGACATCTTTTACTTCTCCATCCCGGTAAGATTGATCTCGTTTCAAGATATCCAGGAAACCATCCAGGGCAGAAAGAATGTTTCCCCGCATGGCAAGGCGCAGACCATTTTGAAAAGCCGCCTCCAGGGGTTGCCCGATGGCAGTTTTTTGAGATTGCACCCATAGATAGGCTTTTGAGACAGGTCGAAGACTTTTTGCCCGGTTGTATTCAGCGCTGGCTGGAAAGTTCGCTAGGATCTGATCGGCCTCGCGTGCTTTTGCCTGGTGTAGGTAAGCTTTTGCCAACCCCAACAAAGCCACCGGGTGGTTTGGAAATCTTTGCAGGAATTCGGTAAAGGTCTCCTCAGCGTCGCGCCATAACCTGTCCCACAAAAGACTCTTTCCTTTTTCCAGGGTCAGATCACCCTGGGATGGGGTGATGCGAGAAAGATATTCCCGTAAATTTGTTTCAGATAGGACGCCAGAGAATTCCGAGACAATACGACCATCAACAAATGTCTTAATCGTGGGAACGTTGCGCACCTTGAGACGTTCAGCAAGCTTCGGATTGTCATCTACATTAACTCTTGCGAGCCTGAACCGACCTTCTGATTCATTTGCCATACCTTGCAGTAAAGGTTCAAATACGCGGCAGGGCACACACCAATGCGCCCAGAAATCCACCACGACTGGGGCATGGAAAGAGTAATTAAGTACTTCCATCTCAAAATTATCTTCAGTGATGTCAATGATGAAATCGGATGTCATTTTTGAGTCCTATCGCTGATTAATTGTATCAGAAATGATCATTCCTCTCCATCAGAGGCAATTCCAGGTTGCTTTATCGCCAAGACATTGCCATGTAAATCAATAATCACCTTAAACCCCATCATGCCCAGGTAATCGCGGCTTGATCCGGGGATACCGGTAGATGCCAGCGCTTCGAATTGCTTTTCGCTGTTCTTTAACTGGGACTCGATCATCGCCACTGTAAAAATGTCCTCCTGTCCCATCATCTTGGCGGCCTGTTCACTTAAGAAATCTTCCTTACCCTCGATCTGTTTGAACATATAATCCCACACCTGGCGGTCTACGTCACGCGAGGGGATATGTCGCAGAAAGCCACCATCGTTGACAACATAGTATGGCTCGTCACCAACGATTGCTGTGGAAACTTGTTGATCATCCTGATCAAATACTAAACCTGAAAAAATCGCAACTTTCGTCAAAACGCCTCCAATTTTTATACCATTATTATAGTGAAGTACTATAAAAATTGGATTAACACCCTTTACAATCCTAAATGATTATATGATCTGAACCCGGGTGCCGTTATCATCAGCAAAAATGTATTTGTCAACAGGTACATGGGGAACTGTCCAGAGGTAAACCCATTGGGCAAGTTTTACCGGCAGATGAATGCACCCATGGCTATGCGGGATACCCAGATCGTTGTGCCAGTAGACACCATGAAAAGCAATGCCGCTGCCCGCAATATAGCTGACCCACGGAACTCCAGGCAGGTCAAAACCTTCACCTTCCATATGGCGGCAGGGACGCTTGCGAGTGATGGTAAACCAACCGCGTGGGGTGCTGTCATACAATCCGGTAGCTGTCTTGCTCGACCTAACCAGTTGGTCACCTTCATAAGCATCCATCCTCTGGTTCTTGATATCAACCAGGATCCATTTCTCGGCAGGCTCAACCATTGGAGATACTGGTTGCAATTCCTCATAAGGGACGATGCGCATCGCACGGGTGGGGATGTAATAGGTAGAATAATTCTGATCATCCATCAGTTTGTACCAGCAAATGCCAGATTCATCCACCTCAACAGCTTTAACCCAGAACATCATGGCATAATTTAATTTATTGGCACGGTTCATGCGTTTAATATTGTAATAAGATTGGACCACTGGAACAGTGATCTCACCGACTCGTCCGCTTTCAGGTATCTCAATGTAATCGTGTTGAGGGTTATGTTTAACTTCCTGGATGTAAGCTGAGTGGGCATACCCGATATCATCCAGCATGTACCAGATCTTATTGTGATGAGAGGGATCATTACTCCTGATCGTTTGGGTGATGGCATATACCTGGTTTTTGTAAAGCCTCTTGATCCGTTTTGACGAAAAGTCTGCTGCTTCATACAATGGAATACCATCAAAAGTTACCCGACCCAGGGATAAATCCCGATAAGGCAATGCATGGGTCAATTGCCAGGGAAGGCAAGCACCCAAAAATCCCATACTGACATTCTTGATAAAATCCCGTCGGGAAGGGTCAAAATCGGTCAGATTGAACTTCATGGGCGATCAATAATGAACGTTCACAAGAATGCCTACATATGCCCAATAAAACAACCACTCAGCCTCTGAGGTACGCATATTGACACAGCCATGGCTCATGGGCGTCCCAAAATTATCGTGCCAGTAAGTACCATGGATGCCATATCCATCATAAAAGTACATGGTATATGGTACATCTGGCAGGTAATATCCCGGTCCTGCCATATCTGTATAGACATATTTTACGTAAACATGATATTGCCCCGTCACGGTAGGTGTAGCTGAAGTACCGGTTGAAACCAGGAAGGCGCCCACGATCGTGTTGCCCTCATAGGCATATAACATCTGGGCTGAGAGGTCGATATCGATCCATTTCTCGCCATAAGAGATCTCTTCAGTTTGTTCTTCGGTTTCCGGGATATCGGTGTTGGTAGCAGTTGGTACAGGGGTATCTGTTAAGGTGGGTGTTAAAGTGGCTGTGTCTGTCGGTGTCGGTGTATCTGTCGGTGTCGATGTTGAGGTGGCGGTACTGGTGGGTGTTGGCGTCAGGGTCGGGGTGTTGGTAGGCGTTATCGTCGGAGTATTGGTCAAAGTGGGTGTATGGGTTAAAGTCGCCGTGGCTGTGGCAGTCGGCGTGCGTGAGGGAAAAATCGCACCTACCACAGACATCAGGTTGAGCGGGCTGCCCTTAACCTCTGACAGCATAGATGGAAGCAGGCTTATGCCTAGTATTAGGCCAACCACGAGGATGGCTAAAAGGAGGACATATGCCCATGGCATGCGTTGTCGGCTGGCAGACTTCTGCAAAGAGGGTTGAATGGAAGGTGCAGGTATGGCAACCTGGCGGGTGACCTCCTGCTGGATCTTGATTGGGCGGGTGTGATCTGGGACATAGTCTCTTAAGCGTTCCTGAGCCCAGGCAAGTCCTTCTTTTGCCCGCAAATCCTGGGGGTTTATAACTAAAGCCCGTTCCAGGTAAGCAACACTCTCAAGCGGTGCAGATAGACCACCAAGGATAAGTAATGCATCAATATTTTGTTGATTAAAGGTTAATGCACGTTTCGCGAGTGCACGGGCAACCACATGGTCATTGCGCTTCAAAGCGCTTTTTGCAGCAATTATTAACTGGGAGGAAAGAACAACGTCATCACTCATGGATTGGTTGGAGTTGGTTGTGGACTTTGCAATTGCTCGTTGTTCAGATAACAAACCAACCCTGCAACAACTCCTTCAGCCAACAATTCGGCTTTGTCAGTCAGCATTTGCCTGTCCAGGTTCATGAACCCGGTCTCAATGATCGCGGCTGTTGTTTGAGGGTTGATCTCATCAAATGCATGGTAATAGGTCATATCAGTTGTGACAGATTGATAATGAAAGGTCATGCCGGTTTTTTCGGTATAGCGTTGTGAGATGCAGCTAATCAATTTTTCTGAATCTTCAAACTTTGATTCAGAAAGAGCCGCAGCAACCTTAAAACCAGTTGCTGTGTCATTAATATATTCACACGAATCAGCATGAAGGGAAATCAGCAGAATACCTCTGAAATCAATTAACCGGTCATCAAACTCATCAAGTAGAATAACTTCATACCCAAGTCCTATCAATCTTTGCTGAACATAAGTGGCTATGCGGCTGTTGATCTCAACCTCGGTTAATCCATCCGGGCAAACTGCACCACTATCATTACCCTGATGCCCGACAACAATGCCGATCCTGTTAGCAACAAGAGGATCGAGAGTTGCTTCAACAATGGCTGGAGCTTCTTCTGGCAAACCTTCAACGCCCAGGGCTGCAGCCATGCGCTCTTCAAGGCTTTGCGACACCAGGCTGATCGGTGACCAAATGGTAAATAGAGTCGCAACGATGAAAGCCGCGCTGATCACGGTGGCAAGCATCTTCCATGCTCCAATTCCATTCTTTTTCCTGGTAACAGGCACAGGTTGAACTGGAGATAATTCCTGTTCTGTCCTTAATGCCTGTTTTTCCTCTTGTGGAGGTATATCAATGGGATTCAAATCTTCATCCATGGGCATTCATCAACCTTTTTCGTTTCACTAACTGTCCTATTTTAACACCTTAGCGCTATAATTCATATGCAATTCTTAATCCATGCTGAACCTTTTTGATCTGTGAAAGGTTTTTTGGTTAAGCAGATAAGTGAGGTGCAATCACTATGCCAGGAAAACTCAGTTTTGATGAAAAACGGACTTTGTTACAAATTGCCCGCAGGTCAATGATCGAAGCAGTAAGTAGAGAAAAGGTTACACCAATCCAATTGGAAAACCTACCAGCGAGACTCCAACAAGATGGGGCCAGCTTTGTCACATTAACGAAAGAGGGAGAACTGCGTGGCTGCATTGGCACACTTGAAGCCTATCAACCACTCGCCCTGGACGTGCAGGAACATGCCATTGCTGCAGCCCTGGAAGACTACCGTTTTAACCCTGTAACACCAGGGGAACTGGACCAGATCGAGATGGAGATCTCATGGCTCAGTGAACCCCAGGATATTGATTATGATAAACCTGACAGCCTACCTGATCATTTACGACCAGGAGTTGATGGTGTTATTCTGCAGGATGGTTTTCGAAAAGCAACCTTCCTCCCCCAGGTCTGGCAACAACTCCCCGACCCGAAATATTTTCTCAGTCATCTTTGCCAGAAGATGGGTGCTTCAGCAGACCTCTGGCGCAGACGTAAACTGCAGGTGAAAATATACCAGGTCGAGGAGTTTAACGAAGGCCACACACTATAGAAGTGAGGGGCTAATCATAAAATCTACAATCTAAAGAACGATCTCTCCTTGTTGAGGGGTATGACTTACATTATAAGCCTGACCAATCAGATGATTGGTGAACATACCAGCATAAATTGAAGTCAAGATCACACCAATACCACAGGCGATGCTTCCAAGGGGAGCGATCAATCCTGCCAGCAAACCTCCAGCAAATACCAATAACCAGGACTTGAAGGATTTTTTAACCATTCCAAGGATCTCTTTAAATTTAAAGGCTGACTTAAACTCACCTTTTGCCGCATAATTGGCAATGGCAGGGGGAAGGATGAAAGCAATGAACAAGGCTAAAAGTCCTGCAAAAATACCAACACAGGCGGTTAATATACCAAGAATAATTGCCATGGTTTCATTTGCACCTGCAATTGAGGCGCCGATCCCGCCAGCAATCCCACCAAAAATAGCTACGGGCAGCATATAGATCAGGTTGATCAAAGTTACCATGAATCCTTTTCCGAGGTCTCCACCAAAATCTAGTACAGGCAGAGGACTGTCTGTACCCTCGATTATTAATTGCTTGGCCACTTTGAACACATAGCCAACTACAATAAACTGACCGACGACCGGGATCAACCCACACAAAGCGGGAATAATGATCTTCTTGAACCAATCGGGGTCTTTGAATATAAAACTGAAAGCCTGTCCGAATTTCATAATGAATTACTCCTTTATTAAAATGGTCTGTTAAACGTGAAACTTGACTCGATTGATGAATAATACAACTAATGATATTACATTTGTACAAATTCAGCAACATTTAACACAAAGATGGTTGCTCTTTTCTGATTGGCTTCAACAGGGGAGACGCAGCATTCACGTATGATTTTTAATGCCGTTTCAACCCGGTTATCATCCACACCAATCAAAAGGGTGCTTCTCCCGCTTCGTAAAAAGCCACCGGTCGAAGCAATAAATGTGACTCTGAACGATTCCTGGGTTAATGTCCTTGAAACCAGGTCATTATCTTCGTCTCTGATGATTGCAATGATCAGCTTCATGGTTAGAACTCCTCAAAATGCTCAATCTCCAGGTTGAAAAGGCTGACCCCGCCAATGGTGACCGGGGTTGGCGCCGGAACTGGCAAAGGCATATTTTCTATTGGCATCGATATGTAGGAAATGCGTTTACGACAGGTTTGCTTTAACAAATCCAGAACTTTATCAGCTTCTGATGCATTGGTTGTGATCAAGAGGGTGGCGTTGCGTTTGCCAAGGAAACCCCCAGCGCTTGGTAACCTGGTTACAGAAAAATTGTTTTCCTGTAAAAGATCCGATGCCAGGTCACAATCCTGTGCCTGAACTACAGCTAACAACAAACGTGGTTCATTTGTTGGTTGAGAATCTGGTGCTTCCATCGTCATCTTTTCTCATTCAGATAAATTTAGCTGAAACCATCAACAATGATAGTATACACCATTCAATACTCGGACATGGATATTTTCCTACATAAACCATTCGACAACCATGTCCTCCAGGTCATCAAGATCCACTTCATTCTCGCTGGTCACCTTTCCGAGAATGGAATTGCCTGACCGGATGACAGTTTTTGGATCACCCGAGACAAGTGGATGCCACCATGCAAGATCTTCTCCCCGGGCTACTTTGCGGTAAGCACATGTTTGGGGCAGCCAACTGGCTTCGCGAGCCATTTTGGGGGTTAAATAAACGCAGGAAGGGACATTGATATGCCGATCTTCGTAATCAGTACACAACCCGGTCTGCGAATCGCTAAACTTGCAGACAACATTGGTGAAGTAGATCTTTCCAGTCTCAATATCCTCCAATTTATGGAGGCAACATTTGCCACAGCCATCACATAAAGCTTCCCATTCTGTGGGATTAAGATCTTCCAACCGTTTTTCTTTCCAGAATTGTCCTACTGTCATTTGCCCAAGGGTCCTGTTGGTTTTAATGAAAGATTATACTTGAAATTATTTCAGGGGAAAGAAAAACGGGATACATTATAATTTTGGTATGAATGGACACACTGTGAGATGGAAATTTACTATAATTTTGGTGGCATCCATCCTTACATTGGTCGCTTGCTCACCAAATATAACCTCAACTGTCATGACTACCCAACCAATTCTTTATGCAGTGGAGCCCACTGAAACAGTGCAAGCAAAGCCCCCTATCCCAACACCAGTAGAAATCCCCACCGCGCAGGCAATACCTGCATCGACTCCCCATCCCTCAGGGCAGGTGAGCATTATGGCAGTTGGTGATGTGATGCTTGCCCGCACAATTGGCGAAAATATTCTCTCCCAGGGAATTGAATTTCCATTCCAATTTACGGCACACACCTTGCATAGAGCAGATATCACCCTGGGAAACCTTGAATGTGTGATCAGTGAGAGCGGAGAGCCCGAGAATAAAACTTATAACTTCAGAGCTCCTATAACCGCAGTTGATTCCCTTATCTTTGGGGGATTTGACCTGATGACATTGGCAAACAACCATGTTCTGGATTATGGCGAGGTAGCCTTGGTTGACACGATCGACCTATTACAATCAAACCAGGTCGCTGTGGTGGGAGCCGGTAAAACAAGCCTTGAGGCGAGACAACCGGTATTTATCGAGGAGAATGGGCTCAGAATTGCTTTCCTAGCATACCTGGATATCCCTATGTGGAATTATGACTACCTTTCATGGATCGCGCAGCCTGAAAAACCGGGGATAAACTGGGGATACATTTCAGACATACAGGCAGATGTCGGTTCAGCTGCCTATAAGGCTGATGTTGTTATCGTCCTGATGCACTTCGGTGTAGAAGGTCAAGCATGGCCATCAACGCAACAGATCGCTTCAGCCCGCAGTGCCATTGATGCCGGTGCAGACCTGGTTATCGGGTCACATACACATTTATTGCAAAAAGTGGAAAGTTACAAAGACGGCATCATTGTCTATGGCTTGGGAAATTTTGTTTTTGACGAATTTTCAGAACCCGAGAACCTGAGCGCCATTTTTATGGCAAGGTTAAACAAAGATGGAGTAATGGCACATAAACTGATTCCCGTTCGCCTGCAGGATAATGGTGTTCCCATCATCAAACGCTGAATGAATCGATCAGGTGTAAAGTGACTCGTTTCGCAATGGTATGAGCGCCAGGATCACCCCTTCTGTATAGAGTTCTGCCCGTGTTAATGCATTATCTGTCAATAATCCGACAGCACCGTTGGCCTGCTTGGAATTATTGGTGCCAAATACCACATCATCCGCCTCCCCCAGCTCCATGCCACTTTCCACCAGGCGGGCAACCTCCAGAGGCAGGGTAAAAATTCCGGTTCGTGCGCTCCCTTCCATCGTCGTGGAAAGTATCACAACCCAGGCATATCCCACCCATGAACCCTCAAAGCGATCGAGACCACCTTCCAGTCCTGCCCAATAATCTGCCTGCGGGAAGGCGAGCCTGGCTGAATGTGCACGGTTCCTTGCGCCTTGCAGGGTTTCATGGTCACCGATCGGTTGATCAGGCACATTGGACGAAATACTTTTTCCCACAATTGAAAACTGCTGGTTAGGGAACATGCGCTGAAATCCCTTAAAAACCGCTTCAGATTTAACCGGGTTGGATGAAGCCACTATGATCTTCTTTATCATGGTACCCTTATCATCAGAAAGGTCGTCCTACCGGAGCGTATTGATATCGTTGTCTCATATAGCTTGCCATTGACAACCGAGATGCGGTAATCACCTTCCGGGAGGTCAGCCAACGAAAAATTTTCGTGGTAGGGGGAAACAGAGGTAAGGGCAGGATCGGCATACGTTGTAGGGTAGTAGCGTTTGTATCGACCGCTGTCATCCCTCTGCAGGGCTTCGACTGTCATCTGTTTTTCAACCACCAATTCACCCCAGCGGTCAACGACCACACCGACCAGGTTACCTAGGATATCTCCTGAATCAGTGACCCGTGGAGAAAGCCACAGCACAGGGTTTACAGTATGGTCATATTGATTTGTGCCAAACCGCACCTCAAAATGCAAGTGAGAACCAATCGCATATCCGGTTGCCCCAACAAGACCAATAACATCCCCTTGCTGAACCTCCTGACCTGCTTCGACCATAACTTTGGATAAGTGACCGTACACCGTGTAAAGTGGTTCAGAAAGGGCATCAAGTTGGTGTTCAATGATCACCAGGTTGCCATAAAAATCGTTTGATAAACCATTTGGTATGGCACGGTCATTTCCAGCCACCATAACAATCCCGGTTTCAACTGCCCTGACTTTTGTACCGGAGGGATTGATGAATTCAACACCATGATGGACCTCATATTTCCCGCTGGCGGTACTCCCAAATGGGTAGGTCTGATCAACCCAATCGACAAATCCGCTGGAGATGGGTCTACTAAATTGGACTGCTTGATCGAACTCACAGGGATTTTCACTACACTCAAAAATGTAAAGCAAAGAACTGGCGTTCTCTTCCTGACTTTGACCCTCAATCGGCTCTTCACTTTCCTTTGTTACCGGGTCTGATTCCTCAGGTCGGATCATCTCTGTTGGAGCAGTTGTCTGTGAAGGAAGAATATTAGTGAGCGATGGGCCGGGTTGCATTTCACTGCCACCCAGTGTGCACCCAGTCAATAACAATAATCCAGCTACCAGTAAAATGAAATGCTTATGCATTGTTTGTTTATCAAGGATTACATCGTCAGTTGACTGCGTTGCTTGAGGTACTCCTTCACAATGGAGATCAAGTCATCTGCTGATCTCAGGATGACTGTGATTCGTTCCAACAGTGATGCAGGTTCATTTTCATTTTCCATGCCGAGCAGGTTGACCTGCACGTTGAGTGCAGCGCCTTTGATCGCAGCATAGGCCAGGTTGGCAGCAGCACTTGCGTCAGTGATGGCATTCAGGTTGCCAATCTCGACCATACGGGCAGCCATTTCAAGCACCTGCAATGCTTTCCCGGCGACATCCAACGGCACAACTGCGGCATGAATGGTTGCATTTAGGATGGCTTGTGCTCTTTCAAGCTTTTTTTCGTCAGTATCCCTGGGTAGACGTCGGGCAGAGACAATGCTTTCATAAGCTTCTGCATCCAACTTGACCGCTTCCTGCAAGTATTGCCGCAAGTCTTCTGCCTTTTCGATCATGGGCCACATTTCAGGTTCAACTTCAAGATATTTTGGCTTTCCAATCGTTAACCTGCCAACCATAGCCACCAATGCGCTGGCAACCGCCGCAGTATGAGCTGAAGCTGACCCACCACCAGGGGTGGGAGAAGCTGAGGCAATAGCATCCAATAAGTCTTCACCTTCCCGTGTGTTAGCCTCACCTGGCTTGCCGGACTCTTCAAAAAGACGGGTTTCAAGCAATTGTGGTGGTTCAAATTGATCCATTTGCATATACCAGCGTGCCGCATCGATCAAGGCAGCGTTGGGAACCAGACCAACCAGTTCGGAGTGGTGAATACCAGTGCCGTAGCGTTCAGCCTCACGCCTGACCATTTCAGTTACCTGGGCCATGGGTGTTTTTTTGAAATTTGTCAGGTTCATCGAAACCTGAGCCCGTCCCTCAACCAGAACGCCCATGGCTTTCACAAAGTGCAATCCGCCTGATGAATTTCGCACTCTGCGAGCAACCTTCTCAGCGATTGTCACATCTCCGGTCGTAAGATATATGTTGTACGCAATTAATGGTTGTCGTGCCCCAATGACAGTTGCACCTGCCCGGCCCATTTGTTTGGGACCAAAGTCAGGAGCCCTCAGTGGATCCGTCCCTATAACCAATTTCAAGTTCTCATATTGACCACGGCGGATATCTTCAAGGTTCTTGCATTCTGGTCGAGAAGTTGCGTCTTCATAGAGGTAAACAGGAATGTCAAGTGTATCACCAACCTTTTTTCCCAGCCGCCTGGCAATCTCAACACAATCTGACATTGTCACGCCAGAGATGGGTACAAAAGGCACTACATCCGATGCGCCGATGCGGGGGTGTTCTCCACGATGCTCCTCCAGGTTGATAAGGTCTGCCGCCCTGGCAATCGCTTTGTAAGCAGCCACCTCAACCGCTTCCGGGTCGCCAATAAAGGTAACCACGGTGCGATTATGGTCAAGATCGGAATGGACATCCAGGATGCGGATGCCCTCAACTGACTGGATCTCATTCTTTATGGCGTCAATGACCTCAGGTCTGCGAGCCTCAGAGAAGTTGGGAATGCATTCTATAAGTTTCACGGTCATATGGGTATCCTTATTCTGCTAATTGTCATGATTATACCAAAGCAATAATTTAAACCCAAAAGTACCTCATTATTGTACCGTCTCATCGCCAAAAATTCCTCAAGCGCCAGACTCGATATTTATGCCTATATTTATATTTTCAATATATTCTTGTAATATATTCAATAATATTGATGTAAATATTGACATTTCTAGAAATATGTACTAAAATATGCTTATCAATGAAGGATTATCAGGAGCGAAAATGAAACGTTTACCAGAAAAATGTCCGATCTGCGATTCAGAGATCCTGGTTACCAGGTTCGTCTGTCCCACATGTGATTCGGTGATTGAAGGTCACTTTCAACCACATGCTGGTGATTTCGCTGATCTGACTGAAGAACAAAGACATTTCGTCTTAACCTTCGTGCGTTGTGAGGGCAGGTTTAACCGACTCGAGGATGAATTGGGCCTTTCCTACCCTACACTGCGTAACCGTCTTTATGAGATCATACGCGCTTTGGGCTATGAACCCGGTAAAGATGAAGACAGGGTGCTGACCGCTGATGAGCGAAGGCAGATCCTGGATGACCTGGAAAAAGGCAAGATCAATACAACCCAGGCGCAACAGCTCCTGCAAGGGTTGGAGTTGGAAATAAAGAAAGGAATGTGAACCATGGCCTCAACAGAAGAAAGAATGAGAATTTTAATGATGATCCAGGAAGGCAAGATCAGTGCTGAAGAAGGCGCACGGTTGATCGAAACCCTGGATGTGTCCGCTGAAAAGCCAAAAACAGGCCGGGGCGGCAACGAGACCACCACAGCTACTGCACCCTCAACAAAACCACGCTTCATGAAGGTTGTGGTCAGCGATTCGGTTTCCGGGAAGGTGAAAGTGAACGTTCGCCTACCAGTCTCACTGATCAACTCCGGTTTACGCATGGGGGCCAAATTTGCGCCCGAGATCGAAGGACTTGACCAGGAGACCCTCAACACGTGGTTGACTTCAGGTGAGGTGGGTCAGATCATCGATGTGTATGACGAGGAAGACGGTGAACATGTTGAGGTTTACCTCGAATAGATTTCTTGCTGTCATCACTCCATAACCTCTATTTATTACTTGTGATCAACTTTTGACAGGTCCTGCCATTTGACTGCTAATGCCTGGCAGATCCTGTCATCATGGAAAAGAACATGGAAGAACATGTAAAAAAAGCGCCGCTGCTTTCACCACTGCTCATAGTATTCATGCTCACCATGATCCTGGCAAATATTGCCGGCAGCATGTATGGCAATCTGTTACCCCTGTACCTGAAATCATTGGATGCTAATGTCGTGCAAATCGGCATCTTCTTCACAATATCGCAGATCATTCCCCTCTTTTTGCAGATCCTTGGTGGTTGGATCTCGGACAATCTCGGTCGCCTTAAAAGCATTGCCATCGGCAGTGTAGCAGGTGTTTTTTCCTATGTCGGGTTGATCCTTGCACCGACATGGCAATGGGTTTTGGCCGGTGAAGGACTTGGGGCGGTCACACGTTCGCTGGTAGGTCCCAGTTTTGGAGCTTTTATTGCGGAAGAATCGTCAGAGGAAAATCGTGCCAGGGTGTATGGGATCACCCAAACCATATTCACCGTTGTAACCATCGTCGGACCTCCTTTTGGTGGATTTTTGGTTGACAAATTTAGCTTTAAGTTCATGCTGATAATTGCTGGGATTATTTACACAATTGCCACAGTGATGCGGGTATCCATGGCAAGAAAGGCAGTTACCAATGAAAAAGCCACAAGCAGCGGTACGCTGAAATTTAGTTCCTTAAAAGCCAACCTGTCTGCCATGACGGGCATTCTGCTGGCTGGTGGCCTGATCACCTGGGCACTGATCACGGATGGGGTGCGGGATGTGTCGTTTTCCCTTTCAGGTTCGCTTCTTCCTATCTATATGCAGGATTTCGGCGACCTTTCTGCGCAGCAGATCGGATGGCTAATGTCGATCTTTGGGATTGCGAATATGCTGGTCAACATACCGGCTGGTTGGCTGGCGGATAAAAAAAGCGACCGCCTGGCAATCGTTCTTGGCTTTGTTGTCCAAGCTGGTGCTTTGTTTTTATTGTTAAATGTGGGTTCTTTCTGGGGTTATGCCATCGTCTGGGCTATTTTTGGCATCGGTGTTGGTTTGATGGGTCCTGCGTACCAATCCCTGATCAGCAAGGTCCTTCCGCAAAAACTGCGTGGTACCGGCTTTGGTCTCATCCAATCCAGCCTGGGTGTGTTCTCCCTCCCCGCTCCAGTCATTGGTGCCAGTCTTTACCAGAATGTCTCTCCCAAATTGCCATTTACAATCACTGCATGGGCATCCCTGCTGGCGATCATCCCGGTCTGGTTTAAATTCAAAATTACCCAGAAGGATGAGGTAGCCAATACCAAAGCGTTATCCAAATTGGAACCATCCAATATTGAACCTCACTCTGAACCTGAGAATCTGGAAAAGTAGAAATATCTTAATAATTGAGAAAACATGGAAACCACACAGCTAAATCAATCAATTACCAAATGGAAGAAACGCTTTTTTATGATCTGGAGTGGCCAGGCTGTCTCTCAACTGGGCAGCCGCCTGGTCGGATTCGCCTTTGTCTGGCACCTGACATCCACTTACCATTCTGCTACAATTCTTTCCATTGCGACCCTGGTGAGCATACTTCCAGATGTTATCATCAGCCCGATTGCCGGTGCATTGATTGACAGGTGGAATCGCAAGAGAGTTATGATCGTCACCGATATCCTGACCGCGATTCTGACTCTGGTCCTGGCTTTGTTATTCGCATTCACCAATGTGCAAATCTGGCAGATCTACCTTGTCATGTTCCTCAGGTCTACATTTGGGGCTTTCCAATGGCCAGCGATGTTGACTTCAACCTCATTAATGGTCCCCAAAGAACAGCTTGCGCGCATCTCAGGGTTGAACCAAACTCTTGCAGGTGCCATGGGTATTCTCGCACCACCCCTGGGAGCTTTCCTGGTCGCACTGTTACCGATGTGGGGAGTACTATCGATTGACATTGTCACAGCCCTGGTCGCTGTCATTCCTCTTCTCTTCTTTCATATCCCCCAGCCCGAGATCAAACTTGAAGAAAAAGATGCCAATGGGAAGAGTCAATCAAACCTATGGCAAGACCTGGCGGAAGGCTTCAAGTACGTGGTAACTCTGCCGGGATTATTGGCGGTGATCCTGTCAGCTATGCTCATAAACTTCCTGGTATCCCCGGCTTTTTCATTATTGCCCTTGATGGTCACAGATTATTTTAAAAAAGGCGCGATCGAACTCGGTCTCATCGAATCTGTGATCAGTGTAGGATTTCTTGTGGGTGGATTACTCCTCAGCATTTGGGGAGGATTCAAGAACAGGTTGGTTACCTCCTTCATATTCCTTATTGTGATGGGTTTAAGTATAGCCCTGTTTGGGCTTGTTCCAAATTCAAAGTTTTACCTGGCATTAGGAGTTTTGGCCATGGTCGGAATTTCCAATCCTCTGGTGAACGGTCCATTACATGCTGCCTTACAAGCCCGTGTGGACCCGGATAAACAGGGTCGGGTGTTCACACTCCTCAGCTCTGGAGCAACCCTGGCAATGCCGATCGGGTTGGCTATTGCCGGACCTCTCTCGGATGCGGTTGGGGTTCAGATTTGGTTCATTGTCGGGGGTATCGTATGTGTGGCTATGGCTCTTCTGATGATAACGAATAAGAAAGTTCTGCAGTTGGGAAAAGACTTACAACCAGCAGTTTCTCAGGTTGAGCCAGCGCAAGATAATTTATCCTGATTATGTCCAAGGGAACATTAACAAACTCTTTATCGTCTTTAATCTATAACTAATGTGAAACAAAGACTGTTTCACTAAGATCTGGTGAATGGATCGCCAGCTTAATCAAGAGGAGGTTAAGATGACCCACAACAATGTTCTTAAAAGCTTATTTGTTCTTACTGTTTTCTTATTGGTGGCTTGTAGTGACCTTCAGGACAAACAGGTCGCTGATATGCCCAACCCGGCATCTGTATTTTGTGAAGAAAACGGTGGAAAACTGGAGATCCGGTCAGATAAGACTGGTGCACAGTCCGGCGTTTGCATCTTCGATGATGGCAGCGAATGTGATGAGTGGGCATTTTTCCGTGGTGAATGCAAACCCGGCGACTCGCTCAAATCAGAAGCACCAATAGCCAACCTGCCCAACCCGGCTTCTGTTTTCTGTGAAGAGAACGGTGGCAAACTGGAGATCCGAGCAGATGAAACTGGTGCACAGTCCGGTGCCTGTGTCTTCGATGATGGTAGTGAATGTGACGAGTGGGCATTTTTCCGTGGTGAATGTAAACCCGGTGACTCACTCAAATCAGAAGCACCCCTGGCCAATCTACCCAACCCGGCTTCTGTTTACTGTGAACAGAACCAGGGTAAAGTGGAGATCATCACAGCTCCAGATGGATCCCAGTATGGTCGCTGTATATTCCAAGATGGTAGTTCATGTGAAGAATGGGCATTCAACCGCGGAGAGTGCAAATCGGGAGAGGATTTTGGCGGTATTGTACTGGCAGAAGATGGTTGCAGGCTTTATCAAAACGCACAATTGGGATACAGTGTCCACTTCCCAGCTGATGCTATTGTGACCTCTGCAGATGACCCTCAATCAACTCTAACGATCCGGGGACCAAAAATAGATGATGAATATTGGCCAATGATTTTCATAAATCATCCGTTGGATCGGGCAGATTTCAAACCCCCACTGGATGTAGTCCTTGAAGATTGGCTAATTGAGAATAACCTGCTGGTCGAAGAACGCCTGGCAGACGGTGAGATCGCTGGTGAACTTTCCATCCACACCAGGCACGCACGCAGTGGTCAATCGTATGCCTCCGATTCTTTCTGGTTTGCCCATGAGGGTCAACTCTATAACATCGTAATCCTGCATGCGGGAGACAAAGAGGATTGGAAACTTTACGAACACATTTTGCAAAGCTTTTCATTTGACCAGGTACCCTTGTATCCTTAATTATTGATTGAGATATAAATATCTACCCATGAAAATTAAATATCATGGGTAGATTTACTTTAAGCTATAATCTTATTAAATATTTTAATCTGCTAATAAATGGAGATTGTATGAAACTAAGAATCCCTCTCAAATTTTCCCTCATCATTCTGACGATTCTTATAAGTTTACTATCCTCCTGCAATCCAACTCAAGCCAAATTAAACCTTGAAGAAAAAGTGCCTGATGTCAAAACGGAATACAAAACCGGGTTCTTTAATATTGATGAGGTCTTTCAAAACTTGGAGGTAGTGTCTTTCGTCAAGGTCACTTCGGGCACCCTTAAATACACCCTGTCTGATCCGGGTGGTAACGCCATTTATGCTGGCACCCTGAAGTCTGGTGATATTTTGGATGAAACGATTTCGTTAGCCCCACTCAAAGGTAATTACTTCCTTAATCTTGACCTGGTCGAATTTAGCGGTGAGTATCGATTTACTATCACCCCAAGGGATTGATAAGCAGATTCAAAAAAGTTAGAAGTAATCTCAATTTGACATCTCTAATATCCTTCTACATTGGCCTGTATTAATATTGACAGCCCATGGATTGGTAGTATGATACGCGCTTGAATTTAATGACCTAACCCAATGAGTATTATCAATTATTAGTTTTCACAACAGTAAAAAGGTTTTACATAAAAATGTCCCATAATCTGGAAGGATTAGATTTGTCATTCATCCAAAAAATCCACGAGCTTCCTGTAAATGAAGTTTTCGAAGGACTCGCTTCAAGCCCTGAAGGATTAACCCAGGAAGAAGCAGAAAAAAGGCTGGTAGTTTTCGGTCGCAATGTGCTCAAGGAGCACAAAGGCAAACCGCTGTATAAAAAATTCCTGGCCAATTTCACGCACCTGATGGCGATCCTTCTTTGGGTAGGTGGAGTTGTTGGAATCATCGCAAAAATGCCCCAACTTGCCATTGCCATATGGATGGTGAATATTATTAATGGAGCGTTTAGCTTCTGGCAGGAGTTCAGAGCTGAAAAAGCCACAGATGCCCTTAAAAAAATACTCCCGACAACCTCCCGGGTCATGCGCGAGAGTACTGAAATCCGCATTCCGGCTGAAGAACTGGTACCTGGAGATGTAATCTTTTTGGCTGAAGGTGACAGTATCCCGGTGGACTGTCGTTTGATCAACACGGCAGAAATGCGGGTCAATCAATCAACCCTGACAGGAGAATCAAGACCTGTAAGCAGAAGTGCAGAACCAATAATCGCAGAAGGTCTAACTACCACCGAAATTCCCAACCTGGTTTTTGCCGGCACGAATGTTGCTGCCGGTTCAGGAAAAGCAATCGTCTATCATACGGGTATGAATACAGCTTTCGGGAAGATCGCTCAATTAACTCAGGATGTTGGTGAGGAGCTTAGCCCTCTCTAAAAGGAAATGAAAAGCGTTACCAAGATCGTCACCCTGATCGCTGTTCTCACTGGTGTCATTTTCTTTCTCCTTGCGATCTCACTGACAAAGATCACTCTTGCAGAGGGTTTCATTTTCTCTTTGGGCATGATTGTTGCTTTTGTACCAGAAGGTTTGTTACCCACAGTGACCCTCGCCCTGGCTATGGGAACTCAACGCATGGCGAAACGGCATGCATTGATCAAGAAACTCTCTGCAGTCGAAACCCTGGGTTGTACCAACGTTATCTGCACCGATAAGACCGGTACATTGACCCAAAATGAAATGACAGTACGTCATTTATGGCTGCCTTCCATATCTGCCGGTGAGTTAAAAGGACGTGACTTATTTGTCGAAGGTACAGGATATACACCTGTTGGCAATATTATGGATGGCCAGGCTCTACTCAGCATCGGGTCAGATAATGCCCTTCGACAGCTATTGGTTACCGGAGGTCGCTGTAACAATGCCCGTTTACTCGCACCCGATAATACCAAACCAGGGGAAGAAGAACGCTGGAGTGTCCTGGGTGATCCTACAGAAGCAGCGCTGATCGTCGTTGCTCAAAAAGCAGGTCTTCACTCTGAAGACTTGAATGGATCCCAGGTCATGGCTGAAATGCCTTTTGATTCCCGGCGAAAACTCATGTCGAAAGTCCACATGCAAAGGGTGGATAATGAGTATTCACGGATCGCCTATATCAAAGGTGCACCCAAAGAGTTGCTAGCTCAATGCTCACAGATTTTAATTGGCGACCAGGTTGCTCCTCTCACAGATGATTGGCGGATTAAAGTCATCGAACAAAATGACGAGTATGCCCGCAAGGGTCTGCGTGTACTGGCGATGAGCCAGCGCTGGTTGCCTCAGGATTTTTCGGAATACTCGATCGAGTCAATCGAGACCGATTTGACCTTTATTGGTCTGGTTGCTATGATGGATCCCCCGCGCCCTGAAGTCCTGGATGCAGTAAAAGAATGCCATGAAGCAGGTATCCGTATTGTGATGATCACGGGTGACTATGGGCTTACCGCAGAAAGTATTGCAAGGGATATAGGGATAGTCACTTCCCAAAAGCCACGCATTATCACTGGATTTGAACTTGAAACAATGCCCGAAGAAGACCTGAAATTGGCTTTGAAAGAAGAAGTGATCTTTGCCCGGGTGAACCCTGAACATAAACTTCGTGTAGTTTCTGCCTTACAAGAATTGGGAAATATCGTTGCGGTCACAGGTGATGGAGTTAACGACGCTCCAGCCCTTAAGAAAGCTGATATTGGCGTTGCCATGGGTATCTCTGGTAGTGATGTCGCCAAGGAAGCAGCAGATATGATCCTCACGGATGACAATTTCGCTTCGATCGTCAATGCGGTCGAGGAAGGTCGCGGTGTGTATGAGAATATTAAACGCTTTACAACCTACATTTTTACTAGTAATACACCTGAAGCAATTCCCTTTATGTTATTTGCATTTACCGCCGGTCGCATCCCGATCGCGCTGAATGTGATGCATGTATTGGCGATCGATTTGGGTACCGATATGGTGCCTGCTCTGGCGCTTGGTGCTGAACCACCTGAACCTGGCTTGATGACCCGCCCACCTCGAAAAATGAAGGAACATATCATCACCCCTTCGTTGCTGAAGCGTGCTTATCTGATTCTTGGCCCTGTCCAATCATTAGCAGCCATGTCTGCTTTCTATTTTTACTTCTGGACAAATGGTTATGCCTTTAAATGGATCGACCTTCCCTCAAGTGGACCAATCTACCTGGGGGCAACAGCCATGGCATTAGGTGCGGTTGTCTTCACACAGATTGGCAACTTATTTGCTCAACGCTCAGAAAGTCGTTCCATCCTGAAAATACCCTTCTTTAACAATTCTTTGATATGGATCGGTATTGCATCAGAGCTCCTTGTCCTATTGGCAATTGTTTATATGCCAGCCATGAATCACTTTATTGGCACTGGTCCTTTCAATTTTAAATATTTCCTATTCCTTATGGCTTGGATACCAGCCTTGCCAATTGTGGACGAAATCCGTAAAATAATAGTCAGATCAAAAGAAAAACGCAATATGCAAAGAAGTTCATCTCTGAAAGGAGAATAGCCATGAAGATCATCATTATAGGTTGTGGACGAGTAGGTGCCGGATTGGCAAAGGTACTAAGCCTTCAAAAGATCGATGTAGTGGTCATTGACCAGGACCCGGCAGCTTTTGAGAGATTGGGACCAACCTTTAAAGGGAAGACAGTCACCGGTATCGGATTTGATGAAAAAGTGCTGTTGGATGCTGGTATTAAAACTGCGGATGCGCTGGCTGCGGTTACACGCAGTGATGAGGCTAACCTGGTGGCAGCCAGGCTGGCAAAAGTTGTTTTCAAGGTTCCCCGGGTGGCTGCAAGGGTCTATGAACCCAATAAAGCCAAGATCTTCCGCAGATTGGGACTGCAGACTATCTCCCCGGTCACATTGGGTATCGAACGCCTGGCAGATCTCCTGGCTTCTTATGTAATCACTCCTGAAAAACCCATCGGTGCTGGTCAGGTCACGACCCTAGATCTGGATGTACCCCACAATTTGGAAGACCATAAGATCATAGAAATTAACCTCCCGTCTGAGATCCAGATTTTTGGGATCACCAGGGCAGGAAAGACCTTTATTCCAAACCCGGCAACACGCTTCGAAAAAGATGACCTGATCCATGTAGCTGTCACCATTGCAGCATTACCCAGGTTGAAGAAATTGTTCTTGTAGAGATTTGCTTAGCTAAGGAGGTAAAAATGAACGTAATGATCATTGGTGGTGGAAAAGTTGGCACCTACCTGGCACATTACCTGGTCAGTGAAGGTCACCTTGTCAGATTGGTTGAATTACGCAAAGAAGAAAAGCCCAGGTTACTAATCGATTTACCCGAAGATGTCATTGTCTGGGGTAATGGCACCAATCCGGACACATTGGAGAAAGCAGGCATTCGCAAAATGAATGTGGTTGCAGCTGTGACTGGCCAGGATGAAGTTAACCTGGTCGTAACCTGCCTGGCTCGTTTTGAATTTGCTGTTCCCCGTACCATCGTGCGCATTAACCATCCAAAAAATGCGTGGATGTTCAATGAATCAATGGGGGTGGATGTTGCTCTTAACCAGGCTGATCTGATGGCCGCTATGATCGCCGAGGAGATGTCCCTGGGTGACATGATCACCTTGCATAAGTTACGAAAAGGAAAATTCGACCTCGTTGAAGAAAAAGTTGCACCAAATGCCATTGCCATCGGTAAAAAGCTGAAAGACTTGAAGCTTCCTAACCAGTGTACGATCAGTGTAGTGTTGCGAAAGGGAGAAATGTTGATCCCAAATGGTGAGTTTGAATTCCAGCCGGCTGATGAGATTTTGGCAGTAGTTGCTAAAGAACAGAAAACAGGTCTAGCAAAATACTTTAATCACCCAAATTAACAACACAATCAATAGAGAAAGAACAGCCTGGGATCTTCATTCCGGGCTGTTTTATTGGTGATCATTGTTTTATGGTAGTATTTATTAGTTAATTAATATTATTTGAGGTCCTATGATCAGAACACGTTTTGCGCCCAGCCCAACCGGTCACATGCACATTGGTAACTTGCGTACCGCCTTGTATGCCTATCTCATAGCCAAAAAAGAAAATGGCACCCTGATCCTGCGGATTGAAGACACAGACCAGGCACG
>CAYSZB010000005.1:0-44927 GCA_964435475.1 uncultured Anaerolineaceae bacterium | reverse complement strand
GATGGGTTACTTGCCTGAAGCAATTGTCAACTATGTCGCCCTTTTAGGCTGGAGCCCGGGAAATGACCAGGAGTTCTTTACGCTTGAGACGCTTAAACAGGCTTTCAGCATGGATCGCATCAATAAGTCCAGTGCCGCATTCTCTTTTGACAAGCTTTTATGGCTCAATGGTGAACATATTCGTGCTTTAACCGATGAAGATTTTCATCAGCTTGCCTTGAATTTCTATCCTTCGAAGCTTAATCATTTGGACCTGATCAAAATCAGCCGACTGATAAAATTGCGGGTTGAGAAACTGACCGACATCCCAGAAAAAGTTGACTTTTTTATCAACCTGCCTGACTATGAACGCAGGCTTTACGATAACCCCAAGTCAAGATCCTCTCGGGAAAGTAGCCTGGCGGTTTTGACAGGCACTCTCCCGATCCTTGAAGGACTGATACAGTGGGATAACAGCATGCTTTTCGATGCATTAAAAGCTTTTGCTGAAGCAAATGGCATGAAAGTTGGCACAGTGATGTGGCCGATACGCACAGCCGTCAGCGGACTGCTCAACACACCCGGCGGAGCCACCGAGCTTGCTGAAGTGATCGGCAAGGACGAGACCTTGCGTCGTATCAAGATCGGTATTGCCAAACTGATAGCTGCTTAAAGATCAAATAGGATATAAGCCGCAGGAAGTTTCCCAGGTAGAGCTTATTTCCTGCATAAAGCCTTCCAGGTCCAGAATATTGACCAGGAAATCAACCTCGGGGTAATCCCCTTTCTTGCCGACCACCAGTTTCCCTGTTTGCAGGTCATCCACATTTGAAGCCAGTCGCATTTTTGCAACCTCAAATAATGCCGGTTTGGTGAGGTATACAACAGGCAGTAGATCCCACAGGTAGAATACATGCGTTCCACAATATGCACCAAATGCAAACAACCACTGCTTCAAATGCCGTCTGAATCTTTTCGACCAAAAAGTGAATTGATCAATGGCTTTCTTATCCAAATATACCTGGGTGCAGACATGACCCGTAGCAACCGTCAGATTACATCCGGAAGTCAACACTTGAAAAGAAGCTTGAGGGTTTGCTGAAAGATTTAATTCTGAAAGGTCAAGCCTGCCGATCCTCAACGGGTGAAATTTACCCCCCATGCAGATCACCCTTTTTACATTAAACAGGAATTGTGGGTCAAGGTGGCTGGCTGCTGCCAGGTTCCCTAATGGCCCAGTGCCAATAATGGTCAAATCCTTCCCCCACTTTTGAGCCTGTTCAACCAGGAAACGACTTGCCGGGGTTTCTTTGCCTGGAGCCTTGCGTGACTCTCCCTCATATACATCAATTTCAGACCCCAAGTCAGCCAGCAAATTTGCTGTCTGGTTGAAAACCTGTTTCAGGGAACCATTTCCAAAGGTCGTTGTTACGCCCAATAGGTCAAATTCCTTTTTGCCCAGCAGGTAGAGCAAAGCCAGCCCATCATCCACCTCATGAAATGGCAAGCCCAGCGTGTTGTCAAAATCCAGGATCACTTTTTCAGGCATTATTCCCGCCTTTCATGTATGGGTCAAAAAGTTCATGCAAAAAACCTATGTCGACATACATGGCCAGCTTGCGCCAGGTGTCCGGGTTGCGTAAAATTTGTTTTCCGGTCTGGTATAGCACCCATGCCATGGCACACCACGACACTCCCCGTAAACAGTTGAAGGGATCTCTCAAGCGGGTGCGTTCCTCGATTGTATCCACCAGGTGTTTGTCCATCAGCTGCCCTTTGTATACTTGCATCATATCCATCTGGTCAGCCAGCGACATGCGGTATTCAGTTTTCCAGAGCGTCGTTGTTGGAACCCGGTAATGGGATAGATCCTGCGATGGATCACCCCATAATGGTTTTTCCCAATCGACCAGGTGAAGGGTATGTTTCTTTAGATTTTTGATGAAATTGCCATTATTTACCTCGGTATTGATCACACAATGCCATGGATCCTGTATAAAAAAGGCTTCGCGCAACCGTGCTTGATCTGCCCAGGCAAAAATTTCCTTGAGGAAAGATGATACCGAGGGATCAGCCAGGTCAGACTCCCAATATTTGGGTGCCATTATTAGGCAACGCTGGTAGGTCAGGGAAAGCGGCGTCTCCTCAATGATCAGGTGAGCCGGGGCAGAGATCTCCAACTGGTGATATTTGGCAAAAAGGGTAGCAGCAGCACAATTATCCTCGAGATAATCGAGCTTTTCACCCGGCAGGTATTCCATGATCATCACACCATATGGCAACACCACACAGCCATCATCCAGGTAATTGACTTTCGGTGTCACACCAGCAGGCTCCAGCATTTTCAATGTTTGAAACTCATAGCGGATCTGCTCAGGCAGACTCTTGCCAATCTGGGAGCCGGTGTTGACCCTCACCACAAACCTTTTCCAGCCCTGGCTCAAAAGGAAATTCATGTTATATTCGCCCTGTGCCAAAGGTTGTAGAGAAAAATCAGCGCTGCCATCCCACCCGGGCAGGCAGTTGAGATCGATCCCGGTGAGATATGCTTTCACCTGGCTTTGATAAGTCACGATACTGATCTCATGAGCATTAGCCATATCGTTATTATACAGTGAGAAAACATGGCATGTTAATTGCAAGATATGTCATCAGAAAATTGTGGTAAATTCAAAACAGTCGATAACTCTTGGAACGCTTCTTGCAACAATGAACTAACAAGATAAAAAGGAAATAAGAATTCGCAATGAACCAGTTGGATGAGATAATGATCTACTTTCCAGGCGCCATCGTCTTCTT
The DNA here is from genome assembly GCA_964435475.1 of uncultured Anaerolineaceae bacterium. Taxonomy (GTDB): domain Bacteria; phylum Chloroflexota; class Anaerolineae; order Anaerolineales; family Anaerolineaceae; genus CAYSZB01. Next base: position 42,149 of record CAYSZB010000005.1, on the reverse strand, counting down.
CATGGTAACCCTTGTTGCCCTGGTTCTGTCATTCTTCTCCCGTCCCAAGACACAGTCACCCCAGAAAACAATAAATTCTAAACGCTTCAAAGTCGGCCTGGCGATTCTGCTTGGTTTAACCTTCCTGCAGTTCATTTTCAACCTGGTTAGTTGGATCATCTCCTATGAAAATTTTCGCATCCTTTCCATCACAGACCGTTTATTTATCATGCTCAGCCTGGTGTGCCTTGTCTGGATGTTCCTTTCTGTCACTTCAAGGCACCTGCCTAATATCCTGGCAGGCATAACAGGTTTCCTGGCAGTGGTGACATTTGTAATCAGTCTTATCATGCATATATTTTTCTCAGCTACAAACCTCTTCTTCACTGCCTGGGTTAACAGCATCTGGTGGATCATCGGCTTTCTGGGTTGTTCTGCAATGTTCATTTACCTTGTCATGCGCCAAAAACCACGCTCCTTACCCACTCTGCTTCTGTTCGCCATCGCTGCATTTGGATTTCTAGCTCAGATCTTCTTACCGAGCGATCAGATATTGCCTGCGTACATTCGACTAAGCCAGCTCCTGTATTACCCAATTCTCATCCTGATCGCCAGCCAGGTGGGTTCATCCTCAACTGCAACCTCTTATGAAAATTCAGCCCCAGCAATTCAAAGTAAGTTGGATTTGACCCCCAGGGTGGCTGCCGCCCTCATGGAAACCAGTTTACAGGGTTCAGGAAAGAAACTGCTCAACAGCCTGACGCATGGGTTAAGCCTGCTGGCAATGGCTGACATTTGCGGGATAGTCAAGGTGGATAAGGATTCCGCAACGCTAGATTTTTCATCTATCTATGACCTCTTCCGGGAAGATTACATCAACGACTTTTCGCTGCCTTTTACACAACTGCCTGAAATTTCAAGCGCCTTACTGGATCAGAAACAGTTAATCCTTGAAAGTGAGAAGTCCAGGGATATCGACGAACTGATGCAGGCAACAGCTTACAACCAGGTGGGCACAGTGACCGTTTTCCCATTGAAATACAATGGCAGGCAGGTAGACTCGGGTCTCATATTCATGTCGCCCTACACGATGCGCAGCTGCAAACCTGAGACGCTAAACGGTTTGGCGAAAATATCACCGACCATATTGCAGGTATTGGATCATGCAAAAGCCATAGAAGAAAACAGGGATGCTTTTGACTCCCAACTGATCTCGCTCAACAAAGTCAACCGTGAAAAAGAAACGATCCAGGATCAACTCGACCATGCCCAGGCGTTGTTGACTGAGTTACGGGGCGAATTCTCTGCCAGCAAATCCAATCACCAGAAAGAGATCCAATTGTGGATCGAACGCCAGCAGAACCTGGAAAGACAGAACCAGGAACTTCAAGTCCTGGTTGAAAAATCAAGAAGTGCGATAAACGACCTGGCAACCCTGACTGCCCAGAAAGACCACCTCGAAAAACGCCTGGCAGAGTCTTCCCTCAAGATCAACAGCCTGCAAAGTGCACTGCTTAAAACCAAGGCAATGATCGATGAGACAGTCGCTTCAGGGGAAGAATCTGGATTCATTACCCCAGACGGCACCACATCTGGAGAACAGCAGGAAAGATCAGCAGAGGTTTCGATTTCAGGAACTAATCCAGGCGAAGTTCGTCTATCAACTATTGTTGAAAAAGAAGTCAATGCTGTGATGGATTTGTGTGTATCAAAAAATGTGAAATTGGAGCTGCATTTTAATGGCAATCAAGCCTCTAGTGTGACCAAACCGGAGGACCTTGGTGAGATAGTCCGCCACCTGTTGGAAAATGCCGTAAAAATCTCGCCGGTCGGTCAAAAAGTGATCCTGGACCTAACAACATCAACAGATAATGATCTGAAACAACTTTTGACTCTCCAGGTGACCGATTTCGGTGGTGGCATCTCACCAGCAGAACAGGCAGCCTACTTTTCAATGATCGATCGCCAGGGTCAACCGATCCCGGGCGGTGTAGGTGATGCTGCCGGGTTACGCAAAATGGTGCATCTCATCAAAGAGGTGCAAGGTAAATTGTGGGTCCGCAGTGGTATCGACAAGCCAACAACATACAAGATAGATCTACCTGTGATCAATGGCTCTGCGATGATTGATCAGGGTAGCAATTCATAGTGAATAATGAGTAAAGGTTCTTTACTGAATAAAAGAAGATCAAATGAAAGAAGATAGAATTATTTTGAGGTAATCATGCAGTTAAAGAAATACCAGATCGTTGTCTTATCCATATTTTTCTTTTTTGCCTGTTCGCTGGCGTTCCTGATCATCGGGACGATCATCGTCCAGTTGGCGGCTGCATCCCCTGTAAGCCCAATCTCAATCCGAATCCAGGAGGGGCAACTCGTTTCAACAATCAACGAGGATGTGTTGGACATAATTTTAGAGCCCAAGATACATGAACCTATCCCGATGGAACAGGTAATCACAGTGCCGCCCGAACTTGGGATTGAAGAAATGCCCCAACCAGAACAGACCCCAACTCCTGTTCCGACATTTTCTCCAGAAGATATAGCCCAGAACCAGGTCAACATCCTGCTGTTGGGTTCTGATCAACGGGATGATCCTAGTTTTCGTACGGATATCATCATCCTGCTTTCTATCGACCTAGAACACAATACTGTATCAGCTGTTTCATTTCCCCGTGATCTCTATGTGCAGATCCCAGGCTGGGAGATGAATCGCATCAATACCGCCCAGCAAGTGGGTGGCTTCCAGATGATGGCAGACACATTTGAATACAACTTTGGCATCCGCCCTGAATACTATTTCATGGTCGATTTCAATAGTTTCAAGGCAGTAATCGACAGCCTTGGTGGTATCAATGTCAATGCGGCTGTCAATCTCTCAGATTCCTGCTCGGATATCAATGATATTGGCTGGTGCTCGGTCGGTCCAGGAGAGGTTTATATGGACAGCACCATGGCCTTATGGTATGTACGGTCAAGATATTCGACCAGTGATTTCGAGCGCACACGGAGGGCCCAGGAAGTCGTTCAGGCAATCTTTAACAAAGCCATGAGCCTGGGTGCATTGACCAAAATCCCAGAACTTTATGATATTTATACCCAATACGTTGAAACCAACATGACAATCAAAGATATCCTGCCACTCATCCCGATGGCCAATGTCATCCAGGACACTTCCAGGATTCGTCGTTTCACTGTTGGCCCTGATGCAGCTTATGATTGGATTACCGAATCAGGAGCCATGGTACTGATCCCAGATTACAATGCCATTTATGGCATCCTGGCTGAAGCTCTATATCTCTACGAGTAGGCAATTGACATTTCCAACATTTTGATATACACTAGAATCTGACTATACGAAATGAAATGGAGGTCAAATGACCGATAAGAACTCTACCTCAGCCCATATCAGTGAATCATCCCTGCTTCAACCAACAATTCAAGCATGGAAGATATACCTCAGGGATCAGGCCAGGTCAAAATATACCATCAAAGCCTTTATTGCCGATCTTACTTTGCTGATGAATTTCCTGCCTCCAGATCGAACCTTAGGCTCCATCACAACCAAAGACCTGGAAAGTTTTACCAACTGGTTGGAAAATGAGCGTGATGTCCCCTGCAGCCCGAAAAGCCTTTCCCGGCGAATTACTTCATTAAAGTCATTCTTTAAGTGGCTATCTCAAAATGCAGCCATCCCCTCTGACCCAGCTGAAAAACTGGTCCAATTATCGGTCAAAAGCCCACTACCGGTGGTGCTCACACGAGATGAGATCATCCGTGTGTTGGATACAGCTGAAAAGTTCCGACTTGCCGAGCACCCTGATGCCCGACCCTTTGTCCTTTTAGACCTGATCCTTGAAACAGGAATCAAGAAAGGTGAATGTATCGCCCTGAATTTGAACCATCTTGACCTGGAAGGTGAAGGTGGTCCCTCAATTTATGTCCGCTACACCAACCCGCGCTATCGCTACAAGGAACGCAAGATAAGCGTGTCACCAGAGTTGGTCGATGCCTTTACAGATTACCAGGCGCAATACCAACTGACCAAGGAGGTTTTTCCCTGGTCACAGCGGCGATTGGAATACATCCTGGAAGATATAGGACAGCGGGCAGGCTTAAGCAAACACCTTTCATTTGATATGTGCCGATGGACATCTGCGCTGCAGGATCTGGTCAACCACGTGGATGGCGAAAGGATCCGCCAGAGACTTGGAATTTCCAAGATCCAATGGCGTGAAGTATATATGAAACTACGTTCCCTGGCATTTGAGCAGGGAATCGACCTTGAGGCACAAGCTAAAAGCGAAGACTAGGAAGGCTTTTCAATTCAAGAGCCCTCCCCAAGAGGGCTCTTTGTTTGTAAAAGCAAGTATCGGATAACGAGGTTAAAAATTGTATGTCTTATTCCTATAACCGTAACCGCAATGACCGTGTGCAGTATGTCAGGCAGCCGCAAAAGAATCGCTCCTGTCTTAAGACACTACTGGTTGCACTGCCTTTCCTGATCATCATTGCCATCATTGCGGCGGTCAGCCTCAATGTTGTTAGAAACAAACCACCCCGCTATGCCGAAGAGACTCAGGTCTCTCAATCAGAATTCGCCATTGAGAATGTTGAAATCCCCAACAAAGTAGTAACCTACCTTTTGCTGGGATCAGATTATCGCCCGGATGAAGGTTCGCATACAGACGTGATCATCCTTGCGGCGGTGAACTTCAAAGAAGGCAAAGTTAATTTACTTTCATTCCCTCGCGATCTATGGGTCACTATTCCCAATTGGGAAGAAAACCGCATCAACGCCGCCTACCTTTATGGGGGTATCGACCTGTTAAGAGACACGCTTGACTACAACTTTGGTATCCGGCCGGATTATTATGCAATGGTGAATTTTGATGGATTTGTTCAGATCATCGATGCCCTTGGGGGAATCGATATCAATGCTGAGATCGCCATGGAAGACAAATGCGACCTTAACGCGGAAGGTTGGTGCAGAGTTGAGCCTGGAACCACCCATATGGATGGCGAAACAGCCCTCTGGTACGCCCGGGCACGCTACAACACTTCAGATTTTGACAGAACCCGTCGCTCGCAGGAGGTGATCAAAGCCCTGGCAAAGAAAGCAATCAGCCTTGAGGGCATGATCAAATCCGGTAAACTGATCAACATGTTGGGGAGTTATGTAGAAACCGACATGACATCAAAGGACCTGCTGCCCCTGATCGCCAAGATGGGCAGCCTGGCAGACGAAACCAATATTACCTCTTACCGCATTACCGAGAACGAAGCTTACAGTTACACCACTTACAGCGGTGCCGATGTGCTGATCCCGGATTATGAGTTGATTGCTGCGATCATAAACCAGGTACTTTGGGTAACCAATCCATAACGGATTGAAAATTAAGCCATTTTTTTCAGCCTGAGATTTAAGACCAGAGCCTCATTTCCCTTGAGTGAGGTATCATGCGCAGGGCGAAACCCTGCGATCCATATGACCTGCTCCCGGTTTAAGATCAAAGGCCAATTTTGGCGTGCCTGCACTGGAATCTTTTCATTGACATAAAAATCTGAAATCTTTTGTGTGTGGCCATCCAAGCCCAGAGGTTTCCAGGTTTCACCGGGTTTTCTGCCTCGCACAATAAGTGGAAGTTGCAACTCATCCGCCGCAATCCAAGCATCTAAGGGATCTTCGATCAGGTGCTGGTCAATGAAGCGCATGTCCGGGCCGTTGACCAGGCGACAATTGAGTTTCCAGTCATTTGCCAGGTCGATGGTGTCTCCGGGACCCATCGGGATCGGCGCACTTCCAATCAACTGCGGCAGGTCCAGAACCGGGATCTTCAACCCTTTCTCCAGGATATAGATATGTTCGTGTTCCAGTGCCAGGTTAAGACCATTTGCCAGGTCGATCCAGGTTGCTGAGCGTTTTTCTGATTTTATCGCTCGAATGCTGCGCTCGATCGTCTCAAAATTGATATCCCTTAAGCCTGATCTCATCAGCTGGATGCCTTTGCGCAGCATACGGCGCTGCAGGCTGGGCGGTTGCGCCATGACAAGATCACGATCCAAAACCAGGCAACCGGGTTGTTCAGCAACCCGACAAGCTTGCCATATCTCATCAGTGACCTGCTCCAGCAGGCGATCGTCCTCCCCGATGACATCAGCCATTCTCAGCAGACTTTGTTTGATCTGCGGATTGACTGACGCCAATCCCGGGATTACCTGGTGGCGCAAGCGGTTGCGGAAATATTTGATATCCGAATTGCTTTCATCCTGGATGACATCCAGGTGATGCTGCTGGCAGTAAGAGATAACCTGCTCCCGCCACACACCAAGCATGGGACGCCAAAGAGAGATGTTTTTAGACCAGGGATGACTTTTCTCAACCACTGACATACCAGCCAATCCACTCATACCAGCACCTCGCAAGAGGTGCATCAGCACCGTCTCGACCTGATCATCAGCCGTGTGACCGGTAATAACTGCCTGTGCCTTGCAATAGTCTGCCGTATCAAAGAGAAAGTGGTAACGGCATTCACGGGCAGCCTCTTCGATTGACAGTCTGTTCTTTTCTGCAAATCCCGCCACATCAACCTGACCAATTTCGCATCTCAAACCCCATTCAGTGCATATACGCCTGACCTTTTCTGCTTCGGAGCTGGAAGAAGGACGCAACATATGATCCAGGTGGCTAGCGACCAGATTCACTCCTGCCTGGCAGAGGATATGGAGCAGCGCCAGGCTGTCAGGACCGCCGGATACTGCAACCAGGACTGGCTTCCGGCAGTCATACCCACAAACCCGGCTTAATGAACCTAAAATATTTTCGGCAGGCATAAAAGGATTATAGCATGGGCTTAAACTGACTTTTTCATTTTTTTCTTTTGCCGCTTGGCACTTTAAGGTATACTCACGGGCAGGAAACCATGCCAAAACAAGCTTACATCATCGGCCTGACGGGTAATATCGCCTCCGGGAAAAGTTTTGTGCGCCAGGTCCTGCAAAACTATGGGGCATTGACCATTGATGCAGACCTGTTAGCCCAGCGTACTTATCAGCGCAATTCGCCTGCCTATGCCGAAATCATCACAGAATTTGGACCAGAGATCCTCGGTCCAGATAGTGAGATCGACCGCAGAGAACTCGGACGAATTGTTTTTTCAGACCCCGGGCGTTTAAGGGCACTTGAAGAGATCGTGCATCCCCACACCCTAGAAGCGCTTGAACAAGTACTGCTCAAAGCTCGCACACCGGTCATTTTGATCGAGATGATCAAACTATTTGAGATCGGCATGGACAAGCTTTGTGATTCAATCTGGATATGTACAGCCTCTGACCAGGTCAGGGCGGAGCGGTTGATCGTTAACCGTCACCTATCACCCTCTAAAGCCCTGGAACGGATAAACTCCCAACCTCCTCAGCCCGGTTTGCTTGACAAAGCCGATGCTGTCATCAATACCGAGGGTATATACACCCAGACTTGTGAACAAATTGATCAAAACCTGAACAAGCTAATGATACCTGTCAATCGAGATGCAAAATGGCTGGGAGATGGGATGTGGGTCAAACCTGTTTTACTTGAGGATGTGGTTCAAGCTGCAGAATTTTTGTCCACCATCCAATCCAGGTCCCTCCAGGTTGAAGAGGTCTTTTCCACCCTGGGCAGCACATCGTTAATGGGTCTCTGGCATCACCGGGAACTCGTCGGTTTGATCAACTGGAAAATTGCCAACTTCATCTGTGTGCTCATAAAAATGGACCTATTGCCTTCAACAATTCAGCCCAAAACACCATCGATTCTCCGACTTTTCAAATCCCTGGGTCAGAAACACTTGTGTGAAATCCTAGCGATTTCTGCAGATTCAGGGCTGGAGATGGACGGTCAACGGAATTTCACCTACACAATGCCTGCAATGATGACAAACAGATCATGGCAGTCGCTGATCACCAACTTAATTCCCCAGGACACTCCTGTCTACATCAGGGAGCTACCCATGTGCGGCAGGATCGTCCCAACTATTGAAAAATAGGGTTTTTACAGGTTATACTTAGGGGGAAAGGAAGCTTAAGCTCAGGCAATCCATGAATAAACTATTGGATGAGATCCTCTTCTTAATTCAAAGATTTACATGGTCAAGCGTGCTGGATATCCTGCTGGTCGCCCTTGTTTTTGGGTTGATTCTCTGGTTATTAAGAGATACAGAAGCGCTTGTCTTGTTAAGAGGCGTCTTCATGGTGGTCATCCTGCTGGGGTTGCTCACCACAGTCGTCAACCTGCCGGCTTTTTCATGGCTGATCAACACCATCACACCTGCCCTGATCATTTCCATACCGGTTATCTTTGCCCCTGAAATTCGCCGCACCTTGCAGAAGGTTGGTGCTGCTTCCAATGTCAACCTGTTTAAACGAAAAAGTAGTAAAGCATCCCGTGAAGAGACTGAAAAAATGATCCAGGCGGTGGTTAAGGCGTGCATGAGGCTCTCTGACCGCCGGCATGGAGCTTTGATCGTTATTCAACGCAACACCTACCTCGGTCAGTATATCCGCTCAGGTGTACAAATGAATTCAGAGGTCACGCCTGAATTGTTGCTGCAGATCTTTTACCCCAACACACCACTGCATGATGGAGGCGCCATTATCGTTGATAACCTGCTGAGGTCTGCCTCCTGTGTACTTCCACTTTCCGCCAGTGGCGTACTCAACAGCACACCAGACCGCACAATGGGATTGCGCCATCGTGCAGCCCTGGGCACTTCGGAGGTCAGCGATGCCATCTCAGTGGTTGTGTCTGAAGAGACGGGAGGTATTTCGATCGCCTTCGATGGACGGCTGATCCGCCGACTGGATGAAGAAAGACTTTACAACTCGCTGGTTGCTTTCCTGGTCACATCAGCCAACAAGCCAGACAAGGGTATCTTTAATCGGTTCCGGGATCTTTTAAATATATCTCCTGCAAACGAAGAGGGAGATGAAGAGTGAAATTCCTGAGCTGGCTTAAACGAACTATTCCTACAGTTTTGACTGCCTTAATCTTCTCGGTCATCATCTGGATCACGGCAATCTCTGAAGCAGACCCCACCAGTGAAGATACCCTGAAAAATTCTGCCAGAATAACCGTCATCGGGATGGATCCAGAACTGTTGCTGGTCAATACAATCCCCCAGCAGTTAAACCTGACGGTGCGGGCTCCCACTTCACTGATAAGCCGCATGAACATGGAGCCTGATCTCGTTACTGTGACGCTAGATCTTTCCGGACTGGGAGCAGGCAAACATATTGTCAGACCACAAGTTGATATCAAGGTTAGCCCGGTGGAAGTTATCAACACATCAATTAAAGAGATTGAGATCCAGTTAGAAGACATAGCCAACCAGGTAATGCCGATCAGTATCAACCTTACAGGCACTTTGCCGGTCAGTTATACATTTGATGCACCACAAGTAAACCCCACGGAGGTCAGTATAACCGGACCCCGATCCCTGGTCGAAGCCATTTCCCAGGTTGCAGTTGTGGTAGATATTTCCAATGCAACTTCTGACATTAATCTCCAGCTTGAGCTTTCTGCCTTTGATGCCTCGGGCAGTAAAGTGACAGGTATAAGTCTCAGTCCCAAAGAAGTAGATGTTACCATTCCCATCACCCAACTGGGAGGGTACCGTAACCTGTTTGTCAAGATAGTCACCATTGGGCAGATCGCCAACGGGTTTTACCTGACTGGACTGTCAGCTTCCCCGGTTACAGTAACAGTATTTGCCTCAAACCCCGACCTGGTGGCAAATATGCCTGCCTATATCGAGACCACACCGATCAACCTGAATGGTGCTGCTGCTCCATTTGAAATCGAGGCAAGTCTGAACCTGCCAGATGGCGTCGAGTTGATCGGCGAGCAATCCATAACGATCCAGGTCGGTATTCAACCAATCGAAAGCAGCATCAATTTTCTCAATGTACCTGTTCAGGTAATCAACCTCGGGGCAACCTACACTGCCACACTTTCGCCATCGATCGTAGATGTCTACTTATCCGGTCCCCTTTACCTCTTGGAACAATACTCTTTTTCTGATATCATCATCAATCTTGACCTGGGAGGAAGGGGGGCAGGCACTTACCAACTGGTTCCTGTGATGGAACTCTTGAACGAGGACATTAAAGTGGATGCCATTCTCCCTGGCACCATCGAAGTGATCATAAAAAATAAATAGCCCTTTGGCAAATAGAAAATAGAATTTATGCGAAAACCCGTTGTAGTACTTGTAGGTCGCCCAAATGTGGGCAAAAGCACCCTTTTCAATCGCCTGGCGGGTGAAAGACTGGCAATCATCGACGATATTCCCGGCACCACACGCGACCGAATTTTGGCCGAGTCAGATTGGGCTGGTCACGATTTTTTTGTGGTTGATACTGGTGGCATAGACCCGACCAAGATCGGTAAACAGGCACCACTCTCCATAGGTTCATCCGATTTCATCCAGGAGATCCGTGATCAGGCTGAGGTCGCCATGGAAGAAGCAGATGTAATCCTCTTCGTTGTCGATGCCCGTTCCGGGGTAACACCAGCAGACCAGGAAGTGGCAATTTTGCTGCGCCGAAAACAAAAAGTAATCGATGGCACACCATATCCCCCGATCGTCCTTGTGGTCAACAAAGCGGATAGTGAAACCTGGCGTGAACATGCTGTGGAGTTTTATGAACTTGGCATGGGTGAACCTTTCCCGATATCAGCATTTCATGGGACAGGCACTGGTGACCTGTTGGATGAGGTGGTGCGTAATTTTCCTGAAGCTTCTGAAGAGATGGAAGATAACGAGATGGTCAGGATCGCCATTGTGGGCAAACCCAATGCCGGTAAATCCAGCCTCCTGAACAAGCTGGTTGGCAAAGAGCGCTCGATTGTCAGCCCTATCCCTGGAACGACAAGGGATGCCATCGATACAGTACTGGATTATCAAGGCATTCCCATCACCCTGATCGATACTGCCGGCATTCGCAAACGCGGTTCGATCGCACCTGGCGTGGAGAAGTACTCCGTGCTGAGGTCAATGCAGGCAATAGAACGTGCAGATGTTTCGCTGCTGATGATCGACGCTGTCACAGGTATCACTGCCCAGGACGCCCACATTGCCGGTTACATTAACAACGCCTGGAAAAGTTGCGTGGTGATCGTCAATAAATGGGACCTGGTGGAAAAAGACAATTACACCATGGCGGAATTTGAAAAGAAAATTCGCCAGGATCTCAACTTCATGGACTATGTACCTTTGCTGTTCATCTCAGCAATGACCGGCCAACGGGTTGACCAGGTGTTACCCCTGGCTCTACGTGTGCAGGAGGAAAGGCTGGTTCGCCTGAGCACCTCCCAGCTAAACAAGATCATCCAGGCAGCGCAGGATTTGCATCAATCCACATCCTCCACTGGCAAGCCCCTGCGGATATACTACGGTACCCAGGTACGCAGCGACCCGCCGACTTTTCTTTTATATTGCAACGACCCGGAATTTTCACATTTTACCTACACAAGATTTCTTGAAAACCAGATCCGCAAGGAATACCCGTTTTTGGGCACTCCAATCAAACTTGTCCTCAAGAAACGCGAGAGAGAAGAAAAGTAATTTTCAGGGTTAAGTGTTAACCAAACCCTTTCCAACCTTTTGCCACAGCCTTGCACATCAGACCTTAAGTTGTATAATCCTTACATAAATTTAAAGTAAACGAGATCTTATGGAGAACAATTTATCTGAAATTACACCGGATCAAGAAGTGAGAACGCCCAAGAAGAAAGAGCGGTCTTCAGTGATGGGTTTCCTGGTGGACACCATAGAGACCATCCTGCTGGCATTGATCCTTTTTCTGGCAATCAATGCAGTTTCATCGCGCGTCATTGTCGAAAACATCAGCATGAAACCCACCCTGCAGGAGGGCGAGCTGCTGTTAGTCAATAAATTGGCTTACAAATTGGGAAAACCGGACCATGGTGACATCGTAGTTTTCCATTTCCAGGGCAATAAAAATGACGATTACATCAAGCGATTGATCGGGCTGCCAGGTGACGAGGTAAAGGTTTCAAATGGCACAGTTTATGTCAATGGCTACGCCCTAACCGAACCTTACATCGCAGCTCCACCTGCCTACGAAGGTACCTGGAAGATACCCGAAGGTCAATTATTTGTGCTCGGAGACAACCGTAATAATTCCTCAGATTCACATCAATGGGGTTTTGTCGATATGAAGGATATTGTAGGTACAGCTATTTTTGCCTATTGGCCTATCGATCGGATGCGCTCACTTTCCATCCCTGACCTGGTCCAGGCAGCACAGGAATAGAAATCAACAAGGTACTCATGGAACTTAACAAACTCATCGAACTTGCCAGGCATTACCAAAGCGAACTTCCGCCCAGCCAGGAAGTGTCAGTTCCAAAAGGGACAGAAATTGCCCAATGGATCGATCACACATTACTGAAGCCCAACGCAACTGAAGATCAATTGGTAAAGTTGTGTGATGAAGCCCGACAGTTTAATTTCGCCACCGTTTGCGTAAACCCGGTTTTTGTGCCCAAGGCTGCCAAAGAACTAAAAGACACATCGGTTGGTGTCTGCACTGTAGTTGGATTTCCGCTTGGTGCCAACGCCACCGATACCAAAGTAGCAGAAGTAAACTGGTGTCTTTCAGCTGGCGCAAGAGAACTGGACATGGTTATCCAGATAAATTGGATGAAATCCGGTCAATTCCAGGCTGTATTCGACGACATCCAGTCTGTGGCGGAGGCAGTGCACCAAGGAAACGCAAAACTAAAAGTCATCCTTGAGATGTGTTACCTCGATGAATTTGAAAAGATACTAGGCTGTCTCTTTTGCGTGCATGCTGGCGCTGACTTTGTTAAAACCTCGACTGGTTTTGGCAATTCTGGGGCAACCGTCTCAGATGTGCACCTGATGCGTTCTGTGGTTGGCAGCCCTGAAAAGATGGGGGTTAAGGCAGCTGGCGGTATTCGTTCTTACTCGGATGCCAGGGCAATGATTTTAGCCGGCGCTACGCGGATTGGAGCCAGTTCCGGCGTGCAGATCGTAAACGAAGCAAATGTAGGTTAATATCTGATGGATAACTCTTCGAAAATGCCTACACTTTCCTGCCGCCAATGCCAGGTGGGTCGCAAACAGCTAAAATTGGTCACTCTCATAACCTGGATCGGTGATGAGATGATCACTGTACCTGATTTTCCAGCATGGGTATGTGATATTTGCGGCAGCCCCGATTATGACAACGCCGCCATGACGCAATTAAGTCTTGTCTTGAGCCCGGATGCCGGCAAGCCGATCAACAGACCGCATGCTTCACCGTCCGTGACCACGCCGACAGATTCTCCTTCGGCAGCTATCAAGTAAAAGCGTATCTCTCGATCCATTTCCTTTTTTAGGGCAGGGGCATCCAATCCGGTGCTCTATCCACACCTTCACGCATGGTAAGGTTAACCTGTGGTCTCCCGGCAGTTGTCATGATATAGATCTCAAAGTCACCGGCGTCCCGTATGCTAGTGACAGCCAGCCAACGCAGATCACCTGACCAGCTCGCCTCTGAATCGCCTCCACTATCCCCCACATTAAAAGATTGGATACCTTTTGCCCCATAGCTGTCAATTGAAGTAAAGGTGATCATCACTATATTTTTGAGGTTGCCGGACAGTTTTGTATACACCATGCTTGCGCCATCGGGTGAGAATTCCGGGTCAGCCACTTCTCCCAGTAAACCAAATATCTCGCGGATATCAAATTTCTGGGGAGATGCAAAATCATCAAATTTGTTGCGGATGAACAGGTAATCGTGGTTGTTTGCATGTATCACATAGACCAGGAATTTTCCATCAGGAGTGAAGGTCGCCTGAGATTCGATAAAGTCCTCAGAAATCCTGGTGCGATTTGTTCCTTCGACCGTTACTGTATAAAGTTGTTCGATCTTCTGGGTTCCTTCATTCCTGGTATGGGTGGTAAATACGATAATTTTCCCATCCGGTGACCAGGCAGGCTGGTATTCATCACCGATGTGGTTGGTCAGGTTGATACGATCGGTGCCATCTGCGTTCATCACCCAGATATCCAGCCCATTGGAACTGAAACCAGGCGCAGAAAAAGCAATTTTTTGACCATCCGGCGACCAGGCAGGATCACTCTTATCGCCCTCGTTAAATGTTAGTTGGGTAAACTCATCTGAAGTGATCTCGCCGTTGGCATCCTGCATAACCCGCATTGTCCACACCTGTTGGGTTACACCATCCGCCCTGTCGCTGATAAATACGATCACTCCAGACCCTCCAACTGGCTGCCTTGTATCCGTTGTGGGTTGTGGGGTTTCGGTTGGTGCGGGGATGTCCGTGCTCATCTCGGTAGGTGATACAGACACAACCTCTTGTGTTGCTGTTGGTTCCACTTCGGTAAATATTACCACTTCGGTATTTTGCGGTATCTGGGGTGTGTTGTCTTCGGTAATCACAAAAACTGGGGTTTCTGGTTTGGGTTTTAAAAGGTCCATCAGGTTGCCGCGCATGAAAGCAATTCCTGCAGCGCCAATCACTACCCCCAGGCATAAAAGAACACCCAAAGCGATCAGGGCAATGACCCACCCTTTGAGCTTTTTCCTGGGCGTTGGATTTTTCACAAAATTTTGCCCAGCCATGGAGAGAGGTTGTTCACCTAAAGGCGGTTTTTGGGTAATGTTTGAATTGCTTGCCAAACGCTCACTTTCCTGGAGATGGAAGGCAGGAGCGTTTAATGCATTTTGCAGATCTTGTACTGAGTCAAAACGGTCCCTGGGTTGCATGGAGAGGGCTTTTTGGATGGCGTCATTGACATTATCCGGCACCTGCCTGTTCAATTCCTTGAGTGGGATCAAGGTGGCTTTACCCATCAGGCGTTCGATGCTGTCCACAGGTTTTATGCCTGTCAGAAGGGTATAGATCGTGGCAGCCAACGCATATTGGTCTGAGAAGGGCCCCGTGCGACCCTGTCCATATTGCTCAGGTGGCGCAAAACCCGGGGTGTATCCGGAAGCGCCACTGGCTGTCTCCTGGGCAGCGCCTGATGACTTGGCAATGCCAAAGTCGACCAGGAATACCTGCCCTTCAGGTGTAACCTTGATATTGGCAGGCTTTATATCGCGGTGCACAATTGGTGGATTCTGTTTGTGCAGATAGGCAACAGCGTTGGAAAGCCTTTCTGCCCACATGAGCACATTATTGATTTCCAGTGGTCCGCCCTCTTTCAGCATTTCATTGAGATCTTTTCCTTCAATGAAATCCATTACCAGGTATTGCTCTTTGCCGATCACAAAATAATCGGTTACCCGGGGTAAATTGGGATGTTTGAGCCCTGCCAAAAGCCGTGCTTCGTGTAAAAATTGCTCTACACTATCCTGCGCAGGGTTGAAATTTGTTTTTACAGCAACCTTCGTGTCAAGGGTAACATCCCAAGCTTCATACACGGCGCCCATTCCTCCCTGGCCAAGTTTGCGGACGATCTTGTATCTTTCGTGCAGCAAAGTGTCTTTTATAAGCTCCATTTTGCCCTTCCCATAGTGAATAGTTGGAATTCCCGGATGTGTGTTGTTACTGGTAATTATAAGCAAATTATATGAACTTGTACTGTGAATTGACTCTAATACTCAGACATGCTATTATTTGTTTGATATTATCCCGGATTCATTCCGCACCTTAAAAGGAGTTTTAATGAAAGTCAATATTATTATCCGTATCACTGGATTTATTATTTTCGGAATTATTGGTGCCCTCTTGGGCACACCCTTACAAACATTGATCAGCCAGTTATGGGTCAACAGCCCATTAACCCCATTACACATTTCCATTATCGCATGTGTCATCCTGGCTGTGATCGGTTTCATCATCTCTCCATGGATCACCATCAAGCCCCTGCAGGCTTTGCGCAAGTTCTTCACCCGCATCAGTGCGCAGAACATCCTTGGTGGTTTGATCGGTCTGATCCTTGGTTTGATAATAGCTGCCCTGCTTGCCTATCCACTTTCACTTTTACCAAAACCTTTCAGTAATATTCTGCCAGTTGCCAGCGCCTTGATATTTTCCTACCTTGGCATTGCCCTTTTCTCCACCAGGCAGGGTGACTTTATCACAGCTGTTCGGGCAATGTTCACCAGGGGCGGAATAAAGATCTCACGGCACAGTGAAGCGGAGCACCGCATCCTGGTGGATACCAGCTCAATAATCGATGGTCGCATTGCTGACATTGCCAAAACCGGCTTCCTGACAGGCACCCTGGTAATCCCACGCTTCGTACTCAATGAATTGCAATATGTTTCTGATTCCGCAGACAATTTACGCAGGCAGCGCGGCCGCAGGGGCATGGATGTTCTGTCAGAACTGCAAAAGAATGAAGCTGTGCCTGTTTCGATCAGCGAAATGGACGATGAAAATGTACGCGAAGTGGATCAAAAACTGGTTTCCATTGCCAGGCAATTGCAATGCCCGATCTTAACCAATGATTACAACCTGAACAAGATCGCAGAATTGCAGGGAATCCGCATCCTGAACATCAACGAACTGGCAAATGCCGTTAAATCGATCCTTTTACCCGGAGAAACTCTGGACATGAAAGTCATCCAGGAGGGCAAGGAACAGAACCAGGGTGTGAGTTATCTCGCTGATGGCACCATGGTGGTGATCGAAAATGGCCAGCGCTACCTAAACCAAAACATTAAGGTTACTGTGACAAAGGTGTTGCAAACAGCAGCCGGGCGAATGGTTTTTGCCAAGCCTGAACGTGATTAATCTTCAAATCCAGGAGCAAAATTATGACATTAAGACTTTACAACACGCTCACACGTAAGAAAGAGGTTTTTTCACCCCTTGAGCCAGGCAAAGTGCGCATGTATGTCTGCGGACCAACCGTCTATGATAAGGCGCATGTTGGGCATGCCATGTCTGCCCTGGTTTTTGACATTGTCCGGCGGTATCTTGAGTATTCAGGCTATGAAGTGCGCTATGTGATGAACTTTACCGATGTGGATGATAAGATCATCAACCGCGCAAACACCCTGGGCATGGATCCCTACCAGTTAGCTCAACAATATATTGAAGATTACAAAAAGAACCTGGCTGACCTTAATGTCAAGCCTGCCACTTATAACCCCCGCGCAACAGAAGAAATGCCCTTCATCCTCGACATGATTGCCAAGTTGATAGAACAGGATTCAGCTTATGCGATCGATGGGGATGTCTATTACAGAGTATCCAGGGACGAGGACTATGGCAAGCTTTCCTGGCGTAAACTCGAGAGCATGAACGCCGGTGCACGCATTGAGATTGATGGACGGAAGGAGCATCCCATGGATTTTGCGCTCTGGAAGTCAGCCAAACCAGGCGAACCTGCATGGGACAGCCCGTGGGGCAAAGGTCGCCCTGGATGGCATATCGAATGTTCAGCCATGAATCTGCACCATCTTGGTCAGCAGATCGATATCCACGGCGGTGGAAATGACCTGATCTTCCCGCATCACGAGAACGAAATCGCCCAGACTGAATCAATCACCCACAAACCCTTCGCAAGCTACTGGATGCATAATGGCATGCTGCAGCTAAAAGGCGAAAAAATGTCCAAGTCCATCGGTAACCTGGTGAGCATAGACGAATTCCTTTCAAAGCACCCAGGAGATATCATGCGTTTAATGGTGATCAACGCCGGCTATCGCAGCCCTTTGACATTTAACGATGAAGTGATCGAGCAAACCGAAGGTGCACTAGATCGATTGCGCAGTACTTTAAAACCAGCATTACCGGGCAGTGCAGGCATCGCTGAAAATGCCCTTGAAAAGCTGAAGAAACAAGCCGAGAAGACCCGCATGGGGTTCATCGAATCAATGGATGACGACTTCAATACCGCAGGAGCGTCCGGTTACCTTTTTGACCTGGTCAAGGCTATCAACCAGGCACGCTCAGACGGCGCCAGCCAGCTACAACTCGATGATGCCCAAAAAACATTCAGAGAGTTGAGTGACGTGTTGGGATTAAAACTGGAACAGGCAACAACGACCTCTTCCAATGCCGATCCGTTCATCGATCTTTTGATCGAACTGAGAAAAGAATTGCGTAAACAAAAGAACTGGCAGATGTCCGATCGCATCCGTGATGAATTGAAGCGACTGGGGGTCAGCCTTGAAGACAGCAAGGATGGCACTCTTTGGAAGTGGGAGTAAGCTTGTGAAAGAATGGATCAGCGGGCGTAACCCGGTTCTTGAGGTCCTGCGTGCAGAACGCAGGCATAATTTTCGATTACGCCTGGCCAGGGGAAACCAGCCAAATGCAAAACTGGAATTGATTTCTCGCCTGGCACGTGAAAGAAAGCTGCCCATTGAGGTCGTTGAGCGCTCACAATTGGACCTGATCGACCAGGGTCACCAGGGAGTTGCACTTGAGACAAGTGCCTATCCGTATGTCGATATTCGTGATGTTTTTGCATTCAGCAAATCTCAAAATGAAGCTCCCTTCTTTCTTTTGCTGGACACCATCCAGGATCCGCAAAACCTGGGCACGCTGCTGCGAAGCGCTGAGATCATGCGTGTGCACGGCGTGATCCTGCCGATCGCCCGCACAGCTATGATCACTCCGTCTGTCGTGCACGCATCCTCGGGTGCCAGTGAGCACCTTTTGATCGCACAATACAACCTGGCACAGGCGATCAAAGAAATAAAGGCTATGGACGCCTGGGTTATAGGGTTGGATGAAAGTGAGCGATCCAGGCTTCCCGGTGAACTCAACCTGGACATGGGGATCGCCCTGGTGGTGGGCAATGAAGGCGAAGGACTACGCGACCTGGTTGCCAAATCTTGTGATCACTTGATGCGCCTACCGATGTATGGCAGGATCGAATCGCTAAACGCAGCGGTTGCCGGATCGATCGCCCTTTACCTGGCAAGAACAGCCAGAAAAGTGTAAACGTTTCATCAGATTCCATCTAAAAACTGGACATTTCTTATCCAAATTATGTATACTTAGCAAAAATATCAAGGAGATAATTAATATGAAGATCAGTAAAAACCTCAACGATGCCCTCAACAGCCAACTCGGTCATGAATTGATCGCATCCCATATTTACATTCAAATGGCAGTGTATTTTAATTCACTGGAATTAAAGAACCTGTCTAATTTGTTCTTTAAACAATCAGCTGAAGAGCGTGAACACGGATTGAAATTCATGCACTACATGATGGAAGTCGGTGCAAAAATTGAAATCCCTGCGCTGGAGAAACCGGCTAGTGAATACAAAAGTGTTCTCGAAGCATTTGAGAAGGCACTCGCCTGGGAAGAAGAAGTGACTGCCCGCATCAACCACATGATGGATATCGCCAAGGAAGATAAGGATTATGCCTCACAGGGAATGCTACAATGGTTCGTTAATGAACAGGTCGAAGAAGAAGCCAACATGAACCGCCTGATCACCATTGCAAAAACCCTTGGGGATAAGAACATTTTCATGCTCGAAGGTCATTTGGGTTAAAAATAAGTCAAATTATCAAAAAAGGTCATGATAACTTCATGACCTTTTTGTGTTTAATGACGGAATTCAATCAAAGCGCAATCACCCAAAGTACCCACAGGCCGATCATCATACCAGCCAGGATCAACCTGACCAGGGCGGCCAGCCCGATGCTGGCGATCAACGATCCGGATGATTTAAATGCCTGCCTGTAATCCTTGATGCGGATGATTTCAATCACAAAAAGTGCCACCACGGCAGCCAGCAGTCCAACGATCGGGGAAAGTATGATACTGACAATCACCATCACAACCCAAACTGCCAGGATTGCCCACCATTTGACACCCTTTTTGGCTGCCCCTTCGGCCATGAACAGGTTATCGATCAGTGAGCCGACAACCATAAAAATTGTGTTAAGCACGAATATGGCAATTGTCAAACCAAATTGCCAGGAATTGTGGTCATGGTTAAACCCGGTGGCGATCGCCCAGGCAAGCTGTCCTGCCCAGATGACTGTCAATCCTGGGAAAAATACCAGCAGCAAGCCCAAAAGACCAATCAGCTGGACAATGATCACAACAACAAGCAAGGTTATATTCAGCCAAGCTGGCATTATAACGCCCTGATCACCTCGATACCGCCCATGTAAGGTTTCAATACATCGGGAATGACGATCGAACCATCAGCCTGCTGGTAATTCTCCATGACAGCGATCAGTGTGCGCGGCAAACCCAAACCAGAGCCATTCAAAGTGTGCAGGTACTCCACACGTCCACTATCTTTTTGGCGGTAGCGGATATTGGCGCGCCTTGCCTGGAAGTCACCAATCCTCGATATTGACGAGACTTCCAACCATTCACCGCACCCCGGCGCCCAAACCTCAATATCATAGGTTTTATGTGAACCAAAGCTCAGGTCGCCAGTGGATTGCAAAAGCACCCGGTAGGTTAAACCCAACTCGGCAGCGGTCTGTTCCGCATCTGCCACCATACGGTCGAGTTCCATCGGTGAATCCTGGGGCAGGCAGAATTTATACATCTCGACCTTGTCAAACTGGTGCCCGCGCTTGATGCCACGCACATCCCGCCCTGCACTCATCTTTTCACGCCTGAAACAGGCAGTGTAGGCCGTGTAGTTGATCGGCAGTTTTTCCTCCTCGATGATGTCACCCATATGCAGCCCGGTCAGAGGTACTTCGGCGGTTGGCACCATCCACATATCCTCCAGGTGGTCTTTGTAGAGGTTATCCTCAAACTTGGGCAGTTGCCCTGCGCCAAAAAGGATATCGGAATGAACCATGTAGGGAGGGTACTTTTCCAGATAACCCTGCCTTACGTGAAGGTCGACCATCCAGAAAATTAACGCCCGCTGCAACCTGGCGCCTGCCCCGCTTAACACGTAGAACCGTGAACCAGTCAGTTTTACCCCGCCCTCAAAGTCAATGATGCCAAGCTGCGGTCCCAGGTCCCAGTGGGCCTGGGGTGTAAAATCAAATTCAGGCATAGATCCAACCACCCTGACTACCACATTATCCTTGTCATCCACCCCAACCGGCACATCCGGGTCGGGGATGTTCGGGATAATGGCGGCGGAGGCGGTCAAATCTGTTTCCACCTGTTTTAATTGCACGTCCAGCACTGCAATCTCATCACCCAGAACTCGCATGGCATCGATCTTTTCCTGCCGTGAATCTGCATCCTTCATCCGCCCTATCTCCTTCGAGACGGCATTACGCTCAGAGCGTTTGGTTTCCACATCGAGGATGATGGAACGCCTTAATTCATCCAGGCGCAACACCGCATCCACCGGTTCGGTTTCCATGTGGCGCTTCCGTAATGCTTCGCGCACGATTTCGGGTTGTTCACGTATCAGTTTCAGATCTAGCATGGTCTTTCTCCAATAGATTTCGTTAATAAATTAAGTTTATCATTATTCTTTGTGGTATCAATGACCATCCTTGGCAATTCTGCATAGTTTGCCAACATTTGATTTTGCAATTACAATTGGCTCTTATTGGAAGATATAAACAAAGACAAAAACATGCATAAGGCTCTGCGACTCATTTTTCTGCTGGTGTTTTTTCTGGTTTTAATACCTGTCCGAAAAACATCAGCCCAGGCTGGTTCAGCTTATGACCTGATCAGCGAGGTCAATTTACTGCGTTCATCCAAGGGTCTAACCCCTTACACGATCGATCCAGGATTGATGGACTTTGCCCAGGTTCAATCCGATCATATGGCGTTCCTGGGTTACTGGACCCATACCCGTCCGGATGGCTCAACCGCCTGGGATTATGGCATCCAGGAAAATGTAGCCATGGGCACCAACATGTCGATCGCTTATGCAGTTTACACGGTGTGGTCTGATTATGTCCACTGGAAAACCATGGTCAACTACCTGGCTGGCAGCGTGGGGGCCGGGGTCGCTTTCTCAGGTGACACCGTCTATTACACACTCAATGTCAGACCGGGTGAGGAAGTGAATTTGCCGCCTAGCAATGTGGTTTCAGCACCTGCTGCCCAGGCCACAGAAGAAACGCCTGCCATTCAGCCCGTGGTCACCTCCACACCAGATAAAAATGGTTACGTAATCCATACTGTGAAGTATGGTGAAACACTGTGGTTGATCGCTATCGCTTATAACACAACAATGAATGAGATACTGCTAAACTCCGGAATGGGCACCGGCTCAACAGATGTATTCGCCGGGCAGGTCCTGACCATCCGGACACCTGGTCCGGCCACAGCAACCCCAACCCAGACAGCAACACCCATCAAACCAACCCCCACCAATACACCCCCACGTGCCACGCGCACACCACTGCCCACGCGTACACCCATGCCAACGGCCACCCCCACACCCCGTCCACCCATAACCTACACACTCTTTGGTGACTCCCAAAAGTTGGGGATCGGATTGATAATATTCAGTGTCATTGGCCTGGCGTTGGTGATTTACCTGGGCTTCTTCCGCGATCAAAAGCAGCAACAATAAATTTCTGCCCTTTTTCCCCCCCCCCCTTTACCTGGAAATTAGCCCATGCGGCCGGTAAGATAATCTTCAGAGATCTTCTGCTTAGGTCGGGTGAATAGTTGATCAGTAGGCGCAAACTCAACCAATTCCCCCAGCCAGAACAAACCGGTGTTGTCAGAAACCCGTCCTGCTTGCTGCATGTTGTGGGTAACGACCACGATGGAATAGATGGGCTTTAATTCGATGATCAATTCCTCAACACGTTCCGTGGCGATCGGATCCAACGCTGAACAAGGCTCGTCCATAAGGATAACTTCCGGGTGAACCGCCAGGACCCTGGCAATACACAAGCGTTGCTGTTGACCCAGAGACAAAGATAAGGCATTCTGGTCCAGTTGATCTTTCACCTCATCCCATAGGGCAGCCTGGCGCAAATTCTCTTCCACCAGGTTGGGTAATGTGTTCTTGGTCAATTTTTCGCCCAGTATGCGCGGACCATAAGCTACATTTTCAAAGATCGACTTTGGGAAGGGATTGGGTTTTTGAAAAACCATACCGATACGCTGGCGTAAAAGGGGCAGGTCCATATCTGGGGCATGGATATCTACACCTTCAAAGAGGATCTCTCCTTCAACCCGTGTGCCATGGATCGTATCATTCATGCGGTTCAGACAGCGTAAAAAGGTGGACTTGCCACACCCTGATGGTCCGATCAATGCAGTGACTTGATGGCAAAGAATATCCATACTGATGTCATGGAGAGCCATTTTCTGACCATAGTAAAAATTCAAGTGATTAATTTGCAGTATGGCTGCCATCAGTGGGTCCATGATGTCAATTTTACCTTACCCGATTTGTCATAATTTGTTATTAACCTGTTAAATGTACTTAAAAGTCACACTTCACCTGGAATCACAACTTATTAGTTTGCTATAATCGCTTTGATGATCAAGTTTAAATGCCTGGCATGCTTGATCCTGGCTGGTTTGTTACTTTCAGGATGCACCCCTGGGTCTACTGATCCCGGGGGCAATTCATCCATATTAATTGAGAACAAGGGTTCTGACACACTCGTTAACCTGGCACTAGCCTGGACAGAAGCCTACCAGGTGATCGATCCATTGGTAAGCATCTCGGTCACTGGTGGCGGCTCAGGCACAGGAATCGCTGCTTTGATTAATAATACAGTGGACATTGCCAATGCCTCACGCCAGATCAAGCAAGAAGAGCTGGATGCTGCAAGAAAGAATGGGGTAGAAGCTTATGAGATCATTGTAGCCAGGGATGCCATTGCCCTGATCGTCCACCCATCCAACCCGGTCAGCCAATTAACCCTGGAACAGGTATCGGGCATATACTCAGGTAAATTCGACAATTGGTCCGAACTTGGAGGGGAAGATCGCCCAATTGTGCGACTATCCCGCGAAACAAACTCTGGTACCCATGTCTATTTCCTCGAGACCGTACTGAGACTGGGAGATTCTGAGAGTTCCCTGATCTTTGACCCACGCACGCTGTTGCTGCCCTCGTCCGAAGGGATCACCCTTGAGGTGGGCAGCAACCCCAACGCCATAGGCTATGATGGCTTGGGTTACGTGACTGATGCAGTCAAGGTGCTTGCGATCGCCGAATCGGAAACAGGTCCTTTTGTGCTACCTTCAGCAGCCACAGTCAATTCAGGGACTTACCCTGTTTCGCGTGATCTTTACATGTATACCAATGGCCAACCCGAAGGAAAGACCAAGGCTTACCTGGACTGGATCCTTTCTGAAGAAGCCCAGGCAATTGTTGCCCGGCTTGGTTTCGTTCCGGTTAATCCATAATGGAATCAATATGCAGGTAGAGAAAGATTTCCTCCAAAATTCCAAAAATTGGTCTTCTGCCAGGGTCACCGAACTCTTGATCACACCGCTGATAAAGGCATCCGGCTACTCAGCCATTCTCTTTGTTTTGCTCATTTTCTATTTCCTGATCAGTGAAGGCATAGTCACTCTTGCTGAAGTCTCTCTCAGCAATCTCTTTTCCAGCCGATGGTACCCGATTGAAGGCTATTATGGCATTCTCCCCTTGATCGGTGGCTCACTGTTGGTCACCATCGGCGCTGCACTGGTTGCCATACCGGTCGGACTGGCAAGTGCCATTTTCATCGCTGAGATCGCCCCACGCTGGTTGCGTGAGGTGCTCAAACCAGTCGTTGAGATACTGGCAGGGCTGCCATCTGTTGTCCTTGGATTTCTGGGTATCCTGGTGTTGGTGCCGTTCCTGCGAACCACACTTAACCTTCCCACCGGTTTGACCGCGCTTGCCGGTGCCATCCTGCTGGGTACCATTTCAATACCAACCATTGTCTCCATTGCGGAAGATGCCCTGGACGCTGTCCCCAAGGCATATCGCGATGCCTCCCTGGCCATGGGTGCCACCCACTGGCAAACCATCTGGCGGGTCACCCTGCCGGCAGCCAGATCCGGCGTCCTCACGGCCATCATGCTTGGTTTAGGCCGCTCAATTGGTGAGACCATGACTGTAATGATGGTCACAGGCAATGCTGGCGTCATGCCAACAGGTCTGTCTGCCTTGTTTTCGCCTGCCCGAACCATGACTGCAACCATTGCTGCAGAAATGGGAGAGGTTGCCAGGGGCAGCACTCACTATCACGTCTTGTTTTTCATAGGTATTGTGCTTTTCTTGATCTCTTTGGCAATCAATATTACAGCGTCAGCTGTGATCTCACGCACCAAGAAGCGCTCGGAGAGGATACTGTCATGAGCACCTCCTCCAGGAAACGCCAGCTTAATGAAAAGATTGGTTTCACCGTCTTAACTGTGATTGCCTTCTCAACTGTACTTCTAATCATTGCTATTGTGATCTACATAATCATCAAAGGATCCGGGGCAATTTCCTGGCAATTTCTGACCAACTATCCTTCGAACGGCATGCATGACGGGGGTATTTTCCCTGCCCTGGTCGGCACTTTTTACCTCACACTGGGTACTGCCATCTTTGCCGTACCTCTCGGTCTGGGTGCAGCAATCTACCTGGCGGAGTACGCACCTGACAACCGCATGACCCAGTTGATCCGGATTGCCATTACCAGCCTTTCGGGCATCCCTTCGGTGGTATACGGGTTGTTTGGATTGGGTTTGTTTGTCCTTTTCCTGAAATTGGGTACCAGCATCCTTGCAGGTTCATTAACCCTGGCAATTATTACCCTACCCGTGATCATCAGCACCGCGGAAGAAGCATTGCGCGCAGTGCCCCAGTCTTTCCGTGTGGTCAGCATTTCCCTTGGAGGGACTCGGTGGCAGACAATTCGCAAGGTGGTTCTACCGCAGGCACTGCCAGGCATCCTGACCGGTGTGATCCTCGGACTGGAACGGGCGGCGGGGGAAACCGCACCGATCATGTTCACAGTGGCGGCTTTCTTTTTGCCGCGTCTGCCATCCTCCCCCCTGGATGCCACTATGGCACTGCCTTATCACCTTTTCGTCATCTCGACCCAGGTCCCGGGCATGCCCATCCAGATCCAGTATGGTACCGCGCTGGTGTTATTGGTTTTTGTCTTAACCATGAACCTGGTCGCCTCGATCATCCGGTCCCAGGCACGAAAGAGGCGCCAATGGTAAGTGAGCATAAGCACAAGATCGTTATCGAACATTTATCCCTGGATTATTCAGATGGTACTGAATCATTAAGAGATATCAACCTGGAAATTCCTGCCAACCAGGTGACAGTACTGTTTGGTCCCTCCGGTGGCGGAAAATCGACCATCCTGCGCGTGCTGAACCGCTTAAATGACCTGGCGGACGTTAAGAAAGTTTCCGGCAAGGTGCTACTGGATGGTGAGGACATACTGTCCAAAAAAACGGATGTCATCGCCCTACGGCGCAAGATCGGGATGGTATTTGCCAGGCCGGTGGTGCTGCCCTTCAGTATTCGTCGCAACCTGACCTACGCATTTGAACTGGCAGGCATCCGGTCAGTAAAAGTACTCCAGGAGGCAATTGAGCGCAGCCTGGTCCAGGCAGCTCTTTGGGATGAAGTTAAAGAACGCCTGGATGAGCCTGCAACCTCCCTTTCGGGTGGGCAGCAACAGCGACTTTGCCTGGCACGCAGCCTCGTTCTGCAACCTGAAATAATTCTCCTGGATGAGCCAACATCAGGACTGGATCCTCTTTCCACAGCCAAAGTGGAACTAAGCCTCAACATGTTGAAAAAGGACTACACGATCATCCTGGTTCCCCATTCCATCCAACAGGCTGCCCGCACAGCTGATTGGGCTGCCTTTTTCCTGCAAGGACAATTGATCGAATTTAACAACGGTGAGATACTTTTCACGCGTCCCAAGGATAAACGGACACTTGATTACATTGAAGGGCGCTTTGGTTAGCTCTCATTTTTCCTTCCAAAATGCTTGACATTAATTTAAGATTAGTGATAAACTTTCAAAGTTTGAGGAAGCAGGTGCTTTGAGAATGATAATCACAAAATCAATCACTTACATGATGGAAAAGGTTGCCGAAAAGGTCAATCTTTTAATCCATACATGGAATGGGCCTGTATCCGGTTAATCTACACGCAATTATTTCAAACCACGGGACCCATCCGATCCCGTGGTTTTTTGTTTAATTAACCACTTGCAGCAAGCGTATTTTTGACCAACAAATAATTATGGTCGTTTTTGAGAAGGTATTGGAGAAGAGGAAAAAATGGAAAATATTTTGATTACACCGGATTACAGGCTGCGTCCCTTTACTTTGGATGATGCGGTCGAAACTACAAAGATGTTGAACGCCTGTTCACTTAAAAAGTATGGTTATGAAGAGCATTCATTGGAACATAACCTGATCGATTGGACTTCCCCGGGATTGAACCTTGAGGAATGCACGAGGGTTTTGGTCACAGCAGATGATACGATCGCGGGTTATGTCGAAGTCTGGGACAACGAAGCGCCCCACGTGTTGAAGTTTATCTGGTTGGAATTGCACCCGGATCACTGGAGTGATCACCTTGCACATTGGATGC
This sequence comes from uncultured Anaerolineaceae bacterium, assembly GCA_964435475.1. Taxonomy (GTDB): domain Bacteria; phylum Chloroflexota; class Anaerolineae; order Anaerolineales; family Anaerolineaceae; genus CAYSZB01. Next base: position 14,685 of record CAYSZB010000005.1, on the reverse strand, counting down.
TGGAATGGGCGGAGGAAAAAGCACGTGAAAGGGTTGACCTGGCACCTCAAGGTACACATGTCGTAATGAGTTATGGCATCCGCCAGGACGAGCTGCAGCATCGGGATATATTGACTGCTTCAGGATTTAACCTGATCCGCTCATACTACCGAATGGAAATGGAGCTGACCGGACAGCCGACCAAACCACATCTGCCTGACGGGGTGGTTATCAAACCGATCGATTACCCCCGACAGCTGCCGGATGCCATCCGGGCAAGTGTTGACGCTTTCAAAGATCATTGGGGCGTGGTCCAGAAATCTTTTGATGATGTGCTGGCATCCTGGCAGCACCAACTGGAAGGCAACCCGGATTTTGACCCTGCTTTGTGGTTTCTTGCCATGGCCGGAGAGGAAATTGCCGGCATATGTTTTTGCTGGCCACGTATCCCGGAAGACAACAATATGGGCTGGGTCGCGCAACTGGCAGTGCGCCGACCCTGGCGCAAGCAAGGACTGGGACTTGCCTTATTGCAGCATGCCTTCAACCAGTTTTACCTGTTTGATAAGAACAAAGCAGGTTTGGCCGTTGATGCCAACAGTCTTACTGATGCCACCAGGTTATACAAAAAGGCTGGAATGCACATTTCGCGTCAATTTGATACCTACCACAAGGAGTTAAGGTCGGGAACAGATCTGATGACTCAGGCACTATAGAATACCCGGTTCCCGGGTAAGGAAGTTTTGATGAAAAAAGTAAATGGAATAAAGCGGGCACTCTCGCTCTTGACAAGAAACCTGTGGATATTCTTACTATCCATGGTACTCGCCAATATTGCCGGTGACATGTACCTGAACATGCTGCCGCTGTACCTGAAATCACTGGATGCCAATGTCATCCAGGTGGGTGTATTCTTCACCATTGCGGCGATCCTGCCCCTGATCCTGCAAATCGTTGGCGGATGGATCTCGGATAACCTGGGACGCCTGCGCAGCATTGCCATAGGCAGCACACTGGGAGTGTTTTCCTATATTGGCCTGATACTGGCACCAACCTGGCAGTGGGTATTGGCCGGTCATGGTCTGCAATCCATCACTCGTGCCCTGGTCGGTCCCAGCTACGGCGCATTTGTGGCCGAAGAGACTGCCGAAGAAAATCGTGCAAGGGTGTATGGTGTCACCAATGTCATCTATACCCTTGTAGCAGTCATCGGCCCGCCAATGGGTGGCTGGCTGGCAGATACCTATGGCTTCAAGGTTATGTTGATCGTCGCCGGGATCATTTACCTGGCTGCCACGCTCATTCGCATCCAGATGTCAAGAAAAGCAGCTGTCAAGGGCGGCAAGGAAGCCCAACCCCGCAAATTGACCGTAAATAACCTCGGTAAAAGCCTGTGGATCTCGCTGGGATTAATGATGGGCGGCGGATTGCTCACCTGGTTGCTTATCACGGATGGGGCAAGAGATATTTCTTACACAATGTCCTTCCAGTTGCTCCCCATCTACCTGAAAGACTTCGGTGGCCTGGGCTACCAGGAGATCGGTTGGCTTTCTTCGATCAGCGGGGTGACCAGCATGCTGGTCGGCATACCTGCTGGCTGGTTGGCTGACAAAAAGGGTGAAAGGCTATCGATTGTTTTGGGTTTCATCCTCGAACTGGTTGCCCTCATGTTGTTCATTTTTATGGATGGCTTTGTGTGGTATGCAATCATCTGGGGTATCTTTGGCATGGCTGGGGCAGTGATGTCCCCAGCCTATCAATCATTGCTCAGTAAAGCAATCCCTGAAAGGATGCGAGGTACTGCTTTTGGGTTGATCGACTCAAGCCTGGGCTTGTTCTCATTACCTGCACCAGCCATTGGTGCATATCTTTGGGAACGATTCAACCCGCTTTTCCCGGTCAAGATCACAGCAGGCATTGTTGCTTTGAGCATCATCCCTGTAGCGTTACGTTTCAAGATCACTGACCGGGACCGTGCAGGAATGGCGAAGGCTGAAGCCAAATTTGTTGAGATCGCGCAACCGGTTGAGGAAAAAGTGCCTGATTATGAGCAGAAGGATACTTAATCCAGGCATTAACAAGAAATGAGGAAAAATAATGAATAATTATAAGATTAATGGACTGCGCTTGCGCAATTTTGAGGGCGAGACTGACTTCCCCAAAATGGTTGCCATTATTGATGCCTGCAAAGAGACAGACCAGGATGAATATTGTGAGACCATAGAGAATTTACGGGTCCAATACGCCAACCTGACGAATTGCGACCCGACTACTGATATGATCTTTCTTGAAATGGAAGGTCAAACCATTGCCTATTCGCGTGTCACCTGGTTCCAGATAGTAGAGACAAAACAGTACAAGCTATTCTCCTTTTTTCACCTGGTGCCTGCCTTCCGCCAGCCTGAGATCGGGCAATTGTTACTGGAATGGGGAGAGAACAGGTTAAAGAACATAGCCAAAGAAAAGTCCCTGGCTGGTGAGAAAGTATTTTGTACAGAAACAACCGAAACGAGTCGTTTCAGTTTAGATCTATATACATCACAGGGCTATCCACCAGAACGCTTTTTCTTCAGCATGAAAAGACCCCTGGATGAGATCCCTGAAGTGTCTTTGCCGGCAGGGATAAAGGTTGGCACTCCCCACCCCGATCAATACCGCGAGGTGTGGGACGCATCCACTGAGGCTTTCCGTGATCACTGGGGATACGCAGAGATACAGGAGAGTGAATACCAGGCATTTATCCAATCGCGGTTTTATCAACCACAACTCTGGCAGGTTGCCTGGGATGGTGACAAGGTGGTGGGATCGGTGCAAAATTTCATTGATGAATTGGAAAACCAGGAGTACAACCGAAAACGTGGTTACACGGAAGGTATCTCTGTTCTCCGCCCCTGGCGCAAGCGTGGCATCGCCAGTGCCTTGATCGCCCGTTCAATGCAGATGCACAAGGAACAAGGCATGGAAGAAGTTGCCCTAGGCGTGGATAGTGAGAGCCTGACCGGTGCCCTGGACCTCTATACAAACCTGGGATATAGAGTATACAAGAAAATGATCGCCTTACACAAGCCCTTGTCTGCTATTTAAGATAATTTTCTGTGGGGTCGTGATGCGGGCATGGTCATATCCTGCCCGCATTTTTCTCTTTTGCGTATACCTGGTATTAATCAGGACATAAATTACATCCGGGATATATTCAAAGCAATCAAGGTATACTAGCTGTCATGGTTGCATCAGGCACTGTACATCTCGGTATCATATCCGACACCCATATTCCGGATCGCTCCCAAGCTTTGCCAGGCAAAATCCTGAACGCCTTTGCAAAAGCGGATCTACACGCCATCCTTCATGCCGGGGATGTTTGCAGCCAGTCCGTCCTTGAGCAGTTATCAGAGATCGCCCCGGTCCTCAGCGTCCAGGGCAACCGGGACTGGCTCTACGGCTTCAAGCTGCCCCGCTATCTTGAACCGACCTTCAACGGGGTCACCCTGACCCTGACCCATGGGCATATATCCCTTACGCAATATTTCTTCGACCTTGTGCATTATTCCTGGCATGGATTTAATTTTCAACGCAGTTTCCTGAACCTGAAAAAGCAATATCCCAAAGCACGGGTGATCATTTTTGGACACACCCACCGCCAGGTTTACACATATTTTGATGGGGTCACTTTTATCAACCCGGGTGCTGCACTTCCATGTGTGTTTAACAACCATCATCCGCAATATTGCCTGCTGCATATTAAAGAAAACGGCGAGATATCTGTGGACTGTTGTTCTGCATAATCACGAATCCATTCTTTTGGAAAAAGGCGTCCTCATAACATAAAACCTGTTCTATCCAAACCAGCCACAGGAATATTCGTCTTATAATAAAGCAACTTGGAACTATCAATGAGGAGCTCACAATAAGAGAAATCATTACATCAATGCAGAACCCCAGGATCCAGCTGGTCAGAACTCTGTTGAGCCAGGTATCTGCGATCCGCAGTGAAAATGCATTCGCGGCTGAAGGAGTTCGCCTGGTCGAGGAAGGCATCCATGAGCATTACCCACTGCAGTTCATCCTTTACTCTGATCAAATATCCTCCAGGGGTGAAAACCTGGTTGCGGGTCTTCCTCCATCGGTTGAATCTTACCCGGTAACCAGTGAGCTGTTCCAAAAAATTAGCGGAACAGACACCTCCCAGGGTATCCTGGCGGTCTTTTCTCTCAAGACTTTATCTCTTCCAGTCCAACGGGACTTCCTGGTCATCGCGGATGGCATACGTGACCCCGGTAACCTGGGAACCCTGATCCGCACAGCAGAAGCGGCTGGGGCACAGGGGATTTTGCTTTCTCCAGGCACTACCCAGGCATTTGCCCCCAAAGTAGTGCGCTCAGGTATGGGGGCACATTTTCGTTTACCCATCCTGGCTTGTTCCTGGCAGGAAATTACGGCACACTGTCAAGGTCTTACCATTTTTTGTGCAGAAATGTCCGCCAACATGTCTTATTACAACGCAGATTTCAGGCAACCACTTGCCATTGTCATCGGTAGCGAAGCCCAGGGTATCAGCGCCAAAGTCCATCAACTGGCAACACTTCCGGTGAGCATTCCCATGCCAGGCAGGAGCGAATCGTTGAACGCTGCCATGGCAGGAGTGATCCTGGTCTTTGAAGTCGTCCGTCAACGCAATTCTTGAGGTTCCCAGATGCAAATTCGTTCTATTACCTTTTTTTGTGCTCCCGGCTTTCCTGTTAACCAACTAGTACTGCAAAAAGCGGGCATATTCATACGCCATGCCCGCCTTGCTTTTGAAAATGCCGGTTTCACCGTACAAACCGTCCGCCTGGCAACCCCGCCTTTCCCATCCTGGCTGGAATCTGCGAATGCGCTTGTTGGTGCGCAGACCCTGCAGCTGGCAGCGCATGGCGAAGGGTACGATTACGTCTCCCTCGGCCCAGCCCTGCCGGATGATCTTGATTCCTATCGTTTGATCCCTGAAATACTAAAGGGCACAAAATCTGTCTTCCTTTCAGGCAATACAACCACTGCTATGGGAGAAATATCCCTAAAGGCAGTAAGGGCATGTGCGCAGGTCATGCACCATGCAGCTGCCCTGGAACCGGATGGTTTTGCCAACCTGCGCTTTGCTGCGCTTGCCAATGTTACCCCAGGAGCTCCCTTTTTCCCCGCTGCATATCACAAAGGAAGCGACCCTGCCTTTGCACTCGCGCTTGAGGCTGCCGACCTGGCGATCGATGCATTCAGCCATGCCAACAACCTTGAAGATGCCCGGAAGAGGCTGATCGAGGAAATTGAAAAACACGCAAGTGAACTAGAGACTGTCGCCAGGCAGTTGGAATCGATCTACCAGGTTAAGTTTAATGGTCTGGATTTTACGCTCGCGCCATATCCCATCAAAGAACGCTCCATTGGTGCGGCACTGGAAGCATTAGGCCTCCCGTCTGTAGGTCTCAGTGGGTCTCTGGCTGCCGCAGCTTTCATTACCGACACCCTGGATCATGCCTCCTATCAGCGCTGTGGCTTTAATGGCTTGATGCTGCCGGTGCTTGAGGATTCAATACTTGCCCTGAGAGCCTCAGAAGGGCTTTTATCGGTCAATGACCTGCTGCTCTACTCAACTGTCTGCGGCACCGGCCTGGACGTCCTACCTCTGCCCGGTGATATCACCACAGATCAAATTGAGGCAATACTTTTAGATCTTTCAGCGCTTGCTTTGCGCCTGGACAAACCGCTCACCGCCCGCCTGATGCCCATTCCAGGCAAAAATGCCGGTGACCCAACCGGCTTTAATTTTGAATACTTTGCCAATTCAAAGGTAATGGCAGTAAAAGCTGATTCTTTGACAGGTCTGTTAAAAACCTCATCAACAGTATCGATCTCCCCCCGGAAAAGATAAACAACCGCTCAGCGTACCTGTTTAAAATTGACAATGATCAGGTTCTCCTGGCAGGACGACGAAACATCCAGGTAGGTGATGCTCGAAAGGGGTAAACCACTTTCTTCCTCGAGCCTGATCCATAAGCTACCGCTGTTTTCGATCTCTTTATTATCCAGTATGAATTCATAACCAGACTTGCCATAGAGCGTTACAGACCCGGTCGTTGAGTACATGTCAACCAGCTCATCACCATAAGACCCACCCAGGTGTACGATCTCACCAATCACATCGGCATCCTGTAAATCCCAGGCCTGCCCACCGATCACCAGGTATTGACAATCCCAGGACGGGTGCAGTATCTTACTGCTCACAGGTTGGGGTGTGCCCTTGAGAATAAATGGCATCGGTTTCTCAGTCGGGGTGGGTGTTGCTGTAACCGTAGCGGTGGGCTCGACCGTGCCAGTGGCTGTCAGCGTGGTGCTGGGCTGGAGTGTTTGGGTCAGGGTGCTGCTCGGCTTGGGTGTGGGCTGCCTGGTCGCAGTATGGGTAATGATCAGCACCTGTGTGGGTTTTGTTTCAAATTTCGGCAGGTCGACAATCCCCAAAAAGAACAAGCTAGTATAGATCGCCCCTGCGATCAGCATGATCACCAGCAATATCTTCCAGGCGGCAGGCCGCTTGCGCTGGGCCATGTTCGAGATCCTGGACACAGTTTCGTCAGGCCGGCTCCTCTTCACTGGGGGAATGACAGGTTTTTGATCACTCATGGGATCTCTCAGTAGGTGATCTCGATCTCAGCCTGTTCGCGGCTGATCCTGAGCCAGTCATTAACCGCCTGGCGCTGGAGAAAAACCCGTGCATCAGCCATCAGCGGGTATGCGCTGTTTTTTTCCAAAACCTTGATGATGTGATACCCCAGCCTGCTTTCAATGACCTGTGAGTATTCGCCAACCCCCAGCGAAAATGCCACCACATCAACTTCGTCAACTGTCAGGTAACCAAATGGGAACCAACCCAGGTCACCGCCAGTCACCGGGTCATAGGTCCAGGCAATCTCATCAAAGTCCGTCCCTGAATTCAAACTGGTCAGTGCCCGTTGGGCTCCCTCACTGGTGTAGGCAAAGATCTGCTGGACATGGACCTGCTCAACTGCTTCGGGGATAGTGGCTGCAATCTGGTCTTTCTGCCAGCTGGCAGCAATGGAGAGGCGCATGGCAATCTCAAATTGCTGGTCATCATAACCGTACTCAGTTTTCCAGTTAATCAGTGCATCCTCGCTGCCCAGTTCAGACACGAGCCTGGTAATCTCCTGCTGGTATTGCTCATCACTGACCTGCATGCCTGCCGCCTCCGCCCCCTGCTTCAGGAGCACCTGGTCGATCAGGTCATTGATAACGAGTTCGCGGACCTGAACCTCATCAGTTAATCCTTCCGGGTTTTCCTGCATCACCAGTTTATAGCGTGCCACTTCTCCCTCAAAAAACGAGAGGCTGATCACCTCGCCATTTACCCTGGCAGCTACAGGTTCGCTGGTTGCTTTTGGCGTTGCAGGAACGGGTGTATCGGTAGGTGTATTTTCCAAGGTTGGCGTGTAACGGTCCGATGGTGTGCAAGCTATAAGGTTGGGAATCAAAATTAAGACCACAAGAATGTGGCTTAATTTCAAATAATATCTCAATTTCATATAAGCAATTATACCCAATACTGATTCAGGTATGCTCCTCTTTGCCAAACTCATAAAAAAAGAGGCTGACCTCTCGGTCAACCTCTTCCATCTTACCTGTTAATTCTAGTAATCCATCCCGCCGCCTGGGGGCATGGCTGGGGCTGAATCTTTCTTGGGAATATCGGTGATCAAAGCTTCGGTGGTCAGGATCATGGCTGCAATCGAGGCGGCATTTTCCAGGGCTCCACGAGTCACTTTGGCGGGGTCAATCACACCACCATCGACCATGTCCACATATTCTTCGGACAGGACGTTATAACCGATACGATAGTTACTGGCAGCTGCCTGTCGCTGGCGGACGTTCTCAACGATCACGGAGCCATCCTTGCCGGCATTCTCGGTGATCTTGCGCATCGGGATCTCGAGTGAATTGCGTACGATATTGACACCGATCTGGGCATCGTCGCTATCCATCTTCAAACCAGTGACTGCTTTCATGGCGTTAATCAAAGCCACACCGCCACCAGGCACAATACCTTCTTCAACGGCTGCACGGGTTGCTGAAAGTGCATCTTCCACACGATGTTTCTTCTCTTTGAGTTCGGTTTCGGTTGCGGCACCCACACGGATAATGGCAACGCCACCGGAAAGTTTGGCAAGGCGTTCCTGCAGTTTTTCGCGATCATAATCGCTGGTAGTGTTTTCAATTTCAACACGGATCTGCTCAATGCGACCTTTGATAGCAATTGGGTCACCACGGCCATTGATGATGGTGGTGTTGTCTTTGTCGGTGACGACTTTCTCTGCCTTACCAAGGTCTTCAATGGTGGCTGTTTCCAGCTTGCGGCCGGTTTCTTCAGATATGACACTTGCACCGGTCAAAATGGCAATGTCCTGCAGCATGGCTTTTCGGCGATCGCCAAAACCCGGGGCTTTCACTGCCAGGACGTTCAGCATACCGCGCAATTTGTTCAATACCAGGGTTGCCAGGGCTTCGCCATCGATATCTTCAGCAATGATGACCATTTCCCGTTTGCCAACCTGCACCAGTTTTTCAAGCAGTGGCACAATGTCGGTTGCAGCGGAGATCTTCTTGTCATAAATCAAAACATAGGGATCAGCAATGACAGCTTCCATATGCTCAGGATCAGTCACAAAATAGGCAGAAATATAACCACGGTCAAATTGCATACCTTCAACATACTCGGTCTCAAACTGGAGACCTTTAGATTCCTCAACAGTGATGACGCCATCTTTACCGACCTTGTCCATTACATCGGCGATCAGGGAACCGATCTCGCGGTCCTGGGCAGAAATGGTGGCAACATTGCCAATCTCTTCCTTGGTGGTGATTTTGATCGACTGTTCACGGATGGATTCTGCTACAGCCTTGGACGCGGCTTCAATACCACGCTTAAGCAGCATGGGGTTTGCGCCGGCTGCCAGGTTTTTCAAGCCTTCGCTGACAATGGCATGTGCCAAAACTGTGGATGTGGTTGTGCCATCACCCGCAATGTCGTTGGTCTTGGTGGCTGCTTCCTTGAGCAGTTGGGCACCCATATTCTCAAAGGGATCTTCGAGTTCGATTTCTTTCGCAACAGTCACGCCATCATGGGTGATGGTCGGGGAACCGAATTTGCGGTCCAAAGCCACGTTGCGTCCCTTGGGACCAAGTGTAGTTGCTACTGCATTGGCAACGATGTCGATACCGCTTTTGAGGTAACGTCGTGCTTCATCTGAAAAAACTAATTGTTTAGCCATATATATAACTCCTTGTTAGGTAATAGAATTGATTAATCCAAAATGGCCAGTACGTCGCTTTCGCGCAGGATCAAAAGTTTCTTGCTGTTATATTTGATCTCTGTACCGGAATACTTGGCGAAGAGTACGGTGTCGCCTGCTTTAACATCCAGGGGGATACGATTGCCTTTGTCATCGCGATCACCAGGACCAATGGATAAGACTTTACCCTTCTGGGGTTTCTCTTTCGCGGTTTCGGGGAGGACAATGCCTCCGGCTGTAATTTCTTCTTGCTCGATGGGTTCAACCACAAGGCGGTTTCCTAATGGTTTAAGTGAGATTGACATACATTCCTCCAAATTAGATTTTTTTGGTTTATTTCGATTTTTTAGCACTCACTTATCGCGAGTGCTAAACTTGACATAATAATACATTTCTTGGGGCGGGAAGTCAAGAGGAATCTTGTACTTCTTACAAAGTTTTAACAAAAATCTTACTACTCAGCGCCTACACAAATCTCTTCACCTGCGAAAACAATTCCCATGATTGTTGGGTCGTCTGAGTAAGCCTCCCTTATCCTGGCAAAGACCTGCATCGCCTGTTCGCACTTGTCATCCCCCGGACGATGCAAACCTGAAAGCACGGAACCGTACGTGTAATAATATACAACTGTGTTGTCTGACAGGGGCATCCCCTCAATGGCGATCGCCGGGTCAGTTGTCGGGTCGCAATCCCTGATCTCGCAGGTTTCTTCCGGCGTGCACCCTTCTACAGCGCATTTTAAAGCCGGGATGGCGCCTTCAAAGTTGCGTGAGCGGTGATAGATCAGCCCCACCTGCCCATACACATCCGGGCTGTAAGGGTTATAGGTCAGTGCCTTGAAGGCATTCCTCGATGCCACCATTGGTTCCCCCAGGCGGATATATGTATTTGCGATCGCCATATAAGGGATCGGGTCTTTGATGCCAAGTTGTTCATTCAGATTAGCGGCCTGGTCAAAATATTCCAAGGCCTGGTCATACAGTTCCAGGTGGCGGTAGATCTTGCCAACTGAAATATACAAGAATGTCAGGTTCGGGTTGATCTTTATCGCTTCTTTGTACTGCTGGATCGCCAGGTTATACTCACCCAGGATCTCGTAGGTATAAGCCTGTATGCGATGGACATCCATCAAGCTGGGATCTCTTTCCATAGCCTGTTGAATGTACTGCTGCGCCTGGACCCAGCGGTACTGATCGATCAGGATCTCAGCGTAATATGCCAACGCAAGGGTATTGGTGGCATCATACTGCAATGCCATGGTTGCCTCAGCTTCTGCTTCGTTCAACAGGGCTTCTGATTGATCGCCCACCAGGGTGGAATTCGAGTTCCAGTCCAGGACAAATGCACGAACCGCCAGGACAGTACTGTCGGTCGGGGCGATCTCCTTTGCCATGTTGATCGTATCCAGCGCTTCTGACAAACGGGTCCGTCTTTCCTGGTCGGTGGTCAGCAGGTTGGATGAATATGCCTGCACCTGGGCCAGTTTAACCAGGATCGTAACATCCGTGGGATCCAGTTCAATCGCTTTTTGATAGGCAGCGATGGCCTTATCCAGGTTGCCGGCCAAAAAGTGGGTGTTAGCCTCAACCACGAAGGAGTTTGTCGTGCGCGTTGGGGTCATCGTTGGCATGAACAACGGTTCTATGTCGCCCCTGGCATATGAACGCAGCACCCCAACCAGGGCAACGATCAGGACAAGCAGGATCATCACCCGGAATGGGCTCGATCGTCGCTTGGGATTGCGGAATTGGATATCTTTGCCTTCGAGTTGCATGGTCTATGGGGTGTTGGTCGGAGCTGGCGTCTCAGTCGGCGAAGGCGTCGCCGTCGGTGGATTTTCCAGGTTCTCTTCACACTTGCTGATGATCGCCTCGGCATTAAACATGGCGGTCTCATCATCTGGAACCCCCTGGATCATTGCCTGGGCGACCTGTACCGCTTCGTTGCAGCGGTTTACGTTGGACAATGCCAAACCATAACGGCTGAAGATTTCGATCACGCTGTTGCTGTATTCCAGGGGGATGCCCTCAATGACTTCCCCAGAATCAGCAATGCCGCCCCGTACAGCCAGTTCCAGGTACTTCAGTGCCTGGTTATATTGCGCATTGCGGTAGTACATCGTTCCGAGGTTGGCATTGAGATTAGGGCTGACAGGGTCATCTTTGAGAGCTTGCTCGGCATATTGGATCGCCTTGGCGAACTCACCCAGCCGTGCATAAACCCGGGAAATGTAAAAGTTTGGGTCCGGGTCGGTGGGGTTCAGGGCATAGGCCTTGGTGAACTCAAAAACAGCCAGATCGTATTCTTCCATTGCCACATAGTTGCGTCCCAGCGCCTGGCGCAAGGCGGCTACGTTGCCATTAATTTCCACTGCAACTTCCAATTCCTCGACTGCTTCGCTGTAGTTGCTGGTGACCTCCAGGACAAATCCCCTTGCCCAGCGTGCCTCAAGCAGGTTGGGGTTCAAGGTCCAGGCGGTTCGGGATTCCTCGATCGCCTTATCCACAGTGCCAAGTTCACCAGCCCCATCCGAAATGCGCAGAGCAAGGATGTAGGCATAGATGGCATGCGATATTGCACTATTGGGGTCTACCGTAATCCCCTGCTTGACATACGCTTCTGCATTCAGGTAATCACCCTGCAAAGCCACAGCCCAGGCCAGCAAGGCATAGGCATCCGGGTAGTTTTTGTTCAACAGGATGGCATTTTCTGCATTGACCCTGGCTTCTTCAAAGGCACCGGTGTAGATCTGCAGCTTCGCCAGGTTAATGTAATTCAATACATTCTGTGGATCGGCTGTGACCGCCTGTTTATATACTTCAACAGCAGCAGTGTATTTTCCTTCGCTCACCAGGCCTTCTGCTTCCAACTCATATGAAACCGGATCACGGGTTGGCGTGGGTGTCGGCAGGAAAAGGGGTGGGATGTCCGGCACCACAACGATATTCAGGTAGATCAGCCCGCCGATCGCCAATAACAGGAATCCGATCATGAACGGGTTGGGGCGTTTCCGTTTTGGCTTTAAGGATAGTTTGCTCCCTCGAAGATACATGAAAACATCATATCATCAATCAATTTCTTGTTCAAGCCTGCCATTTAATGTTAATGCAATGCTTGCAGATTCTAAAGAGGGTGATTTTTCCATCCCAAATAGTCTTCCCCTGCTATTTGTCTCCTAAAAGGAGTCACAGTTTCGTAGTTTCGCAACTTCGCTGCACATGTACCCCCGCTGCGAAACTGAGAACATATATGATAAAATTCGCCCATGCTGGTGGATATCTTCAGTCTCTTTCCCGAAGTATTTCAACCTTACCTTGAGATAAGCATCCTCAAGCGCGCAATCCAGAACTCATTCCTCGAGGTCAAGACCCACAATATCCGCGATCACGCTACCGACCGCCATCACACCACGGACGATACACCTTATGGCGGTGGCGGCGGGATGATCATGAAACCAGATCCGGTCTTTGCAGCGGTTGAATCTGTCCTTGGTTCTCCCCCCAACTGCCCGGTGATCCTTCTGTGCCCCCAGGGTCGGCTTTTTAGCCAAAGCATAGCCCGCGAATTTGCCCAGTTTGATCATTTTGCGCTGGTCTGTGGACGATATGAATCTTACGATGAACGCATCCGCGAGCACCTCGTAACCCACGAGGTATCAATCGGTGATTACATCCTCACGGGTGGTGAATTACCCGCCTTGATCATCCTGGATGCAGTTGCCCGCCTCATCCCCGGTGTTTTGGGTGACTCTGAAGCCACCCAGGACGATTCCTTCTCCAGCGGTCTGCTTGAATATCCCCACTACACCAAACCGCCCGAGTTTCGCGGCTGGCAGGTGCCGGAGATCCTGCTTTCCGGCAACCACGCCGCCCTTGATCGCTGGCGTCACGAACAATCGCTCATCCGGACGCTGGAAAGGCGGCCTGATCTGTTGCTCAAGGCCCACTTGAGCGATTCGGACCGGAAATTCCTTAAGCAATACCTGGATAAAAAATCCAGTGAATAGTCAATTTATTATTTAGAAGGAGAATTCATGAAACGACTAAATTACGGCAGGACATTTTTACTCGGATTTGGCTTTTTTGGCGTCATGGTCATCTGGGCGGTCTACAACTCATTCGTTCCGCTCTTCCTGGCCAACAAGTTCAATGTGCAACCGGCAATGATTGGTTTCTTCATGACCATCGACAACATTGCTGCCCTTTTCATCCAGCCAGCGGTAGGCTCAATCTCTGACCGCCTACGCACAAAGATCGGGCGCCGATTGCCCTTCATGCTGACTGCTGCCCCAATAGCCGCAATCGCCCTGGCGATCGCCCCCATGGTTGCCATCCCCATGCTGAATATCGCTGAAGGTGCACGTTTGCCCCTATTTGTCACGTGTACCGTGACATTCGTATTGGCCATGGCCATCTGGCGCACACCGATCGTTGCCCTGATGCCTGATATCACGCCCTCCCGCTTCCGATCACAGGCAAACGGTGTGATCAACTTCATGGGTGGGATCGGTTCGATCATCGCCTTCCTTATCGGCGCACAACTGTACAAAATTAACGAAGCCTATCCGTTCTGGCTGGGTTCGATCCTGGTAGTTGTGGCCGTATTGCTGGTATTTATCTTCATTCGTGAACCAAAAGTATATGAAGAGAACCCTAACGCTGAAAGACCGAACCTGTGGCGGAGTCTTGCCCAGTTATTCAAAGAAAAACAGCATGATGCATTGCGGATTTTCTTTGCAATTTTCTTCTGGTTTGTTGCCATGAACGCGATCGAGACATTCTTTACACTTTACGCCAATAAGTACCTGGGAATGCCCGAAGCGGATAGTGTGCAGATCCTGACTTTAAACTCCCTGATGTTTGTCATTGGTGCGCTACCTGCAGGTTATATAGGCGGTAGGATCGGACGCAAAAAGACCATCAGTATTGGATTGGCTCTTATGATAGCCATTATGGGAAGTATTTTCTTTTTCACCAAAGATATGCTCCTAGTGCCCCTCTTCAAGTTGCCCATGTTTGGTAATGTACCGGTTGTCGGCCTCCTGCTGATGTTCGCTGGGCTGAGCTGGTCACTGGTCAACATTAACTCACTGCCAATGGTAGTCGACCTGACAAATGCCATCCAGATCGGTACCTATACCGGTCTCTATTATCTTTTTTCCACCATGGCAGCCATTGCCGGCCCCAATATCAATGGTTGGATTGTTCAATTGACCGGTAATAACTATTCATCCATCTTTATCATTGGTCCGATATTCATGATCGCTGCCCTGGTTTCGATCCTTGGCATGAAAGGCGGCGAGGCCCGCCAGGCTGATCATATCTTCGCGGACGAGTCCGCGGGTGGAGAAGATGCAACCTTAAAAGAATAGATT
>CAYSZB010000004.1:72982-74827 GCA_964435475.1 uncultured Anaerolineaceae bacterium | reverse complement strand
TCGCAGTCCAGCTCGGTGATTGGAGTGGATACCATCTGCTGGCTCATCACCGCAATTAAAAGTGGAATATTAATGATAGCCCCTTGGGATCAGGTAAAGGGTTGTCCAAAACTATCACGCTAAGACGTCATCCCTCCTGGCCTGGCTCTCGCTGGAAAGGGATCAACCCAACCAATTAATTTATCAGGCTTGTTTCAATAAACCACTATGCATTTGGTTGATCCAGCTGGTCATGGTCAGGTAGAAGGTCTTCGATATTACGAATCCCAGGGACCAGGTAACCTGAGATCATGGTCAGGATAGTCAACAATCCGGAGATGACCATGATCAGTGCCGTCCCTGATCCGGGACTATTCCCTACCATCCACTCAAAATTCCTTGCAAACCATGTTTCCGAATTCATTGCCGGTTCCAGGACCCGGTCGATCAACAGCCCACCCAGAACGGGTGTGAAAGTGTCTGGAAACCAGGTCAACATGCGCCTGGCTGAAAATACCCTGCCCTGAACATCCGGCTCGACCTTGGATTGGAGGATCGCCTGGCTGGTAGCGATACCGATATTCGATCCCAGCCCAGCCATTAGCATGGACGGAACCCATATTCCCAGACCCTTGCCCAGGCCAAAGAGGATATTACCCAGCAGGCAAAATGCAACCCAACCAAAAATTGCCCCATGGATTCGTCTTTTGGGTCCACCCCAGGTACTCATCAGCAATGAACCGACCGTCCATGAGATGGCTCCGGCTGTATTGACCGCCCCAAGGACCAGGCTGTCATTACCGGTTCTCAGCAATACCATGGGCACTTCGGCACTGTTGGCAAATCCGAGGAAGAGGTTTGCAATGAACAAGAGGATCACATAAGCCCGCAAGGGTGGTCTTTTCAGGATGTACTTGAAACCAAAGGCTGCTTCATGTATCAGGTTACCCCGGCTGGCCTGTCCCTCAAGAGTTTTCGTTGGCTGGGGAACATGCACCAATAACAAAGCACCAATTGCCAGGAGCAGGCTGCCGATATCGATCAGAAGGATGCCCACCAGCCCGATTGCCGGCATTAATGCCCCCGCCAGCAGCGGGGCGATGATACCCGGTCCCGCCTGTACCAGTGACATCATGCCGTTTGCCCGACCGTATTGCTCCTTGGGAACCATCGTGGTGATGGCGGCAGAATAGGCCGGCCATTGAAAGGCATTACCAAGACCGATGATCGTATTGACCAGGTAAAAATGCCAGACCTCCAGGTTGCCTGTCAGGTAGAGGACTAGAATTGTTAGTGTCCCCAACCCGGCAGCGATATCACTGACCATCATCATCAACTTACGGTTGTAGCGGTCCACCAGCACGCCTGCCAGGGGAATGACCAACAGGTATGGCAGGACAAAGGCAGTCTGCATGATGCCCAACGAGGTTGCACTGCTGGTGCGTTGGAAGACCCAGATCGACAATGCGAACCCGGTCATGCTGGATGCCAGGATGGAGACAGCCTGGCCTCCCAACACAATCATCAAGCCTGTCATACCGGACGGACGGTTTTTACTTTTATCTGCCATAGTCTAGAAATCTCAAAGAGAAGATAGTATAACCTTTTTTGTCGATAGTATATAAATTAAGGAATAATTTTCGAGAATTATATACTTAGACAATTATTGGAATATCTTTCCGGGTTATCTACCACCTGGTTCTTTATCCAGATCTTCTTTGAACCGTGTAAAACCCATAATTAATCCTAGCACGAGTGACCACAACGCAGCCAGCCCAATCTGCAGGTCTGCCGGCAGCAGGAAGGTCAGCGTATGTGCCGGGATCCAGAACCAGAGTAGGGTTGCCCAGGAGCGTTGGATGCCGT
>CAYSZB010000004.1:57015-72882 GCA_964435475.1 uncultured Anaerolineaceae bacterium | reverse complement strand
GTATGTGCCGGGATCCAGAACCAGAGTAGGGTTGCCCAGGAGCGTTGGATGCCGTCAAATCCCTTCTTGCCCATGATCAAGTTGTCCTCCAGGCGGTGAAAAGCCATCATCTGGGGACCAAAGAGCAGGTTGGTCAGCACGGATACTGAAAACGCCCACCCCAGGCCTTTTTCGAACGATCCCGGCAGAAAACCATGCGCGATCAATGCCAAAGCAAAGCCCTTCATACCAGTGAAGGCCACCTTGATGAGAACACCCAGCAGTGCCCAGGCAAGCATTTTAAGGATCAACTGCCACCAGGAACACGGAATGGCGATCTTTTTCTGCCTTAGGCTGAACGATATGATCTCACCCAATGTCCCAAGGATGGCAAACTGGATCATGGCAGAGAGCAGCGGGTTGGCGGCGACCCAAGCAGTGTATGTGGTGATCATTATTGCTCCTTTTAAATATTTATTGTCCCAAGCCCGCCCCATCCCAACCCCTGTGGGGTGGATCAGCGATGAATTCGTCGTCATTCAGCAGGATGTAGGGATAGGCAAAGGCTTCGGCATCCTGCTGGACCGTCTGCGGTGGTCGATCACCGACATACGGGGCAATCATCAGGCGGATGACCTGCTCACGGCCATTGTATGAAGGCGCATAGGGCTTGATATGGTCCGAAGCGGACATGTTGACCGCCAGGAACTTACCCAGCCCGGTATCTCGGGTGCCATAATGATACTGCCGACCGCTGTATGACCCTAACGGATTGAGGTTTATCTGTTTTTCATGACCCTGGTGTTTCAGGCGCATCGGGCAAAAAGCCATGCTGGAGTTCACATCTGCAGTCTGAGCAAGCAGCAACCCCTTTTGACCATCTGAAACCGCCACCCAGGCATCTGTGACATGGTTATTGATGCTATCCAGGTTGATATTCCTAGAATAGCGCTCATAATCAAGTGAATAACTGGTCACATGATCGCAGTAGTTGTGTTTCCAGATGCGCAGGGGGGTTCCAAGCCTGCCAAACATGTTTGGATGCAGTTCGCAGGGGCGCACCTCCTGCCAGCGGTCGTCCCAGGAACGCTGTAATCTCTGCGCCTTGCCGGGGTCACAATGTGAGGGGGTGTCCGGGTAACCTACGCGCAATGTCAGGTAAATATATGGCAGACCTGCAGCCAGGAGGATCTCAAGTTCAACTTTGAATTCCAACTTTTCCTGAAAGCTTGCATTGCCCAGCAGACGTTTGACACCAATTGGTCCCTGGGATATTGCCGCCAGTTGCTGCCAGGACTGAACCTGGATGTCATGCCCGGCATAACGTATGGCACTGGTCAGAAAATCGCCCCTGGAAAATTCAATATCCTGGATTTTTACACTTTTTATGGCTAGTTGCTGATCAAAAATGAGCTGGATGATGCCATTATCCATTGATTTTTCGTCCACAAGGACCATTTTTGCACCATTTCCAGCATCTAGCCCCGGTCGCAGACGGTAATCATGCTGGGCAAGGGCTTCAAATGCATCGACAAACAGCAGTTCACTTGAATTCAGACCCGTGAGGATCGCAGAAGGCAGGATCTCACCATTATCACGGGTCACTACCAGGGGCTGCTCAGGGACTTTTCGCAGAGGCAGCCTTACCAGGTTGGTTGAAGGTTTGGGCGGATAATCAACCGAGGAACTGGGGATGCCACGCTGGTAGTCCAGCAGGCTGAAATCACCTGCGGACGCCTTCTGGGCATGCCAGTCATACAACTGACTGCCGTCTGCCACCAGCTTTTGCACATAGTCGCGGGCAATGGTCTCGCGGGTGAGGTTCATGATGGGAGCAGACATGCCGAAGTGGGTGGTCGAAGTGATCTTCAGCCTTACCTCCCGGAGTTCTTTGTATAACTCTACATCTTCCTGGCTAATTGTCTCGCTCAGCAGGCGCCGTGATTGCAGTTCGAGCAGCCGACCCCGTTCCAGACCGGTCCACAAGCGCTGGTTGGACCATTTTTCTGCCCAGCTTGCCATGCCGTCAAAACTGCCATCTGCCGTATCCTGGTGAATCGTAACCTCAGTCAAGGCCGAATGACAGTCGATATAATCCCCTGGGGTGGTGAAGCGCACATAATCCAGGTCGAGGATGGAATCGACCAGTCCCTGTAAACCATTGATCGTCGGGTACACTTTTTTCAGCAGCGGCACATCAAATCCCTCCCAGAAGCTGTCATCGGCATCCATATCGATCAGCAGGAGCAGATCATGCGGTTCGTCAAGACGCAACTGGTAACGGCGCAGTTGTTTGATCCAACGGCGCAGAGACAGGTGATCCAGCAGGTCGCCTGTGTTGAAACAGGGTAAAAGGATCATTGTCTCATCCAGGTCTGGATGAGTTAGTCTGAGCGGGTTGTGGCGATGCAGCAGGGACAAAGGTGGAATAAAATTGGAGAACCCATTGAACGGGATGGCGGAATAGAAAAGGCTGATCGCCTGGATACCGCAGGCTATGTACAACTTGAGATGAATTGGCGTGAACATCATCTCCTGGGGTCTGACCAGCGGGTAAAAACCATCCCCGAACAGGTCTTTCAGACCGGATCCCTGGGAATTAGTAATGCCCTGGCGTACCGTTGCTTCAAACTCAGCTGCGGTCATGGCGCTTACCAGGCCGTTGTTAAAGGACATCAGGTTGGCTTCATCCTGCCCTTTGCTGATCCTGCGCTGCAGATCCACGATAATGTCCGGGCAGTGTTGTGGCATCAGGGTCTCCAGTGAAAAGTAATTCTCAAAGTCCCATGTACCGCGGATCGGGACGCCACCTTCGTTGTATGCATCCAGGGTACGGATGATGTGTCGGATGATGCGGATGTCCTTGCCAAATCCCAATTCATCGGGCGTGTCACCACGATATGAGTGGTAAAAGTTGCCATGAAAGCGGAAAGCTAGGTTTATGGTGGGTTCAGGCATTGTAGATTCCTTAACTGATATAATTCCTAAAGAACATTATCAAGAATTATATCGAGATATTGAACAAAAAAGCCACCAGGAGCTGATTTTATGCCGCATCCGGATATGTATTTTGACCTTGACCCTCAGGTATTGACCCACACAAGGCGAATTTATGAGAATATTCATGACCTGCCGATCATTGCACCGCATACGCACATTGATCCAGCCATGTTCAGTGATCCCGGTTATCAATACCCCGATCCCTACAGGCTTTTTGTGCTGGCTGATCACTACATCTTCCGCATGCTACACTCCCAGGGGGTCAGCCTTGAGTCAATCCAGAGATGTCCTGATCCCGAAGCAGGATGGCGCCTTTTCGCCGAAAATTATCACCTTTTCCTGGCAACACCATCCTCTGCCTGGTTTGAACTGGCACTGGAGAGGGTGTTTGGTATCTCAGAAAAGCTGGATCGCTACAATGCCAGTGAAATTTACGAACAAATCGTTGATCAGTTGAAAACCCCGTGCATGTCACCCAGAAAACTACTGGATACTTTTCAGATCGAGATACTGGCGACCACCGACCAGGCTGTGGATAACCTGCCCTACCACCAGGTACTCCAGGGCAGCCCGCTGGAGGGAAGGATCATTCCAACGATCCGCATGGACAACCTGATGTTCATTTCGGCCCCAGCCTGGCGGGATGGCATCGCCAGGCTCAGCCAGTCCAGCCAGGTAGACGTGACAAATCTGGCCAGTTTCTTGGAAGCTATTCACCAAAGACGGAAGTTTTTTATCCAACTGGGGGCAACCGCCTGTGATATCAGCGTACCTTCCACCTGCGCCGAACCCCTATCCCCCCGGGAAGCGGATGAGATCTTCGCCAGGGCCTTGAACGGCATGGTATCAAGCGTCGAGGAAAGTCGATTTATTGCCCACATGCTGTTTGAAAGCGCACGCATGTGTTGTGAAGATGGACTGGTGATGCAACTGCATGCTGGCGTGCAGCGTAACAACAACCTAAATGCCTATGCGCAATTCGGTCCGGATTTGGGATATGACCTGCCCATCCAGGTTGAATATGTACGCAACCTGATGCCCCTGCTGCGGGCATTTGGCGAAGAACCCAACTTCAGCCTGCTGCTTTTCACCCTTGACGAGCCAAGCCTGACCCGCGAACTGGCACCCCTGGCAGGCGTTTATCCATGCCTGCGCCTGGGTCCGCCCTGGTGGTTCCTTGACTCATGGCATGGCATGCGAAATTACCTGGAACGCGTCCCGGAGATCGCCGGGATCTACAATACAGCCGGTTTTATTGACGATGGACGCAACCTGTTAACCATCCCCTCCCGACATGACCTGTGGCGCAGGGCGGTTGCCAACTGGCTGGGCGGACAGGTTGCCCGCCACGTGGTACAGGTTGACGAAGCGTTGGAGATCGCTCAGCTGATGAGCTATGACCTGGCAAAAAAAGTCTACCACCTGTAAACAGGTTGTCCCGGATTAAATATTCTTTTTACACAAAGGATCGATCATGACAACTTACCAAAGAATTGCTAAACCAGGAGAACAGATTTCTGACGACCAGGTCAATCAGGTGCTCCAGGAAAGCCTGGCAGGGTATTTGGACGGCAAGAAAGTACTTGTCTTGGTGCCCGATCACACCCGGACCCTGCCCCTGCCCAAACTGGCCATCATGCTGATCGAGACCTTGCGCTCAGCAAAAATAGTGGATTTCATGATCGCACTGGGGACGCATCCCCCTCTTTCCGAACAGGCGATCACTCAACTTTTCGGTTTGAACCAGGAGATTAAAGAACATTACTACACGAAATCAAGGATATTTAACCATGTATGGGATGATCCTCGTGAGCTTATCTCGCTTGGTGAACTGTCCTCTGACGATATCCATAACATCGCTGGTGATCTCTGGCATCCGTCCTTGCCTGAAAAGGTAGATATCCGCATCAACCGGGTAGTGATGGATTACGATCATGTACTCATCCTGGGACCTGTCTTCCCTCATGAAGTGGTCGGCTTTTCCGGCGGTGAAAAATACCTCTTCCCGGGTATTTCCGGCCCGGACATGATCAATGCCACCCACTGGCTGGGGGCGCTGGCCGGCGTGGTGGGTACCATTGGTATTAAAGACACCCCCGTCAGGCGCATGATCCATGCCGCAGCCAGTCACCTGCCCGTTGCAACATCCCTGGTCGCCTGCGTGATGCAGGGACATGAGCTGCAAGGTGTCTTTGTAGGTGATACACAGTCCGCCTGGCAGGCTGCTACCGACCTTTCGGCTGAACGCAACATCACCTGGCTTGAGAGACCAGTCCGGAAGGTGTTATCCTGCGCACCAGCCATGTATGATGAATTATGGACCGCGGCCAAGGCCATGTACAAGTTGGAGCCGGCAGTTGAGACCGGGGGCGAAGTGATCATCTATGCACCTCACCTGGATGTGGTCAGCCATGTCCACGGCAAGTACATTTACGAGGTGGGATACCACACCCTGGGGTATTTCCTGCAAAATTGGGAACGCTTTAAGTACATACCCCTGGGCGTACTGGCACACAGTACGCATGTACGCGGTTCCGGTGTAATGGAAAACGGGGTTGAAAAACCGAATGTGCGGGTTACCCTGGCCAGCAAGCTCCCGGCTGAAGATTGCGCACGCCTGAACCTGGGCTATATGGACCCGGCGAAGATCGATATCCATGATTTTGAAGAGCGTATGGATAAAGGCGTGCTGGTTGTGCCCCGTGCTGGAGAAATGTTGTACCGCGTAAAGCAGGACTCAAAGAATTAACTCACTATTTTAGATGTTTATCCAGGAATGCAAACACCCGGGCCATATTTTCCGGTGTATCAAATGCTTCGGTCCCATGCCCTGTACCTTCTATGATATCAAACTCAAAGCGACCTGCCGGTACAATCCGGGTTAGCTTTTCCACAAATTTTATCGATTGCTGCACCGGTACCAGGGCATCCAGCCTGCCATGCTGGATCAATAAGGGCGGCATATCCTTGTGGATATAGGTCATGGGGTTTGCCAGGATAACTTTCAGGGGAACATCTGCAAGCCTGCCGCCCAGATAGCGCGATTCCGGCGAATCTGGCAGGCCGTGTTCAGCGGGTCCATAACCATTCGCAAGCAATTGTTCGTCCATGGTCAAAAAATCGATCGGACCGAACCAATCCACAGCGGCCTGCACACTGCACGAAAATATTGGGTTGCCCAGCGAATCATCATTAAATAGTGCCACATGGTCTGTCAGGCAGACCATGGCAGCATAATTTCCACCGGATGACCCACCACAGGCAGCAATGCGCTCAGTATCAAGCTGGTACTTATCCTTATTCGCCCGTAGCCAGCGAATTGCCGCTTTGATATCCTGCAGTCCAGCAGGAAAAACCGCCTCTCCACTCAGGCGGTAATTGACAGCAACCAGCGCATAACCATACTGTAAGGCCTTCAGGTAGGTCAGAACGTGCAAATCGCGTTTATCTCCCCCGGCGAACCCGCCACCATGGATATAAAAGACCACCGGGAAGGGACCATTGCCTTCAGATGGTAGATAAATATCCAACTCTTGTGATGAGGAGAGATGAGAATAGGACAGATCAAGCCATTTTCGCTCAACCAGGGAGACATCGGCTGGCGGTGTTTCGAAGCTTACTTGAATTTTGGGTTGGTATTGATGATCCACTCTATTCTTCCCTGTTTTTTCTCAGAAATACCTGTCCTTAATTTGAACAAACCTCACCAGGCACCATATCACAGGATGATCAGGACCTCTTTAGCTGGTCATCGAGAAAATCAAGCACCCTGGTCACATTAAGCGGTGAATCGAATCGCTGATCGCCATGTCCTAGCCCCTCAAGCACTTCAAGTGTCACCCTGTCTTCCCCACAAGCGGCCCGTATCTTTTGTGCCAATTCAATAGACTGCAAAACCGGAACTGTGGCATCCATCGATCCGTGTTGGATCAGGAAAGGCGGTAGATCCTGGTGAATATACGTTTCCGGGTTGGCAGCAACCACTTTTTCAGGCAGCTCAGTGATCTTTCCCCCGATCAACCAGGATTCAGGAGAGTCTTCAGCGCTGTGTTCTGTGCCTTTAAAAGGCGGTAAACCCGCAGAAGCCAACTGTTCGTCCATCTTGAGGAAATTAGTCGGTCCGAACCAATCCACCACAGCCTGGACATCACACGCCTGGTCCGGGCAGCCCAGGCTCAGATCCTCAAGTTCAGGCACTCCGGCTGATACGCCAAGCATGATTGAAAGGTAACCACCAGCTGACCCACCCCAGGCAGCGATCCTGGTTGGATCAAGATGATACCATTTCGCATTCGCCCGCACCCAGCGCACAGCCGCCTTGACATCGTGCACCAGAGCCGGGAATGTGGCTTCCCAGCTAAGGCGGTAATTCACAGCGACAACGGCATATCCACGCTGCAAGCCTTCCAGCGCTGGTAAAACCTGCATATCTGCCTTATCACACCCCATGAAAGCGCCACCATGGATTGATAGGATAACCGGGAAGGGTCCTTCGTCACTTTCTGGTAAATAAATGTCAAGTGCCTGGGATAATGAAAGGGCGGCATAGGGAATGTTCTGGTAACGCCTTTTGATATGATGGGTGTAAGCTGATGGAGCTTGCACTTGAATCGCATAATGTGTCTTGGGGTCAAAGCGCCGGTAAATATCCATATTATTTCCTATCGAGTACAATTATCTTAACCCATCTTTAGGAATTCGACGTGAAGCAAATTACTCTGCCAGGGTGACTTTTTCAACAGTCTTCTTAGCTTTTCGACTTTTCTGGTACACATCAAAGGCGACAGCGATCAAGAGCACCGTTCCCTTGACCACGGTCTGGGAAAAATCAGGAAAGCTGGCCAATTGCATGGCGTTATTCAGCACTCCGATGATGATGATGCCAACTATCAAACCAAAGATCGTACCTTCGCCACCCTTGAAGCTGACACCGCCCAAAAGCGCAGCGGTTAGGCAGTCAAACTCAAGACCCTGCCCAGTAATGGTCTGACCCGCAAAAACCCGTGATAGCAGCAAAACCGTGGTGATCGAGGTGACAAAACCGCAGATCATGAACAATATTACCTTCATTTTATTGAGGTTGACCCCCGCCAGGCGCGCTGCTTCTTCATTACCACCCAAAGCAAAGACCTTTCTGCCAAAGTATGTTTTGGTCAGGATGAAGGATCCGATCAATGCAACAACAATCATCACAATGACCGGAACAGGGATGCCCCATACATACCCCTGACCGAACCAGCGGAAAGAATCTGGGAAGCCCATGATATTTCTTGACCTGTTGATGATGTAGCCGAAGCCTTTGAATATCTGGGATGTGCCCAGGGTAATAATGAGTGGATGGATCTTCAGCTTAATGCAGAGAAATCCATTGATTGCGCCCAATCCTGTTCCCACCAACAAAATGAGTGGTATAGCCACACCAATGGGCAACTGCCAATCAACCATCATGATCGCCAGGAGGACATTGCTGAACACGATCTGGGAGCCCAGGGAAAGGTCAATCCCACCACTGATCATCACAAACATAAGGCCGACGGCACTGATCCCTGAAAACGATACCTGGCGGATCAAGGTCCGCATGTTGCCAAATGTCATGAAATTAGGTGCCATAAATGAGAAAAGGATCAATAAAAAGACCAGGATCAGAAAAGGCACATTCTTTTTCATGATGGCGCCTAACTTACCGCCAATATTACTGAAAAATTCAGATCGATCGTTCATTAAGTACTCCTCTGGCCATTAATTGGTCCCCGATGCAAGGTCGAGAATATAATTCTGGTTAAATTGATCTTTTTGGACTTCTCCAGCCAATTCACCTTCGCACAAAACAATGATCCGATCTGACATTCCCAACAATTCTTCCATATCTGAAGAGATCATCAGGATTGCTTTTCCGCTATCAGCCAATTCGGTCATCAAATGATAAATTTCCTGTTTTGCGCCAACGTCAATACCCCTGGTTGGCTCATCAAAAATTAAAATGTCCGAATCTGCAGCCAGTGATTTCGCCAGGACGACCTTCTGCTGGTTGCCACCACTCAGATAGATCACCGGTTGTGACAGGCTGGGAGTCTTGATATTGATCCGGTCCTTGAAATGGCTGGCGATCTCATCTTCTTTTTTGGTATTCATCACACCATATTTGGAAATTTGCTTGCCAATAGGGAAAACAATATTCCACTTGACTGCCAGATCAAGGAACAGACCCTGTCCCTTTCGATCCTCGGTTAACAAACCTATGCGATGTTTAATGGCATCCAAAGGCGACTTGATCTTAACTGGTTGTCCTTTGACAAGGATCTCACCTTGTTCCATGTGGGCTGCGCCAAATATGAGTTGAGCCAATTCTGTTCGCCCAGCGCCTACCAATCCAGATATTCCCAGAATTTCCCCTCTACGCACCATTAAGGATATATCTTTATCTCCGTTGCCGGTTATATTTTTCAATTCCAGTGCAACCTCACCAGGCGGATTTTTCCTCGGAGGATAACTTTCCCTCAATTCTCGTCCAACCATCAGATTTATCAGCTCCTGGCGGCTGGTATCTATCGTATTCTTGGTTGTGACATAACAGCCGTCGCGCATCACGCTGACGCGATCAGAAATCCGGAAAACTTCTTCCAAACGATGAGAGATGTAAATGACTGTCACACCTTTATTTTTCAATTGCTGGATAATCTTGAACATCATTTCCACTTCAGAAACGCTTAGCGGAGCTGAAGGCTCATCCATGATCAATACTTTGACATTCTTTGAAACTGCTTTTGCGATCTCAACGATCTCCTGGTCAGCAATTGATAAATCCTGAACCAGGCTTTGTGGGTTTATGTTCACACCAAATTGATCCAGGACCCTGGCTGCTTTTTTCTCAATTTCTTTGGCGTTGAATAATGCTGAGTTCTCAATTCTTTCACATAAGTAGATGTTTTCTGCCACGGATAAAGCAGGAACGAGGTTGAACTCCTGGTAAATCACCTCGATCCCAAGGCTCCTGGAAAGTAAAGGAGTGACCTTGTGATAAGCTTTCCCATTAATTTTTATAATTCCGGAATCTATATCAATGGCTCCGGAGACCGCTTTGATAAGAGTTGATTTGCCAGCGCCATTTTCCCCTAACAAGGCATGGACTTCTCCCTCAAGGAAGTCAATTGACACATTGTTCAGAGCCAATACACCTGGATACCTCTTGGTAATATTTTCCAGGGATAACACAACCTTGGCATCCATTCCTATTTCACCTCAGGTTTAATTATGAAGGGGGGATATCCCCCCTTCATAATTGATTCTACATTATTCAAATAACGTTATTTCAGTGTGCTGAAGTCGCAATGGATCGGCTCTAAAGCATCGTTGATGATGTTAGGATGTTCAACACCCTGAAGCATCTTCTTGACCTGCTCGTAGGTGGCTACATCAAGGGCCGTACCGCCAATGGCGACAAAACCCTTATAGGGATCCTGGCAGCTGGTGACAGTTGGGATCATGGAAGGATCCATATCACCGGCAAAAACGCCGTATTTTGTAGGGTCGACATTCGGCAACGCTTTGATGGCATTGGAAATACCCTGGGCGTGAGCTGTTGATTGGCCGATAAAGACTTTAACGTTTGGATTCGCGGTTAAGACGTTCTCTGCAGCAGTCTGTCCAACAGGAATGCTGTCACCGGTCACATCCAGGTGGGCAACAAGCTTCACTTTGGGACAGATCTCGGTGATGGTGGAATAACCACGATCTCGCTCGAACATACCAACATTGGCGCTTGCACCCCCAATGATAGCAGTTTCAACGCTGCCGGCAGCCGCATCCGGGTACACAGCTTCGATGAAATCGCAGGCCATTTTGGCAACTTTCTGACCATCTTCATACTGGCTGGTGTGCATGATGGAATCAAAGGGAGCCAATTTCAGTGGAGGAACCCCCATGACCATGATTCCTGCAGCTTTGGCTTCTTCAACAGCTGGGATCAATTGATCGATCTCACCGGCTGCCATGACATACATGAAATCCACTTTCATCGAAATACAGTTCTCGATCTGGTCAAACTGCTGGTTCAAGCCACCTTCGTCAGCACCATAGACGTTTACCGTCACACCATCTGCCTTAAATTGTTCGGTGACCGAGGTGGCCACGCCATTCAAGAACGGATTGGCGAGAGAGGGGATCAAGTAGCAGACCGTCATGCCCTTGATGTCGAAGGGTGATCCGGGTTTCGCCGGAATCATGGAAACAATGGTGTCCTCAATTGGTTCTGCTGCTGTTTCTGGTTCAACAACAGGTTCATCCACTTTCGGTTTACATGCCGAAAGTACGATACTGGCAAGCAAAAAAACTGCCACAATAATAATTAGGTGTTTCTTCATCTTTTCTCCTTTTTTGATTTTGGAAACAATTTTTGTGATACTCATCACACCATTATTATAGTGATAATGTGTAACGCATACAATTCAATTAGTGTTATAATCTATTCCTAAATGGAATAGGTTAAGGATTTTCATGGATCTACGCCAGGTGCAATATCTTCTTTCTATAGTCGAGAAGGGCAGCTTTATTGCCGCGTCAGATTATCATTATGTCTCCCAATCGACATTGTCAAAAAGGATCATCGCCCTGGAGGATGAATTGGGTATCACCCTGTTCGATCGCAGCAAGCGCACTGTCAAATTGACCAAAGCGGGAGAAAGCTTCCTGGTGCATGCAAGACTCATGAATGACACCTACAAGTCAATGCTTGACGACCTTAAGGAATTCAAATTTGAAGGCGAAACACTGGCTATCGGTACCATACCGGTGGTCACAGAGTATGGCATAACAAGGTTGATTTCCAATTTTCGCCAGCAATACCCGCACATAAATATTGCGGTAGAGGAACTGGATGGTATGAATATCATTCCAGCGCTTGAAGATCACCGCTTTGAGCTCGCCTTCACCCGCCAGAATTACCTGGATTATGAGAAGTACGATGCAATACTGGTGATAAAGGATACATTCCGTGTGGTCATATCCAGGGACAATCCCCTGGCGTCCAGGCAATCCATATCAATCAAAGAGCTGAAGGATCAGAACTTTATTGTCTTTGATCAGGTCACAGGGCTGCACAGGTTGATCATCGATGAATGTCACAAGGCTGGTTATGAACCCACCATCTTCTATTCTAGTCACCAGAAGATGAGTGTGTTCAGCGTGGTAGGAGCCAATATTGGGATTGCATTAACCCCGGTAAGGATCGTTGATTATCACAACACACCGGAAGTCACATCAATTGCTCTGGAGGATTCCATTGAATGCAATATTGTCCTGGTATCCCGCAAAAACCGAAAACGCACAGCGGTCGCTGACACATTTCTCGAGTTTATAAAACGCAGTACATCAAATTTGTCCTGAGGCAGGGGATGCGCTCTTAAAGCAACCTTGCCAAAGCAAACGGCCACCCTTAATCAAGAGTGGCCGTTAATTTACTCCAACTTTATGCTAAAAATTGCTGAGCGGACTACTTCCACGCATCCCTGGCTTCATTCAAAGCCTGCTGGACCTTATCCAGGCGCAATTCCCGGTCCGTTGCAAAACGTTCGATACCTTTTAGGATCCATTCCGGTGTCAGATGAGCTTCATCGATCACATCTTCCAGGCGTCCACCTGTGCGCCAACGATCATCCCAATCAGAGGACAGGGCGTATTCTTCTGATATTTTGGTAAAGATCCAGTCCTGCATGAGCATGCGCGCCTGGGTGGTGATGACTGTCGAATTGAGCTCATCAGCCCTGCTGATCACCCGGCGCTGGTACTCTTCGGGTTGCATGGCAAACAACTGCGGGCTTGTAGCGTAGATGATCTTGACGTTAAGCTTTCTCATATCAAGTAGCGGTAATATCTTGACAACTGAGGCCATGGCACTGGTACCCTGGACAATGATCGCCCCTACTTGGGGCAGTCCAGGTTTGTAATTACGGACAATGTACGCTCCCCTGGCTGCTTCAAAGTGCGATTCCATGCCCAAAGCCTGGCGGTCAGGAATTTCGATCGGCGGCCGGGTCAGATGCAGGGCAATGATCGGCACATCTGTCTTCAGAGCCGCACCCAAAAGGACAGGCACCTCGTTATGTTCCCAGGGGTAAAGGTTGATGATCTTACCTTTGGGAAACAACTGGGTGACACCGGGCGAGAAAATGCCAAAGTGCGTGCGGCTGTCATCCGCCGTTTCCGGCCCGGAATGACCGGCGATCCAGATAACCTTACCGATCTTCAATTCGCTATCCTGGCTCAACTGACTTAGAAGGCGGAACATGCCATACTTGAGGTATGAGAAAGAACCGTATGTGGAGCAGGCACCCCAAAAACCATCGAAGTCTGTTTCGGGAGTGGGCGAAAAGTTGACCGTGGCCAGGCCGCTGATGATGCCGGAATTGGCAAACTCCGTGATCTCCTGGGGCAGGATCACACCTTCAGCTGTACCTGAGCGGCGGTACCAGCCATACCCTTCAAAATCGCCATATCCAGCGCCGAAACCGCTTAGATTCGTGGACTCTGCCAGGTCAGCCGAAGCCACCAGGAACAATGGCCGGCCATATTCCCTGGCGCCGAAAGCGTTAGCCCAGGCCCCCCATTTGGCCAGGCCAGCCCGGTTGGCTGCTTTCTCACCCGGTTTTACGAACAGATCCTGCGGGTAATGCTGATAATCATACAAGCGTTCATCAGAGAAGGGATTGCCCTCCTTTCCAAGCTTGAATCCTGGAATTTCCTGGGGCACACTATCCCCGATGCTTACCAGGGTGTCAGCCAGGTAGTCAATCAATGCCTGATCCTGGTGGAGAACTTCGATCACTGCCCTGAGATTAGCAAAGAATTCGTCTTTTATGGCACCAGGCTCACTGGGAGCAGCCCCATTAAAATTAACAAACCTGGCCCCGTATTTTTCCACAAATTCCTGCTTGGTCTGCCAGAACAATGGACTGTTCATGGCGTGTGGAGCACCATGTGAGGCATAATCGTATTTGAGATAGCCCCTGCCTTTGCGTGTCTTGAACCAAAGTCCGATCGGGCTGTGGGTCGGGTTATCAGCATGAACTGCGTTTAATACTGTCGCAAGCACCGGTTCCCATTTACTTCCATCTTCAGTGCCAAAAGCCTGCCAGCCATGACTTTCGAACCACAATTTTGGATTTCCAAAAACCACCGAACCAACCGAATGACTGTCAATACCAAAGTCGTTCCAATCCAAAACAAAATACAGATTGTCCAGTTCCAGGCCGTATGCTGAATTCAAGGTTTCCTGGGCACCGCCTGGCGTGAAGCCGCCTTCACCATCGAAGGCAAACACCTTGACCCCTTCAGCTCCTGCGCGTTTCAACGCCAGGGCTTCGCCGGCGGCAGCTGGCGCACCATGCCCTGAAGGACCGGTGTTGAACTTCAGGAACAGTGTTTTGCCCTGCATCTCAGCATGCCCGGAAAGCCCACCCCGTTCACGGAATTTCAGCAGATCTTCCCAGTAAAGGATACGCTCAGGCGGATTGGGGTTGGCATAACGTGACTCGCCAGTCTGTTCATATTTAATTCGCAGCGCTTCATTTAGGACTGCCAATGTGCAGTAGACCAGGGGTATTGTATGACCCCCAACCAGGACAAAGCGGTCAGCGAAGCGTTTTTCAGGTTGGCGGATGTCCCAACGCATTACACCACTTAACAATGTAGCTAATAAGGCATGGACTTTAGAACGGGAACCGCCTGGATGCCCACTCTGACGGTAATTCAGAATGACATCGATCAATTGATCAATGAGATCTTTTGTCTTTTCCCAGTATTTTAAATTCTCACTTAGCTCCGCCAATTTTTTCTCGATAATTGGGTTGTTTCGATCCATTTTTTCTCCAATCAATGTGAGTTCTAGAGTTGTACCCAGGCATCCTTCCATGTTGCCTGGATATTATCCAGGATCTGCTGGCTGGTTTCCCCCTGGTGCGGCCGAACTTCAAACCCCAACCAGGGAAGTTCCCCGTTGGGTGAATTTTCATCAAGATAACCACTTTCAAACAGCGCTTTTATAAAAATAACCAGTTCCTGGGTGTCATTGACTCCACCAGAATAACCAAAACGGGGGTGTTTGTCCCCGAAAACCGGGGATCCGGGTGTCTTGACGCAATTTCCCAGGTGGACCTCTGCCAGATGGTCATGCAGCAGGCTTAAAGCGGGGTAAGGTTGCTCTTCCAACAGCGGCATATGACCCATGTCGTATAACAAACCAAAGCGTGGATAATCCAGTTTGATCTTGTCTGCAAAACCCGCAGCCTCATCTGAAGGACCAACCAGGGCTTTCTTATCCACCGCCCTATCAAACGTCTCCAATACTATGCGCATACCATATTGTTCAGCATATTTGCCGAGAGCGATGATCGAGTCTGAGCAAGCCTGATATGCCTGCTGGCGTAGTTCATCCCCCGGGTCCTTGCCAGACAGGATGACAAAACTTTCAGCGCCTAATTCCGCTGCCATGTCAATATAATATCCTAGGGTTTTAACAGCAGTTTCCCGCAAATGCGGGTCAAGGTCATTGAGGTTTAAATTCTGTCCCAGGATAATGGGCTGGGCACCAAATCCGACATGAAAGCCATATTCCTGGACAGCCTGGGCAACCGCCGCCCGTTCGCTGGCATCGTTGATCATGCCCAATTCCAGGGCACCATAAAAGCCTCTCTGCGCGAGCTGATGAATTGTTGATAGAAAATTTCCCTCACCTTTTTGCAGTTCAGGAAAAGCCATGAAATGAACCAGGCTGAGGGTACAGATCTCGCTCCAGTGCTTCACAAGGCACTTCCGTTAATTCTTGACCGTTGCGCCCAGGTAAGCTGCCTTAACCCTCGAATCCCGGATCAATTCACTGCCAGTTCCTTCAATGAC
>CAYSZB010000004.1:0-56915 GCA_964435475.1 uncultured Anaerolineaceae bacterium | reverse complement strand
AAAACCTCTTCCCTGCGCACGGCAATATCTGCAGAAGAGGTTAGGAAACCACCCATGATCAGATTTTCGTTCACAGAAAGTGATGGAAAGATACGTCGACCTTCTGGCACCTGGATGATCCCTGTAGCGACCACCTTGTGCGGTGCAGTCGGTACCTTCTGCCCATCCAGAAGGATACTGCCCGATCTTATCTTTACAATACCGGAAATGGTGTTCAACAAGGTTGATTTTCCAGCACCATTCCTTCCGATCACAGAAATGATCTTTCCTTCTGGAACAGAAATATTGATATCGTGCAGCACCTCGATCTTGTTGTAACCTGAACAGAGGTTGATAATTTCAAGCATTGTTGATCTCCTCTCCAAGGTATGCTTTGATCACAATGGGATTTTTCTGAATTTCCTCAGGAGTGCCCTGGGCTATGCACTTGCCAAAATCCTGTACATATATCCATTCACAGAGGTTCATAATGACATCCATGCGGTGATCGATCAGGATGATCGAAAGCCCTAACTCCTTATGCAGACCTTTAATCAATTCAACCAGGTCATGGACTTCTGTCTGGTTGAGTCCAGCGCCCGGTTCATCGAGAAGTAAAACCAAAGGTTCACTGGCCAGGGCGCGGGCAATTTCAACACGCCGCTGCATGCCATAAGGCAAAGATTGGGCGTTGACTTCTGCGCATTCAACCAGGTTCACTTTCTCAAGGAAGTGCATGCTCTTCTCTTTGATCTCCTTTTCGTATCGTGCCACGCGCGGAAAAGAAAACATCGATTCAAAAATGCTATAAGGAGATCGCCAGGAATAAGCTGTCATGATCGTCTCCAGGACAGTCATATCCTGGAACAGGCGGATATTCTGGAAAGTGCGGGCGATGCCCATGTGGTTGATCTTGTGAGGTTGAAATTTGGAGATATCAGTGCCTTTGAAAATGATCTGACCTTGGGTTGGTGGATAGACTCCTGAAACCGTGTTCAGGATGGTTGTCTTTCCAGCACCATTTGGACCAATGATCCCTATGATCTGGTTCTCTTTTAGTGAGCCTGAAAAATCATTTACCGCACAAAGCCCACCAAACATTTTGGTGAGATTGTTTATACTCAAAACAACAGGGCGATCCATCAGTTCACCTCCTGTTTCTTAGATCTGAACAATTTAAGTAGAGGTTTGAACGAGAGCTCCCAGGTTCCAAACAATCCCCGGGGACGGATATTGATAATGAGAAGGATAATGACACAATAGATCAGGATGCGCCATGCTGTTGTAAAACGCAATATTTCCGGAGCTAAATAGAGGATGATGGCACCAATGATCGTTCCAGTAAGGCTGTCCCTGCCGCCAAAGTACACAATGATGATCCAGGTAACAGAGGTGATCCAGCCATACATGTTGGGTTCGACATAACGCGTATGGAAGGCCATCAATGCACCGGCATACGCCGCAAAAGCTGCTGCAATGATGAAAATGATCACCTTGTGTTTCAGGACATTGATCCCTTCAACCTTGGCTGCCAGTTCATTACTGCGAATAGCCAGGCTATCCCGACCATAGTGAGATCGCCGGATACTCCAAACAATGAAGATCGCCACCGCCAGGGAGATAAAGGCCAGTGCTGGGGTTGTAAAGTTGGGAATATTGGAAAATCCCATTGCACCGCCAGTCACCGAGACATATTCTGTCATAAATGCGGTCACAGCCTGGCCAAAACCAAATGTAGCCAGGGCAAAAAAGTCCTGCCGGATCCTTAATGTAGCTGAACCGACCAGGAAAGCCAGGAAGGCGCAAGTCAGAATACTGATGAGAACCGCCAGAGCAAAAGGAAGGTGGTAATTTACCACCAGGATGGCTGAGATATAGGCACCCAGCCCCATAAATGCTGCCTGTCCTAAAGAAAACAAACCGTTCATGCCGGTCAACATGAATGTTCCCAGCACTGCGATCGAGAAAACTGCAATATTGATAGCTAAAGTGAGGTAGAAACCCATAGAATAATCCTCCTCCCAGGCTCAGGCTTTATCGGCAAAACTGACACCAGCAAATCCCTGTGGACGCACCAATAAGAATGTGATCATCAACAAGAAGATCACCACGGGGGATAAACCAGATCCAATGGTGGCTATCAGGAAGACCTCAAGCACACCGAGCACTACAGCAGCCACTGCCACACCCGTAAGGCTGCCCAGCCCTCCCAAAAGGGAGGCAATAAAACCTTTGACCACAACCTGGCCAATTTGCGGTGCCAGTGAGGTCGAAATACCGTACAGAACACCAGAAAGACCGCCCAACATGCCAGAGACAATGAATGCAGCAATAATGACCATATTCGTATTGATACCCATCAGGCTTGTGGCGATCATGTCATTGGAGGCTGCGCGGATGGCAATACCTATCTTGGTCTTCTTCAACACATAAATCAACACGCCAAATGCAATTATGGTAGCTACCAATGAGATCAAATAAGTTACTGAAATTGTCAGTTCGCCAATCTTTATGGTTTTCACCTTGATCAGATCATAAGGATATGTATCAAAGAATGCGCCAAAGCGGATAATCAGGATCTGTTCCAGGAGCATTAACATGGTTACAGATGTTACGAAAAAATACACCAATTGACCTTTTTGAAGGCGAATCCAGCGGAAAGCAACAAACTCCACCAGGACAGCGACCAAAGCGCCAGTTGCCATGCCCACCAGGATCACAGGGATCAAGGTCAGGTTAAATTGGTTGGCAACAATGTAACCTGCATATGCGCTGATGCCCAAAACACCACCATGGGCAAAGTTGGAGAACTTGAGCACATTGACAATGATTGCAAAACCGACTGCAATCAATGCATAAATTGCGCCAAGCGATAAGCCATTAATTATCTGTTGAAGAATGACATTACTGTCCATACGCACTCCTCGTTCATAATTGGGGCTCAAACCCAAGATTTGAGCCCCAATATTCGTACTATATCAGTAAATCTACTACTACTTAACTTCGCCCTCAGGGGTATACCATTTTAAGAAGAGCGGAGAGCCATCTTTGATGGTGAAGATTGCCATAGGCAATCCTACCGGTTGATGGGTATCTGCAGCGATCTTGAAGGTTCCCTGCAAGCCCTCGTATTCATCCATGGCATTCAGTTTTTCATAGATGCAGGTAGAGGTGACATCATTACCACAAGCTTTAATAGCCTCAACAATGATGCCGAAGGCATCTGCGCCACTAAATGACTGTGCAAGCGGCTTCTTATCATCGAACTTAGCTGAGTAGGCTGCAGCCC
Organism: uncultured Anaerolineaceae bacterium; assembly: GCA_964435475.1. GTDB lineage: Bacteria > Chloroflexota > Anaerolineae > Anaerolineales > Anaerolineaceae > CAYSZB01. Next base: position 53,647 of record CAYSZB010000004.1, on the reverse strand, counting down.
AATCAACCAATTCTGGATCCCCGGCATTGATGCCGTAGGGATAGAAGGTTTTGGTGGTTGCAGCTGGATCAGTTGAGGGTGCAAAACCGGTTGGGGGCACCGAGTTGCTGCTCAGCATGGTCACATCCAGCCCGAGTTCATAAGACTGGGTCAGGATCAATGGGATCTCTGGAGGATATGATGGGAAGTACAGGGCTTCGGGCTCAGTTGCCTTGATCTTGGTTAATTGGGCACGGAAGTCCTTGTCAGTTCCAACATAGGTTTCCTTGGCAGTGATTTCGCCACCAGCAGCCAGAACAGCGGCCTCAAATGGGCCAGCCAGACCGACAGAATAGGAGTTAGCCGAGTTGTAGAGGATGGCAAATTTCTTGATGCCTAATTCGTTCAATGCATAAGCAGCAATAGACTGTGCCTGGCGGGCAGCAGAGTTCTGGGCGAGGAACATATAATCCCAGACTTCGCCGTTTTCCTGGATGGTGCAGCGGTCTTCCATGAACAAGCCCACGATCGGGACCTTGAGTTCCTGGCTGATCGGAGCAATGGCAATACCGATGTTGGAGACGGGTGGCCCTAGAACTACTGGGACCTTATCCTGTTCGATCATGCGTTTGAGAGCATTGATGGCTTCATTCACATCACCGCGAGTATCATAGGTGACCAGTTTAAGCATACGGCCATTGATGCCACCAGCAGCGTTGATCTCGTCAACCATCTTGGTGGCGCCCAGGGTCACTGCGCCGGAGAGAGCGGCCATAGGGCCAGACTCATCCTGAAGGTTACCGATCAGGATATCGCCTTTCTCTTTGGGCGCGCATGCGCTGAGCAACATTGTTGCAACAAGCAGTACAGCTAATACAATACTTACTCTTTTCATTACTTTCTCCTTCTTAAATTTGTGTATAAAACGACAATACTTGGATATTTTTTGGGTTCCTGCGCTCTAAACCACCTCCTTTCGTCGCATGGTCACACAGGTTTAACGATATCTGTTTAATCATAACCGATTCTGCAACCCTTTCCACACATGTTCAGGCGTCAATGGTAATTCATGAAAAAACATATCCGTTGCTTCACCAACTGCCAGGCCAATAGCAGAACCGATGGGAATTATACCGCTTTCACCAGTACCTTTTGCTCCTGAGGGACCAGATCCATCCCTGTTCTCAACCAGCAGGGACTTCAATAAAACAGGCGTATCCATGGTCGTTGGAATACGATAATCCAAAGCGCCCAGATTGAGGATCCTGCCTTTCTTATCCATGATGAGATGTTCCATAATAGAATGCCCTAATCCTTGAATAGCGCCGCCTTCGTCCTGGGCTTCGACTAAAGAAGGATTGATAGCCTTGCCAATGTCGCCGACAGTTACCAGCTTTTTAACTGTCACAAAACCGGTTTCCGGGTCGACCTCAACCTCTGCCCCCGCAAAAATCACCTCGTAGAAGGACACACCACCACCAAGGGGATGTGCTGAGACTCGGTCTTCTTTGTATGTGCCAATACCAAACAGTTCACCCGAAAAGACGCCAAAGTGGGCAAAGAGCACATCTGTATATTCAATCAATCTGCCTGGTATCCTGATTTTGCCTTCTGTAAAACGTACATCTTCTGGTTTTACTTTAAAATATTCCCGGGTTAACTGGGATAATTGGTTCTTCAGGTCCTGGCAAGCCAGCTGGATGGCGTTGCCCATGAAAACAGTTGAACGGCTGGAAGCTGTGACCGAATCAAAGGGGACTATACCTGTGTCGCCATTGATAATGCCGATGCGATCCATCGGGATACTCATGGCATCAGAAGCGATCTGGGATAAAACTGTTCGTGCACCCTGCCCCATTTCTGTCGTTCCAACCAACACGGTAAGGCTGCCATCATGGTGCATGCGCACCATGGCTTGAGATACAGTTGCCGGCGCGGGTGTTTTAATACCAATGCCCAGGCCGCGACCGTGATTCTTCGGAAGCGGGGTGCCCCAACCAATGGCTTTTGCAGCTTTGGTCAAGCCCTCCGCCCAATCACCATCACAAGGCTTTTCTCCATGGATGAACACCTCACCCTTTTTTGGCATATTCTTCAAGCGCAACTCTAGACGATCCATGTTCAATTTTTTCGCTGCCATGTCCATGATCGAATCAAGTGCCCACATGAACTGCGGCGAGCCAAAGCCCCGAAATGCCGTTCCAGGCACTGTGTGTGAAAGGATCGCCCGGGCATGGATATGGACATTCGGTGGATTGTACAAGCCGCAACCCGCCAGGGCTGCCTTTGCCACCACGCGGGGAGAAGCATTGGCATATGCACCGATAAGATAGTCAGCATGTAGCTGCATAAAGGAAAGCTTGCCATCCGGGAGAAAACCAGCTCGCACCCGGATCAGGCTGGAGTTTCGCCTGCCCAAAAGGAAAGTCTCTTCCAGGCTCAGTCGCAGGCGCACAGGTCTGTCAAGTTTCAATGCCATATAAGCAAGCAATGGCTCAAATTTTGGGTAGCCTTTTCCGCCAAACCCGCCGCCCAATTCAGTGGGGATGACCCGGACCTTGGCCAGCGGCATTTTTAACGATCGTGATATGACCCGCCGCAGGAGGAATGGATGCTGTACAGTACTCCAGACACACACACCGTCATGTTCAGGGGCTGCTATAAAGACATGCGGCTCAATGGCAAAGTGGGTCGTCATTGGGAAGGAAAATTCGTCTTCCAGAACCAATTCAGCGGATGACTTTTCCGGTTCTCCCCATCCAAAGGTCCATTCATCTAATATATTGGTGTGTGCCAAATCTTGCCTGACGCGGATGGATGGATCCTGCACCAAAGGTGCGTCAGGAGCAAGAGCCCGCTGCAAGGTATACACTCCTGGCAGTTCCTCAAATTCCACCTTGACCAATTTCGATGCTTCCTCAGCGATGTCTTCGCTTTCAGCGACCACAGCAGCCACAGGATCGCCAAAGAATTTAACCTCCCCCGTGGCAATGAGCGGTTGGTCTTCAAGGAATGGACCATAGCGCGGCATGGGATCGGGAAGATCCCTGTCCGTAAAAACGTATTGCACACCGGGAATCTGGCAAGCTGCCGATGTATCTATTGAGATGATACGGGCATGAGCGACATCCAGGCGTACCAACTTGACATGTAAGGTATTGGGGAATTTCATGTCCGCCGCATACTTTAAAGCGCCGTTGACACGTTCTTCGACACCTACACGGGCTGTTGATTCACCAATTTTCGCCATAGCCGCTTCTCTTCTACCTTCTATTGACCTGGTTTTTACCTAAGCCAGCACTTCTTTCACAATGGCAACGAATTCTTCATCCGTGACCAGGCCTTTTTTCTTTAAACCGAGTTCTTTAACCCTGGTCAGGACCAGGTTCTTCTTTGCATCATCCAGCGCTGCCATGCCCAGGTCTTCCAGTTTCATTTCAACCGAGGCGATGCCCGATTTTTTACCCAAAACATACTGCGGTTGCTGTCCAACCCAGGTTGGGGTCAGGCCGAATAATGCCAGGGGTTGTGTCTTGACCAGGTCAACACCCATGCCGGATTCCCTGGTAAATGCACGTTCACCGATTACAGCCTTTGAATCTGCCACCTGGAATTTGCTGATCTTCAGGATCTGATGAGAGATGTCGTACAGCTTTTCGAATTTGATATTGCTATCCACACCATAAAGTGTTTTGGCAGAAACCGCAACCTCGTCCAGGGGTGTGTTGCCGGTGCGCTCACCCAATCCACCAACCGAAGCATGGATTACTTCTGCGCCTGCAGTGAGGGCTGCCAGCGAAGTCGCAACACCCATGCCAAAATCGGTGTGGGTATGGACTTCAATGCGTTTGTGGGTGATCTCTTTCATCTGTTTGACCAGGTAAACAGCAGCCTGTGGGCTCAACGAACCCGAAGTATCCACCAGGCTGACGCCATCCACCTCTGGCAGGGCGCCGACCTCGGTCAGTACACGGGTAAAGAATTCAGGCCGTGACCGGGTGCAATCCATCGGGAAGAGCACAACCTCCAGACCCTTGCTTTTGGCGAATTTTGCCCAATGGGCAGCTTTCTGGACCACATCATCTTCGGTCCAGTTGGGGAATTGGTATTTCAGCCGTGGAATGCCGACCGGCAGTTCCAGGATGATGCCATCGACACCACACTCAAGCGCCAATTCGACATCGCTGGCCATACCACGGCACAGCACAAACACCTTGGCATTGGGTCGCAGGGCAACAACGCCCTTGGTAGCCAACTTGTCGTCTTCAGAAACCGCAGGCAGCGCCACTTCGATGCGATCCACACCCAGTTCATCCAGCATTTTGGCGATCTGCACTTTTTCATCCGCGCGGAATGCCACACCCGGGCTTTGTTCACCGTCACGCAGGGTGACATCGTGAAATTTCACCGTCTTTGGCAAGTTAAACTGTGCCCGAACTTCATCAAAATAATTGTAGGGGCTGACCCAATAATTCTCGTTGTGAAACAATTTTTCGTCCATAATTTTTCCTTCTGCTCCTGCTAGTCTTCAATAATTGCTACTGCACGGGTCCACCCGGCAGAACCACGTTCGATCTTGATCGGGAATACGGCAACTTTAAAACCGGTCGGGGTGGGTATTTTATCCAGGTTGGCCATTTTTTCGATCTGGATGTATTCTCTTTTTCGTCCATAGAAATGTGACGGCCACAGGTCTTTCTTGTTTCCAGTCCTGTGATAGGATTCGGCCATTTTGGCCACCGGGCGGTCCAATCCCCATCCATCAATTCCGATCGCCTTGACGCCATGATCCAGAATGAACTCGGTCGCATCCATTCCCAGGCCGGATTGGGCTGGCAGGTAACGCTCGGTTCCCCAGAATTTATCCGCGCCGGTCTGGACCAGGACAATATCATTTGCCTGCAGGGTGTAATCGATCTTTTTCAGAGCTGCTTTGACATCATCCACTTTTATTTCTGAACCTTCTTCCAGGTGGCGAAAATCCAGCACCACACCATTACCATAACACCACTCCAGTGGCACCTCGTCAATCGTTTTGGATGGCTTGCCATCCACAGTCGGGCCGTAATGCCAGGGAGCATCCACATGCGTCCCGGAATGGGTGCTGGCGGTGACCTGGTCGGAGGCCAGCGCCATGCTGTCTTCGAAGTCATCTGGTTCGATCTTTGCCAGCTTGGCTAAACGGCGTGCGCCGTCAGCGTGCGTCGTATGGGTAATGGTTGGGGGATAGGGTTCGCTTGCATCGTTTTGATGGGGCAAACTCAGGTCAATAAGTCGTGTCATATCTCTTCTCCTTTTTTATTTTTACTTCAATCGGATGAAATCACGCAAAGCGGCGATCTTTTCATCCAATCCAGCTTCACCGATCAATGTTCGCCGAACGGCAAAGAAACGAATGTCATCTATTCCTTCACTGGTCAGCAGGTATTTCAATTCTTCCATGAAGATCCCAGGCTCTGCCTGTTCAGAGGTGTCCCGGCTCGTGCCCAACATCGTACCTTTACCTTTTGCCACGTCCACACCGCAGGAAGGGCTGGGATTCATCCCCAAAACACCTACGATCTCAAACCCCAGGTCACTATAATCCTTGATCTGTTTCAAGACAACCTGCGCCTGCTTCCTGAAACATGCCCGTAGATCATCATTAATGATCTCGCCATACTTCCATTTCTCCAGGCCCAGGCATTCATACTCCGGACAGGGCATCTGGATGATCCCCAGGCCGCTGTCCAACAGAGTCGTGATCAGCGGAACATTGGCACCCTCAAAAGCACATCCCTCAGGGAAACGCGTGTTGATGTTCAGCCAGCAATGGCTGATAAAGATCACCCGGCGCTGCCTCCGATCGCTTAAGAATACATATCCCAGCCGATAGGCATCCGAGAATGAACCTTCAAATGCGATATCGCCTGTTCCCCACAGACCAATAAAGAAAGGCAGCTTGCCTTCAGCAATACGCACAAGGGTTTCGGTAGATAACTTTAGGATAAAGTCCGCTTTCACCGGGTCCGAGACCAGGAACTGTTTGCCATCGGAGACCCAGAAGTGGGACAGGCCGTCCACCTGCCAATCGATCACCTTGGGCCAGTCTTTAAGGCGTAGCGAGGTCAGGTTGGAAGCGTTGGCCCTGGTCATCAACCTGGATAATGCATTATCAACAACGTTATTGGTGATAACCATTAGTTCTCCTTGGGCCTCATCTGTTTAGAAACGGATAATACAGCTTCAATGATGCGACTGTAGCCGGTGCAGCGGCAAAGATTGCCCGCCAGCGCCACACGGATCTCTTCCTCCGTGGGATCGGGGTTGGTATTGATCAGGTACTGCGCTGCCATGATCATTCCGGGTGTGCAAAAGCCGCACTGCACTGCGCCAGCATCGATAAAGGCTTTTTGCATCGGGGAAAGGTTATCCGGACCACCCAAACCTTCGATGGTGACGATCTCGGTTCCGTCCGCCTCAACCGCCAGGATCAGGCAGGCGTTGACCGCCTTGCCATTTAGCAGAATGGTGCATGCTCCACACTCACCCACCCCACAGCACTCCTTGGGACCGGTGATATCCAGCTGATCGCGCAGCACTTCCAGAAGGGTATGATGTGACTGCACATCAATTGTGTAAGGTTTCCGGTTGATGGTTAATCTTATGTTATGTAAAGTTCGCTTATCCACAATAATTCCTATTGGAGAGCCCGTAATCGTTCCAAAGCCATGCTCAATGCCCGTTTTCCCAGGACTGTCAGCATAGCCTGCCGGTATTCACGGCTGGCACGCACATCGGTGATGGGCGCTGCCTTTTGCATCAGGGCGTCAATCAGGTCATGCTTTTCTTCAATACTGACATCTGTCCTGGCAAGAAGGCCTTCTTTTTCCTCCACAATGAATGGTACCGGGCCTACAGCCCCCAAAGCAAAACGTGTCAGGCCTGTGGTGCTTACCTGGCAGCAGAGATTGATCGTCGCCAGGTCCACACCCTTGCGGCGGGTCAGCCTGTAGAATGCCGCTGCCTGGTTGGCCGGGGGGATTGGCAGAACGATCTCTTTGACCAGTTCATCCGCGGCAAGTGCTGTTCTGCCCGGGCTGGAAATGAATTGATGGAGCGGTACAAGCCTCTCACCGCGTGGAGAAATGCAGTTGACCTGTGCATTGTAGATCAACAGCGCAGGGGCGCTGTCAGCAGCAGGCGAAGCATTGCAGATGTTACCCGCAATTGTCGCCCGGTTGCGGATCTGGACAGAACCTACATTGTGCACAGCTTCTGCCAGAGCCGGAAATAAATTCTTGATAAGCGGATCCGACTCAAGGACAGCCATCAGTGTCAAACCGGCGATGATCAGTGAATCATTTGTCTGCTGAATACCACCCTGCAGATCAGGGATGCCTTTAATATCGATGACTGCTTCAGGAGTGATCCTCCCGGATTTCAGGCGCACCAGAAGGTCCGTCCCACCTGCCAACAGGCGAAAATCAGGCCTGTATTGCTGTATCAATTCAAACAAGGTATTAAGGTTTTCAGGGCGATGATACGTAAATGATCGCATGAGTGACCCGTTCAGGCAATCTCCTGGTTATCCAGGGATTCCAAAGATTCCAACAGCTTGACCCGGGAGTAGTTTTTATGCCGGCGCAGTATTTCAATTGCACCCTCCACATCTTTTTCCCTGATGCGGACCAGGAGTTCTACGTGTTCCTCAAACGAATGCTCAGCCATATTTGGAACCAGGTAGAAGACAGTTCGGCAGCGATTCAATTCAGCCTTGTTCCACAGGTCCTCGATCATCGACAACAACGTGGGAAGACCGCAGTACTCGTATATCGCCATGTGAAACGCACGGTTGAGCTTTCCATATGTGTGATTATCTTTTTGCTCGATGGCACCTTGCATCTGTTCGATGTAGGTATTTAATCTATCTAGATCGCTTTCGTCAATCTTCTGTACCGATTCTCGTAAAGCCAGTTCCTCCAGGTGATAACGGATGATCAACACCTCGTTGGTTGCAGTAGATGAAAATTCCTCTACGTAGGGAGAATGATGGGGATCCTGCTTGATCAGGCCTTCGCTGGTCAGCCTTCTGACCGCGTTATTAACCGGGATAATGCTGACCCCCAGGCTTTGCGACAGGGCGGTCAGGCTGATCTTTTGATTGGGAAGCAGTTCGCCACTGAGGATCGCTTCTTTTATTGCATCATAGGCGAAATCTTCGCGTAAAAGTGGTGCTGTTTTTGCCAGGGCAGGAAGTGTGTTCATTTTCCTCGCAATACTTTATACTTTATAAAATATATTATATGAGGAAAATCGGTTAAGTCAATAGTAAATGCGATGAGTGCATTATAATTGGTGCAGAGGTACAAAGAAAAACAAATTCCTTTCCAACTCATCCAATTTGAAGATATGGTGAGTCATTAAGTATCGCGAGGGGATGGAAAAGAATCTATTGATTGCCATAGGGAACTATGAGTTCCCAATTTTCTTGAAGAGAGGTAAAAAATGACGCAAAAGACTAAAAAGGTAGCACTCATCACTGGTTCAGGACGGGGAATCGGCAGAGGGATCGCTGTTCAACTGGCCAAAGCCGGCTGGACGATCGTGATCAACGATTTTGGCAACCCCACCCCACCACAGGAAACACTTGAAATGGTCAAGGCAGCCGGAAGCGACGGCATGATCGTGATGGCCAATATCACACTTGCAGCCGAACGTGAACGCATCGTTGAAGAGACCCTGAACCAGTACGGGCGCATCGACCTGCTGGTCAACAATGCTGGCATCGGCCCGAGAGTGCGGATGGATATTCTGGAAACCAGCGAAGAAAGCATGCTTGAGGTACTAAATGTGAACCTGATCGCCCTGTTCTTCCTGACCCAATTGACATCGAAGGTTATGATCCGATTGATCAAAGAAGGTGTGGTTGAAAACCCGAAGATCGTCAATATCAGTTCCATGAGTGCCTATACCTCAAGCACCAGCCGGGCAGAATACTGCATCTCCAAAGCGGGCGTATCCATGTGCACCCTTTTGTTCGCCGACAGGCTTGCTGATGAGGGTATCAATGTATATGAGATCCGGCCCGGTATCATTAAAACCCCAATGACTGAGGTTGTCACCGAAAAATACAACAAGCTGATCGCAGAAGGCGTGACCCCCATCAAGCGTTGGGGTCAACCCGAAGATATCGCCAAGGCGATTGAAGCAATTGCCGAGGGATACCTGCCCTTCTCAACAGGCCAGGCGATCGAAGTGGATGGCGGTTTTCACATTCGCAGGTTGTAACATTTATCAACGGCCTTAATTAAAACAGCAAAGGAGAAGATGGTATGGATGCAAGACAATATTTGAATATTCCACGGCTGAGAAGTTTGAGCGAATTCCAGGCATATCTTGACCAAATTCATGTTGAGCTGCCTGTTGATGAAGAAGTGCAGCCTGGCACAGGTAGCCCCCTGGCGCAGCCCTTTAAGATGGCAAATGGCAGGCTGATCGGCAACCGTTTTTGTATCAACCCCATGGAAGGCTGGGATGCAGAGGCGGATGGCAACCCGACTGAACTGATGAGAAGGCGCTGGCTCAAATTTGGCCGTAGTGGTGCCAAGTTGATCTGGGGTAGTGAAGCTGCAGCCATACGGCCGGATGGCAGGGCCAACCCCAATCAGTTGATGATCCTGGACCATACCATGGCAGGTGTTGCAAAATTACGCCTGGAAATGGTTAAGGAGCACCGGGTTCATTTTGGCAGGACGGATGACCTGTTTATTGGTCTACAGCTCACCCATTCCGGACGTTTCTGCCGGCCTAACCAGAAAACCAAACTGGAGCCGAAAATTGTATATCACCACCCCGTGCTGGACCAATTATTCCATATTGACCCTGGCTATCCCGTGCTGACCGACATGGAGATCGATGATCTGATCCCATATTACATCAAAGCGGCCAGGCGTGCACAGGAAATTGGTTTCGAATTTGTGGATGTCAAACACTGCCATGGTTACCTGGGGCATGAATTCCTGAGTGCCGTGGATCGCCCCGGTCCATATGGCGGCAGTTTTGAGAACCGCACCCGATTCCTGAGCACGATCATTAAGGGTATTCAAAGTGAATGCCCCGGCTTGGAGATCGGTGTTCGCTTCAGCATCTTTGACATGCCACCTTTCAGACCTGATGAGAACAATGTCGGCCGCATGCTGGACTATCGCGATGCAAATGACCGCTATCCATACGCCTTTGGTGATGATCCGGATAACCCGTCCGAAATTAACTTAGACGAACCGATCATGCTCATCAACCTGCTCAAATCAATGGGGGTTTCGCTGGTGAACTTCACAGCTGGCAGTCCCTATTACAATCCGCACCTCACCCGCCCGGCTTACTACCCGCCCAGCGATGGCTATTACATGCCGGAAGACCCACTGGTGGGGGTGGCGCGACACATTCATGCTGCTTCTGAATTAAAAAAACACTGTGGTTCCATGCTGTGTGTGGGGTCCGCCTATACCTACCTGCAGGAATACCTGCCAAATGTGGCCCAGGCGGTGATCAACCGCAACATGATCGATTTTGTCGGGCTGGGCAGGATGGTCCTGTCCTATCCGGATATGCCGGCGGACATCCTGGACGGCAGACCCTTCAAGAAAAACATCATCTGCCGCACTTTCAGCGATTGCACCACCGCACCCCGCATGGGGCTGGTCTCTGGATGCTACCCCCTGGATCATTTCTATAAAGAAAGACCCGAAGCACAGACCTTAAAAGAACTGAAAAGAAAGAAATAAATCCTCAGGAGCCTGGTATGCAAGTAGTCTCATTCGAAGAAGCAGTCAGTTATGTACATGATCACGACACCCTGATGATCGGCGGATCGGGCGGCGGGCATGCCATCCCGGAAGCGCTGATCGTTGCTCTGAGTAAACGCTATGAGCAGGAGGGTGGTCCCAGACAGATCACCCTGTTCCATCCTGTCGGGATCGGCGATAACATCAGCCAGGGCGTTGGTCACCTGGCATACCCGGGCATGGTCAAAAGGATCATCACAGGGGCACTGGTCAACAGCCCCAAATTCCAGCAGCTGGCTGAAGAAAACAAGGTGGAAGCTTATACCCTGCCCCAGGGTGCCCTATCGCAACTGGTCCGTGAAATGGCAGCCGGTCGCCCCGGCCTGCTGACCCAAACCGGTCTGCACACATTCATTGATCCCCGCCAACATGGCGGCAGGCAAAGCCAATGTGCAGTTGAACCCCTGGTCGAATTGGTCGAACTTGCCGGCAAGCAGTGGATCTTTTACAAACCTTACCACGTGGATGTGACATTTTTACGCGGCACAACCGCAGACGAAGACGGCAACGTCACCATGGAACAGGAAGCTGTTTTTGGTGAGATGCTTTCAATGGCGCAGGCAACCCATAACCAGGGGGGAATTGTGATTGTGCAAGTCGCCCGCCTGGCTCAAAAGAATACCCTGCCAGCCAAGCAGGTCAAGATCCCGGGCATGCTGGTTGACCTGGTAGTGGTAGACCCGGAACAGCGGCAGACCTACCAGATGAAATACAGCCCGGCCTATGCAGGCGAAGTCAGGATACCCCTGACCGCAATCACCCCTTTACCCTTTGACCCGCGCAAGATCATCGCCCGCCGGGCAGCCCTGGAGCTTTTCCCCGGTGCAATCTGCAACCTGGGTTCCGGTGTCTCCACCGGCATTGCCACTATCGCTGCTGAAGAGGACATCCTGGATCAAATAGTCCTGACCAACGAACAGGGCTTGATCGGTGGGGCACCCTCATCCGATGCCGGTGCCGCGATCAACTATACATCGATCGTTGACCAGCCTTACCAGTTTGATTTCTACGACGGCGGCGGGTTGGACCTGGCGTTTTTATCGTTTGCCCAGGTCGATGCAGATGGCAGCGTCAATGTCAGCCGTTTCAATGGCAGGATCATCGGTGTGGGTGGTTTCGTGAACATCAGCCAGTATGCCAAAAAGATCATCTTTAGCGGTACATTTACTGCCGGCAAACTGGAGATGAATTGGCCGGATGGTCAGACCAACATCCGCCAGGAAGGTAAGTTCAAGAAATTTGTCAGTCAGCTCGAAGAGGTCTCATATTCCGGGCCATTTTCCCAGGAGCGCGGACAGGAAGCACTCTACATTACTGAAAGAGCGGTCTTCAAGCGCAGTGAACAGGGACTGGAATTGACTGAAATTGCCCCTGGTGTCGACTTGCAGCGCGATGTCCTTGACCAGATGGATTTCAGACCATTCATCTCACCTGCCCTCAAACAGATGGATGCACGGATATTTAATGAAGGTCCAATGGGTCTACAGGCAGATATTGCCAATCGAAAACAAAGTAACCTTCCTCCCCGGTTACGAAAGGACGGGTAAGCACATGAGTGAAAACCCCAAACAGGTGATCGAAAGCGAATCCATCATGGTCACCAGGCCTGCCGATGGTGTGGCTGTGATCACGATAAGCTCACAACCACTGGGTGTCCTGCGACATGCAGTCAAACGGGCTCTGTTTCAAACCATTGACACCCTGGAGCAGGACGACTCGGTGCGTTGTGTGGTTTTAACCGGGGTTGGCAAAGCTTTTTCGGTCGGTTCAGATATCCGCGATTTCAGCCAGGAGGTTGGCTGGCTGCTGGAGAACGATTACTGGGAAGCAGGCTTGAACCAGAGGATAGAGGATGCCAGGTTCCTGGTCATTGCCGCTTGCAACGGGCACGCCTTGGGTGGTGGAGCTGTCCTCGCCCTGGCATGTGACTTCCGTACCGCCAGCGAATCAGCCAAATTCGGCTTTCCTGAGGTGAAAGTAGGCGCATTTGCCTCCGGCAGCGGCACCCAGCGCCTGCCCCGGCTGGTCGGACGCGGACGCGCACTTGACCTGTTTTTGACCGGCAGGGTTATCACTGCCGATGAAGCACTGCAGTATGGGCTGGTCGAGTATGTCTTCAAAGACGACGAATTACTGCCCAAAACTCTTGAAATTGCCACCACCATCGCCAGTTACAGCGGACTGATGACCGCGGCAGCCAAAACCTGTGTCAACCGCGGCCTGAGGGAGGGTTGGCAGACCGGGCTTAACCTGGAAAGTGAACTGCGTGTCAAGACCGGCAGAGGGTCGGATGCCGTTGAAGGGCGTAATGCCTTTTTGGAAAAGCGCAATCCCAAATTCAACCAGGATAATTCACAGCAGGAACCCTAAATGCGACTGGTCACTTATTCAACTGACCACAGTCTTCGTCTCGGCGCTTGGCTCGATCCCTACATCCTGGACATGAAAGGGGCTGTCATTCATTTATTAGGCGAGGCAGGGCGAAGTGAAATGATCATCAGTGCCTGTCATAGCCTGTTGGACCTGCTGAAAGCAGGTGCAGAGGCCTGGGAAATTGTGCGCTCAACCGTTGAAAAGGTATCCCAGAATATTAACAGGTACAGGCATGAATTGATCGCCCTCGGCATCCTCATCCCAATTAAGAATGTGCAGCTTCTGGCACCCCTGCCAGCACCTGGCAAGGTGATCTGTGTAGCAGGCAATTATCCTTCCCCGGGAGTCGACCAAAAACCGGACTACCCGATCATATTTTTAAAACCTTCCAGTTCGGTCACCGGACTGGGCATGCCAATAATTTTAACTAACCTGACTCAAAATGTTGCCATCGAGGTCGAACTTGCGCTCGTGATCAACAAAACAGCCAGGCATACCAGCCAGGATGATGCGCTTGACTACGTTGCAGGTTATATCCTGGCCAATGACATAGGCGATCGCGACCTCGAGAAACGTACTTCCCAGTGGACTTCGGGCAAGATGTTCGATTCATTCACCCCCATGGGACCCTGGCTGGTCACCAAAGATGAATTGCCTGATCCCAATTCCCTGCAAATGACCAGCCTGGTAAATGATGCTGCTGTTCAAAAGGGCAGTACTTCTCAAATGTTCTTTAATTGTGCAGAGCTGGTCAGCCTCCTTTCGGACCTGACCACCCTTTACCCCGGTGATGTCATCCTGACCGGCAGCACCAAAATCATGGGCGATCAACCCAATCCCACTATCGCATTAACCCCTGGTGATACCGTGACCATTAGAATTGAAGGCTTGGGCGAATTGTCCAACCCGGTAGTAAAGGAGTAATATGGCAATAACCTATCCCATGGCAGTGATCACTGCCCCTGCAACGATCGAATTTCAACAAAAAACACTTGTCCCCCTCGGGGAGCATGATGTACTGGTCAGGATTAAAGCCGCCGCCATCTGTGGCAGTGACCTGCACCTCTTTAAAGGCCTGCATCCTTCGGTAAAACTGCCTTCTGCAGTCGGGCATGAAGCCGCCGGCGAGATCATCGAGGTCGGCAAATCTGTCACCAAACACATGCCGGGAGACCGCGTGACCATCGAACCGGTGATTGCATGCGGGATATGCGAGTATTGTCTGCGCGGCGATTATCACCTGTGTGCCAACATCAGCTTTCAATACCGCCAGGGACAGGGTGCGTTTTCACCTTATTTTATTGTCCACGAAAACCGGGCATTTCACCTGCCTGATAATATCTCCTATGAAGAAGGCGCACTGGTAGAACCACTCAGTGTGGCGCTGCATGCCGTTAAGAAATCGGGCATCAGGCTGGGTAACACTTCAGCCATTTTTGGTGCCGGTGCCATCGGGATCCTGGTATCCATGCTATCCCGCCAGGCATCCGGCATTGGCAGCTTTATATGTGATATACACCCATACCGCCTGCAAAAAGCACTGGACCTGGGAGCAAGCCAGGCGATCAACAGTCGTGAAGAGGATCCCGTAGAAACCATCCTCAAAGCCACGGGTGGATTGGGGGTCGACAGGTCTTATGAAGCCGTTGGCTTGGAATCAACCTTGAGCCAGGCGCTGCATGTCTTAAAACACGGTGCCAATGCCACACTTCTGGGTATCTTTGAGCAGCTTGAGAACAAAATTCCGATTCATTTGTTTGTCCAACGCGAAATATCACTGTACGGTTCACAGGGTTATTCCTGGGATTTCCAGGATGCCCTGAAAATGCTGGCAACCGGAACGATCAACCTGAACCCGTTGATCACCCATACCATACCTGTCCAGGATTTGAAACAGGGATTTGATATCCTGCTGAACCCGAAGAATGAATCCATCAAGGTCATCGTCAAGATGTCCAATCTGTAATAAAAAATTAACGAGGAATGCCATGTTATCAAAAAAACTGGAGATCAAACACCAAAACAACATGATGGTTGTAGACCACAAAAAGGTGCATACCCTGGTCATTGGCAGCGGCGCAGCCGGATTGAACGCCGCAGTGCAGCTCTACCGCAACGGTGTGCGCGACCTGCTCATCCTGACCGAGGGACTGTATAAAGGCACCTCGATCAACACCGGCAGTGATAAGCAGACCTATTACAAGTTGTCCATGTGCGGTGCTGAAAGCGACTCACCTGTCTCCATGGCTGAAAGTTATATTGGCGGCGGTGCCATGCATGGTGACCTGGCACTGATCGAAGCCAGCATGTCGGTGCGCGGGTTTTTTAACCTGGTCAACCTCGGTGTACCCTTCCCGCATGATGTTTATGGCCAGTTCATTGGCTACAAGACCGACCACGACCCCCGCCAGCGTGCCACATCAGTGGGCCCCTACACCTCGCGTGAAATGTGTACCTGCTTGATCAAAGAGGTGCAACGCCTGGGTATCCAGGTGTTTGAAAACCGCGAGGTTATCCACCTTGTGCGTGCAGACGATGCCGAGGAAAAACGGATTGTTGCCGCTATCGCATTGGGTGAAGATGATGCCCTGGAGGTTTACTCCGCAGAGAATATCATTTTTGCTGTGGGCGGACCGGGAGGACTTTATAAGACCAGCGTCTACCCCGAAGTGCACTCCGGGGCGATCGGTTTGGCGCTTCTGGCAGGTGCAGATGCCCGCAATTTACCCGAATCACAATATGGGCTGGCATCGACCAGGTTCCGCTGGAATGTGTCGGGGACATACATGCAGGTGATCCCCCGTTTTATCAGCACCGCTGCGGATGGCATCTCCGATGAGCGTGAATTCCTGGCCGATTATTTCATGTCGCCCTCCGAAATGAATGGCAATGTGTTTCTCAAAGGCTATCAATGGCCTTTTGATGCCCACAAAGTGCTGGGTGGGTCTTCGATCGTTGATATCCTGGTCTACATCGAGACGGTCGAAAAAGGCCGCCGCGTTTTCCTGGATTTCAGACAAAATTCGCAAGGTTTTGACCTGGAAGACCTTCCGGAAGAAGCTCGCAATTACCTGGTACGTTCCGAAGCGTTGCAATCCACCCCCATCGAGCGCCTGTTCAAGATGAATCCCGGTGCCATCGGACTTTACAAGGATCATGGTATCGATTTATACAGTGAACCACTGGAGATCGCCGTGTGTGCGCAGCACAATAACGGTGGCCTCGCAGCAAATATCTGGGCTGAATCGACCAATATCCGGCATTTTTTCCCGGTTGGGGAGGTGAATGGCTCCCATGGCGTCAACCGTCCCGGGGGTTCTGCCTTGAATGCCGGTCAGGTCTGGAGCACACGGGCTGCAGAGTTCATCGCTGCCCGTTATAAAGACTATACGCTGGCAGATACAAAGGTCGAGGATGCCATCCAGAATGATTGTGCACATATCCTGGGGTGGATCGAGAGTTCCGGGGAGGCAGACTTAACCTGGCAAAGTGCTTTGGACGACCTGCAAGCCCGCATGTCACGCTGTGGTGCCCATATCCGGGCAAAGGAAACAATCAATATAGAATTGCCGGGTGCCAGGCATTTAACCGGGCAGATTCTCACTTCAGGGTGCCATTACGTAGACCGGGTAGACCTGCGCAATGCCTTCAGGGTCCGCCACCTGGCATTTGCCCATTTGGTCTACTTGGAATCGATCCGTACCATGCTGGAAAACGGTGTGGGCAGTCGTGGATCATCCATCGTCCTTGACCTGGCAGGCACCAGGGTGAATGACATGTTAGATGAAAGCTGGAAGATCCAACTGGAAAATCCGTCCTTCAGATCCAAAGCTTTGCTTTCCAGGATCAGCGACGACCGATCGATCACCCACACCTGGGAAACAGTCAGGCCAATCCCGGAGATCGATGCCTGGTTTGAGACCACCTGGGCGGCATTCAGGAACGGCGAGATTTATCACGATCAGAAATAGGAAACCCAGGTAGATCCGTCTTTCTGCAAATTCATATAAAAACAAAATGAGGTTGGCTTATTTTCAAGCCAACCTCATTTTCTTGGAATTAATTATTACAAAAAGCTTTGCCCTGACCAACTTTAAATGTGGATGGCAGACCCATTGAGCATCTCGGCAGCTTCGAGGATCGCCTCGCTGAGGGTGGGATGGGTATGGATGTTGTGGGCGATCTCCAGGGCGGTCAATTCATTTTGCTGTGCCAGGGTCAATTCCGGCAGCAATTCTGAGACTTCCGGCCCGATCATGTGTGCTCCAAGGATCTCACCGTATTGCTCACCGATCAGGATCTTGACAAATCCGCCGTAATCGCCCAATCCCAATGCTTTTCCATTTGGCTGGAAGGGAAATTTGCCTGCCTTATAGGCAACGCCTTTTTCTTTAAGCTGGGCTTCGGTGTAACCGAATGAAGCCACCTGTGGATTGGAAAAGGTGGCATGCGGCACCATATCATAGTTGATCGGGTGAGTTGCCAGCCCGGCAATGGCTTCGGCACACAATATGCCCTGGTTGGAGGCAACATGCGCCAGCAACATCTTTCCGGTCACGTCCCCTACCGCCCAAATGCCGGCCACATTGGTTGCCATGCGTTCATCCACCTTAATGTGCTTGCGCTCAGTGAGTTCCACCCCTACTTGTTCCAGTCCAAGGTCCAGGCTGTTAGGCTTGAAACCGATGGATACCAGTGCCTGTTCAGCTTCCAATACCTTTTCTCCATCTGCGGCACTGACTGTAACACGCACACCATCTGCGGTGGTTTCGACCTTCTGCACGCGGGTGCCGGTCAGGCATTTGATGCCGCGTTTGGCATAGGCCTTTTGCAGCTCGGTACTGACCTCTTCATCCTCCAATGGTGCAATGCGCGGCAGCATCTCCACCATGGTCACCTGTGTGCCGTAGGCATTCCACACGGTGGCGAATTCCAACCCGATGGCCCCGGCACCGATGATTACCACTGACGCAGGCAGTTTTTCCTGCAGGATGGCTTCTTTGTAAGTGACCACCTTCTCACCGTCCACAGTCACGCCAGGGATGCTGATCGATTGGCTGCCAGTGGCAATGACAATGTTTTGGGTCTTGATTTCTTCCACCTTGCCATCCGCACCAGTGACACGGACCAGATCTTTAGCTATCAACCTGGCGTCGCCCATGTGAACAGTGATATTGTTTTTCTTCATTAAAAAGCCCACCCCTCGTGTCAGGCGGTCAGACACCTGCCGGCTGCGTTTGACTGCTGCAGTAAAGTCCAGCTTAAGGTTGTCAAATGAGAAACCAAAGTCCTTTCCCCGTTCACGCAGGATATGGGCGATTTCCGCATTCCTTAACAGCGCCTTGGATGGAATACAGCCAACATTTAAGCAAACCCCACCCAGCCACTGTTTATCAACGATGGCTGTTTTCAAACCCAACTGGGAAGCACGGATGGCAGCCACATAGCCCCCCGGACCCGCACCGATCACTACCAGGTCATATTCTGTCATGTTCACCTCGCATTTTTTCTATTCTAACCCACAAACAACCCCAACGGGTTCTCGATCATTTTGACAAGCGCCTGCAGAAAACGCGCCGCCGGTGCCCCATCAATGATGCGGTGGTCAAAGACCAGGCTGAGAGTCACCATACTGCGAATAGCGACCTCACCGTTCACAACAACTGGTTTTTCCTTGATCTGGCCGATCCCCAGGATCGCCGCTTCCGGGTAGTTGATCACCGGGGTGAAGGCATCGATGCCGTATTCGCCCAGGTTAGTGATGGTGAATGTGCCTCCGTTCATGTCCTCCAGGCTCAAGCGTCCCTCTTTTGCCCTGCCGACCAATTCCCTGAAGACCAAGCCAAACTCGCGCGGGGTCTTTTGATCCGCCGCCTGGATCACCGGCACGACCAGCCCACCATCCGTATCCATTGCGATCCCCAGGTTGACCTGGGGCAGCCATTCGATCATCTTTTGGTCCGTACTGACCCTGGCGTTCATGTAGGGAAATTGCCTTAAACAGCGCGCTGTGATCAGTCCCAGCAATTCATTGTATCCGGGTGTGAATCCCCAGCTGTCACTGACGAGATCCTTCAGCCTTCTGCGCAGGGAGACCAGCTCCGTGGAATCCACGTCGCTGACCAGGGTCACCCGGGCAGTGGTATGCACGCTGGTGCCCATCTTTTCAAAGATCACCTTGCGTTTGCCGGAAATTGGCACCTGTTTCCCAGTACCAACAGCGGATGAAGCGGCAAGCGGCTGCACTTCTGCCCTGGTTTTTAGAGTCAATTCGACATCTTCACGAGTAACGATACCGCGGGGACCAGTCCCGACCAACCCAACTAGGGAGATACCAGCCTTTTGCGCCATGGCCTGGGCGACCGGCGTAGCTTTGGGCACCTGGGCCAGGTATGAAAGGACATCTTTGACCACAATGCGGCTGCCCCCTGCCCCGGAAGGCTGTACAGAACCCAGGTCCACTTGCTTTTCAGCGGCCAGTTTACGTGCCCGTGGTGAGACAAAAAGCCTGTCCTGAGATTCGATTTCGTTTCCGGATGTCCGTAATTCGCTTTTTTCCGCCTCATTGACAGCAGCATGCTCAACTTCTAAAGTCTTGGGCTCAGTTTTTACTGCGAAAACCTCATCGGCTTTCCCGATCAGCGCCACGACGGTCAGAACGGGCAGGGTTTCGCCTGCCTGGTATGGCCCGCGGTGCAGGTAGCCTTTGGCATTGGCTTCCACGGTAAAAACCGCTTTATCGGTTTCCACCTCGAGGACCGGGTCGCCAAAATCCACCTTGGTCCCGTCTTCCAGTAACCAGGAAGTCAATACCACTTCTTCTACAGTCTGACCCAACTTGGGAATGAACAGTTCCTCGCTCATCAACTCATCACCTTTCTGCAGGCATCGATAATGCGTCCTGCGTTGGGAATGGCCAGGTCTTCCAGCACCTCAGCCCGCGGCACAGGCACATTGGCGGCTGCCACGCGCACCATCGGCGCATCCAGCCAGTCAAATGCCAACTCGTTAACCTGTGCCATCACCTCGTTAATAAAGGAAGTGTTCTCATAAGCCTCGGTCACCCCCACAAAGCGCCCGGTCTTCTTGATCGAAGTGATCACGGTATCAATATCCAGGGGTTTCAGGGTGCGCAGGTCGACCACTTCCACGTCAATGCCTTCCTTAGCCAGGATCTCGGCTGCTTCCAGGGAGGTCAGAACCATCCGTGAGTAAGTTACCAGTGTAATGTCCTTGCCAGTCCGCTTGATGTCAGCAACGCCCAGGGGGATGAGATAATCTTCCTCAGGTACCGGGCCTTTTTCTTTATACAGCATTTTATGTTCAATGAACATCACCGGGTTATCGTCCCGGATGGCGGACTTTAATAAGCCTTTGGCATCATATGGAGTCGAAGGCATCACCACATAGACACCGGGGAAATGCGTCCAGAGCGATTCCAGGCTTTGCGAGTGATGGGCAGCAATCGCCCGCCCGGCACCACCTTCGGTGCGCATCACCATTGGTACGGATGTCTTGCCGCCGAACATGTAACGGTTCTTGCCACCCTGGTTGGCGATCTGGTCCATAGCCAGCGGGGTGAAGTCGACATACATGATCTCACCCACCGGGCGCATGCCTGCCATGGCAGCGCCGACTGCCGCCCCGCCGATCGTCGCCTCAGAAATGGGGGTATCAATGACCCGCTTCTCGCCAAATTCCTCAAACAGGCCACGCGTAGCGCCGTATGCACCACCGTACAGGCCAACATCCTCGCCAAAGATGAATACCCTTTCATCCCGCTTCATCTCTTCACGCATCGCTTCCACCAGTGCCTGGGCATAGCTGATCTTGCGCATCTGGGGGTCGTTCTTCACCTTTTCCCGCAAGGCCGCCTCTGCCTCGATGTCCTGGGCGGTGGTTTTAGCAGGGGCAAACACATCCGAGCTCAATTCATCCCGCATGGGCTCGGCGGATGCTTCACTGAACTGCATGGCCTTCTCCAATTTACCGCTGACCAGCTCTTCAAGCTGGGTGAATTCGTCTTCGGTTATCATATTGACGATACCCATGTCACTGCGCAGCTGCTTGATGGGATCGAGATCCTTATATTGGGCTTCTTCCTCGCGTGTGCGGTATGCCCTGGGATCAGAATGGGAATGGCCGAAATAGCGGTATGTTTTACATTCCACCAGGCTGGGCCCCCTGCCCTGCCGGGCCAGTTCCACCGCCTCGGCAACCGCATTTCTGACCTCCAGCACGTTCATCCCATCCACCACTGTGCCGGGCATACCGTATGCACAGGCACGGGATGCCACATCGGGCAGTTTGCTGGCCTTTGCCCAGGGAACGGACATGGCGTACAGGTTATTTTCTACAACGAACACCACAGGCAGGTCCCAAAGGCTGGCCATATTCAGTGATTCATGGAAATTACCTGTATTGGAAGCGCCATCGCCGAAGAAACACAGCACCACCTTGCCGGTGCCGAGCAATTTTTGCGCCAGTGCCGCCCCCACCGCCACCGGGATATTGCCCGCCACAATGCCGGTAGCTCCCAGGTTGCCGTGTTCCACATCTGCAATATGCATCGAGCCGCCCTTGCCTTTGCAGTATCCACCGCTCTTACCCAGCACCTCGGCCATCATTTTATTGTAGTGATCCTGCCTTGCAGAGTCGGTTTTGGCAGCTGTGTCGCCATGGGCATGGGCGTGACCATGACCGCGATGCGTGCTGGTGACCAAATCGCCGTCCTGCAGGGCAGCCACTGCCCCCACCGCTACCGCTTCCTCGCCGGCATAGAGGTGCGAAGCTCCTTTAAGGACAGCCTTGCTCAGCAGATTTCCAATATTATTCTCCAAAGCGCGGATTTCCATCATCTGGCGTAAATAGGTCATCAATTGTTCCCTGGTCAGGGATTGTTCCTCGATAAGGCCTGTGATGTGTTCAAAAGTGTGTTTACTTTCCATTATCTATCTCCTATAATAAATTAGTGCATTTCCTGGCCACCGGTGACGTTGATCGCCTGCCCGGTCATGTAACTGGCCTTGTCAGATGCTAAAAATACCACCATGTTACCAATATCATCGTACGTGCAGCTGCGTTTGAGTGGTACCTGGTCGATATATTTCTGGCGGACCTGTTCTCTGGTCAAACCCTGGTTTTGGGCATATTGGTCAAACAGTGAATCCACCCACAGGGGCGAATCCAACAGGTTGCCGGGGCAAACTGCGTTGACCCGTATGTTGTAAGGTGCCAGTTCCAGAGCCAGGCTCTGGGTCAGCCCGATACCGCCGAATTTGCTGGCGGCATAGGCAGAATTCCGAAAACTGCCCTTCTTGCCGGATTTGGAGTTGATCTGGATGATCACCCCGCTTTTCTGGGACATCATCATGTGGGCGGCATGCTTGGCACAGTGAAAATAACCCACCAGGTTGACATTGATCACCGCCTGCCATTTGGCTGAAGGGAAATCCTCAATTCCACCGGAAAGCAGGATCCCGGCGTTGGAAATCAGGATGTCCAGGCGGCCAAATATTTTTTGGACCTGTTCAAAAGCTGCTGCTACCTGGTCTTCGTTGGTCACGTCCATAGCCACCGCGATCGCTTTTCGACCGGTTTTCTCAGCGATCTCTGCCGCCACTTTTTCTGCTCCCGCAAGGTTCAGGTCAGCCACCACCAGGTCAGCACCTTCATCCGCCAGACGCTGGCAGAGTGCCTCGCCCAATCCCTGGGCACCGCCGGTTACTAAAGCAACTTTTCCAGCAAACTCCAGACTCATATTCGCTCATCCTTTCCCGGAAGCATGATCTGCAGGAATTCCTCCTCCGCTTCCACGGTCCACTCTCGCCCATCTTTCATCCTGGCATATACAGTGGGTAGTTTTTCCTTTAATTCCGGCATCGATGTCAGGGGAAAGTCCTTGATCTGGGGGAAGATGACCACTTTTCCGGGGTATGTGGCATTTTTTAGCGCCAGCAGGCCTTCTTTGGCCATAGACAAGGAACCGATCGCTGCCACCGAGCGGTTGGGTGATAGGGTACCCGCCTCAGCCTGGTGCAGCATGGAGCGCAGGTCATCGATCGATGATCCGGATTGTCCAGTGTAACGAATCCCCTCAAACACGATACGGTTAAGGTCCAGGGATGCCATTACCCCGCGGTTGACCCCGGCAAAGATGTTCATCACCCCACCGGGCGACAGGTGATCGGCAGCCTCACTGATGATCGCCGGCACCGGAACCAGCACCACGATATCGTCAAAGCCGTCTCTTTGAAAACCCTGCAGGTGCTGCTGGTAGGTCTCTGTTTTGCCCGGGTTCAAACATAGCCACTCGATGTTTTTCGACTGTGCCTCGGCTGAAAAACTGGTTTCCAGGTCCTGCAGGCGCATATCTGAAAGGTCTGTACATAAAATACTGCCTGGATGGTCGAGAGACTGCAAGGCGCGCTGCACATGCATTTGACCCATCGGACCGCCAGCTCCCAGGAACCAGGCCCTTCCGCCCGCTTTCAAGCCCTGGCGGATGGGAACTGTGGCATAAGCCTGGCTGATGTCCGTGCCATTTCCGCCCACCACTGTCCAGTAGTTATAGTGGATGCGTCCCACATCCATTTGGGCCTTGCGTTCAAATGGTTTATCGGTGACCAAAGCCAGCACGCCGCTGACCGCCAGGTGTGGACTGACCAGCTCGACCAGGTCTGCATCCGCTCCTAGAACCACAATGTCATCCACCAGGTCTACCGGTGGATGGACAGGATCATTAACCTCTTCCACCGGGATCCCAAGGGCAAGCGCCTGTTCTCTGATCCAGGCTGAAAAAGCCTGAGGAACATGAGAGAGCAGGACTCGTGAGGGATGCATACTTTCATCCAGACCCTGGCTGAAATGAAATCCACGGTCTTCTGTACCTTCTGCCCCCACGATCCATAAGGTACCTCCACCTTTGACCCATGTGCGGTGCTGTACTGAATAAGAGGCGGTTACACATGCCCAGGGCTCGGTCAAAGCGCTCTCAGCATAGCCTGTGGAAGGCTGAACACGTAAGAGATAGCAACCATCATCGCCATTTAGGACGCGTTGGTCAATGATTGTATACTGGGATAACCCACCCTGTAATTCATATCCATAGGCATAGCCCACACCCTTGATAAAAATATCCGCCTGGATGATAAAACGGTCTCCCGGTTGGTATTGTTTCTTTAAATCTTCACCTACCTTGACCACGGTCATGGCCACCTCATGTCCCAGGACCACCGGGTCGGATCGCATGTCCTTGTAGATGCGCGGATGGGTCTGCCCGAGGGTGATCACTTTGATATCCGAAAAACACAATCCGACTGCATCATGGCGTACCAGCAGTTCTCCGGGTCCCGGTGTTGGAACTGGCACCTCGATCATATGTCCATCTTTTCCCAGGTTCTCAAATCCAGCTCCGTACAAGGGCCACAAAACCTGTTTTTCCGGGATGGGATCTGAGGCATTATTATATTTTTCTATTTTTTTGTTCATCAACACTCCTCAATGACAATTTTTCTTTATTCGAAGCACTTCAGGACATCACCAGGTTCAGGCTGGTCGCCCAACCTGCTTAATCTTTCAATACCACTTCTGCCGGGTTGAGTAAACTGCCCGACTTGCTGGTAAAAAACATTACGTTGAGCACACTTAGGATAATGAGCTTTTGCCCAGTTGGATTGGTATCCCAACCCGAAGGCACGCTGCATGACAGTATGCCCAAATATGAATTGGGCACCTGCTTCGAAAGTCTTGCGTAAAGGTTGTAATTCAGGCACAGCGAGGTCATCAACCATCTTTTGCCCAAAGCTGTTCATTTCGGTGCCCACCAGGATCGGCAAATCCATTTGTTCCGCCAGGTCGACAACTTCATAGAGTTTAGCCAGCTTTTTCTTTTTGCTGGCGGCATCAGCGATATTCCAGTTGCGATCCGGGATGATGTTTACCACCCCGGCACCTTTTTCGACCAGGAAGCCCAGCAAACTGGCAATATCTTCCTCTCCCGCTGATGTGCCATCCAGCCAGGCAACACATGGGATGGCGCCACAGGCAGTTATCAGTTGGTTGGCCTGGTCTATAGTGGGATAGGTCCTGACATCAGGCTGAATATAGCCCACCCCACCTCGCTTCAACAGTTTTGCCCTCAGCAGGTTTTGTAGTGAGACCGGGTCGTCCAGCTGGGAGACCTCTGTCTCTTTGAGAACCAATTTTTCACGCCAGTATTTGAGCGGGTCAGGCTGACTTCTCTCCACCCCATGGATGATCGCCTGGACCAGGTGCCGCTCGGTCAGGTTACCGGATGGGCTCAAGGGCAGCAGGTCCACTTCGTGATCAACAATGATCGGGGACAGGGAATCATTGACCCTGGCCAGCATTTCTTCTATGCGCAATTGGGCACTTTTACGCAAGGCACCCAGGATTGGTCGAACCTCACCCGGCACGCTGCTCGAGGTAAAACCGGTGCCCATGGTATAGCTGATGCCCGGTTCGCCGGGCGAATTGATCTCCAGGGATGCCAGTTCGGGGATAAAGACGCGTGTTTCCACCCCAGCCACCCCACGCACCGCCAGGAGGTCACATGCCGCCAGGAATTCATCCACCCCATCCAGCACGTCAAAATCGACCATTCCGATCATCGAATAGCCGTGCTTCTTTGCCAGCCAGGCTAGGGCAGTTGGTGAATAACCAAAGGCGTTGAAGGAAAAAAAGGTATGGGCATGCAGGTTAAACAGGTCTTGTTTAGGTGAGGTCGTAAACGCATCTTCACCCACCATGTCAAGCAACTTTCCAAGCGTATCTGCGCGCACCTGGGGAGAAAAATTGTTCAAGTGCTCCTCAAGGGCAGCGATAGGTTCAACAATAGTCATTTTAGTCCCCAGATCTGCTTACGGTAGTGCTCATCAGGACGCGAATGGATACGCTCAACGTTCGAGGTAGACAAGAAACTGGGTCCTCCCATCTGGTAAGTTCCAAGGATCACCCGGGCAGCCTTAACGCACATGGCAGTGATGTTCTCTACATCCGCCGGAGTCTTGCCTACCGTTATCATCCCATGATTTTGCATCAGGATTACTTTGGGTGCTTCACCATGGCGATCCGCAAAGGCATTGATCTCATCGCGCACACGCAGTGCCAGCGGCAAGCCGGGGTCAGTATACGGCACATAAACCACAGCCGGACCACAGTAGACGATCTGGTCAGGGAAAAGAGATCCCGAAAAAGCCTGCTGTGCATTTTGCGAGCACATGATGCTCAAAATGGCAGTCGGATGGGTATGACCCACAAAATTGACCCCTTCCAGCCGCAATAAGATGGCATGCAGGAAGGTCTCGACCGACGGCATTACCTTAACGGTATCATCGATGCGCGCTTTTTCCAGTCCTGATCTGACTTCTCCGTCGCTTAAAGATGCCTGGCCCAGCAATTTCTCAATGCGCTCAAACGAAACCTGCACCAGGTTGGCAATTTCCAGGGTGGGCATCGATGAGCCGCTAGCCTTGACCCAGAAGGTCTGCCTGTCCTGCCGTGCCGAAACGTTACCTTCCCCCAGGATGGCATAATCCCGTGCCGGGTTACCCAGGTGGCGCGCCATGTTAACAAGTTGGGTACGAATATCTTCCATGTTTAGCTCGGTTTCTTACTCATGAGCGCTTTAACAGCACTTCTGTTTCATATGCCTTGATGGATTGCATGTAGTCAATGCCCACTGGCACATTTTTCGTCAGGCAGTAGTAGTCCCAGACAGCAGCAAAAGGTAGAACCTTAAGTTCTTCAAGCAAAGCAAGGCGCTGTGTGTGATCACCGACCAGTTCCAGGTGTTTAAGTGTCTCGAGCGGTTCAAGTAGGGCTGCCATGATGGCCTTGAGGGTATTGCGCGAGCCGATGACCCAGGCAGCCACCCGGTTGATGCTGGCATCAAAATAGTCCAGCCCGATATGTATCCTTTCCAGCGCATCATGGCGTACGATCTCCTGGGCGATGGTCTGCAGTTCATCGCTGTAGGTCACCACGTGGTCGCTATCCCAGCGCACTCCCCGGCTGACATGCAGCAGTAACTGGTCAAAGAATAATAGCAGGGAGGAGATCTTGTCGCCAATGCTTTCCGTGGGATGGAAGTGACCGCTGTCCAGGGTCAGCAGAAGTTTACGGCTGAGGGCGTAGGCTGTGTAGAACTCCATCGAACCTGTCGTGTAGCTCTCCAGGCCAAGACCAAATAACTTGGGCTCTACAGCATCCAGGTTATGCGTCAGTTCTTCAGCCAGGACCAGGTCTAATGACTCGATCAAGCGCTCCCGGGGTCCCTGCCGATCCACCGGCGTATCCTTATAGCCATCCGGGATCCAGATGTTGGTTACAGCTGGAGTGCCCAATTCACGCCCAAAGTAGTCCCCGATCCTTCGGCAGGCGATGCAATGTTCCACCCAGAAGTTGCGGATGGTTGGATCAGCACTGGAGAGAGTAAAACCTGAGGACGCCAGGGGATGTGAGAAACAGGTTGGGTTGAAGTCCAGACCATGTCCCTTTTCCCTTGCCCAATCTACCCAGGCAGAGAAGTGCTGTGGCTCGATCTGGTTGCGATCCACCGGTCGATCACTTTCCAGGTAGATGGCATGCAGGCTGAGGCGGTGGCTGCCCGGCAGCAGGCTGTATGCCAGGTCCAGGTCAGCCCGTAACTCCTGGGGATTACGCGCCTTGCCCGGGTAGTTGCCGGTGGTCGATATACCGCCCGAAAGTTCACTGCCGCGGTTCTCAAAACCCGCCACGTCATCCCCCTGCCAGCAGTGCAGGCTGAGAGACACCTCATCCAGGCGGCTCAGCGCCTCATCCGTATCCACAGCCAGGGCAGCATAACGCTCCTTGGCCAGTTGATAAGAATTTTTAATCAAATCATCGGTCGTTCTCATCGGTCCTCTAAAATATTGATTGTTGGATATCGAATTTTTTGCAGATCGCAATGATTTCTGCCTGGCTGAGACCCTCACCCATTTCGTTGATGCACAGGTTCAGGTACTCATATTTTGCTGCAGTCTCAGCATATTCCACTCGGTCTGCAGCCCGCTTGACCGAGATATCGGAGCGGGCCATGACACCGTGTTTGGACCAGATGACAATTCGGTGTTCCCTCAGGCTGGCCACATTGGCAGCCATCAGTTCAGGCGAACCAGGCAGGCGGAAGGGAATGAAACCGATCCCTTCCGGCAGGTTGATGATCGTCTCCGGCTGCCAGCGCAGGAGGTGCTGGTTAAGATACCTCTCATCCTGGTAGCGGGCAATGTGCGACAGCAATGTCAAGTGGACCGGCTGGGCATGGATCACGGCATGGAAGTTGGTTCCTGAAGACAAGATCTGGTCGTAGTGCACAGCC
Organism: uncultured Anaerolineaceae bacterium; assembly: GCA_964435475.1. Classification (GTDB taxonomy): domain Bacteria; phylum Chloroflexota; class Anaerolineae; order Anaerolineales; family Anaerolineaceae; genus CAYSZB01. The sequence goes on along the minus strand of CAYSZB010000004.1, from coordinate 25,108 downwards.
AGGTGCGAGTTGAACTCACTGGTCACCTGGGCAAAGCGGCGGTGGTAGGATGTAAAGAGTCTACCAGTTGATCCACCCGGATCGACCACGATACAGGCAATGTTGGCAGTCGGGTCATCAATGATCTCGCGCAGGCGCCGCCCGGAACCGCTGACCAGGAAGGTCGCCCCAGCCAGTTCAGGCACCCTTTGGGGAAGGTTCAGCGTGTCCACCAGGGGAAAGCGGGTGCGCAGTTCGAGCGGCCAGCGCAGGCAGACCGAGATATTTCCGGCAGCGCCTTCGCTGGATTCGATATCTGCCAGGTGCCTGCCCGCCTCGCCCATCATGGTCAAGAGGTCATCCAGTTCTGGATATGGTTCTGGTTGCATTTTTATTTTCCTTTCAACAGCCGGGCATAAGCGTCATCCCAGCCTGGTTTATAAATAGGATCATAGGTTTCCAATTCAAACGATCCTTTAATGATTTCACGCCCTTCAGTTAGCGAACCTAAATCGCCCAGGGCAATGGACTGCATCAGGATATTGCCGGCTGCTGTCGCCTCAACCGGACCACAGATCACCTGGCGACCGGTGGCATCCGCCGCAAACTGCGAAAGCAGGCGGTTCCGGGTGCCTCCCCCGATGATGTGGATGCGGTCCAGGTGAGAGCCGGTCAACTCTTCAAGTTGATCAAGCACCATGCGGTATTTCAATGCCAGGCTTTCCAGGACAATCCGTACGATCTCGCCAGGCGCTCCCGGTATATATTGGCTGGTCTCCGCACAGTACTGCTGGATCTTCTGTGGCATATTTCCGGGGTGCAGGAAGCGCAGGTCATCCGGGTCGATCACCGCCAGGAATGGCTTCGCATCAGCTGCCAAACTGGTCAATTCTGGATATGTCATACCCCACTCCCGCTTGCATTCCTGGACCAACCATAATCCCATAATATTCTTGGAAAGTCGCCAGGTACCGGGAACCCCACCTTCGTTTGTAAAGTTGAAAGCAAGTGCTTTTTCATTAATAACCGGCCGAGAAACCTCCGCCCCCAGGATCGACCAGGTACCGGAACTGAGCCAGGCAAAAGAGCCATTCCCGGCTGGAACAGCTGCTACTGCCGAGCCAGTGTCATGGCTGGCGGGTGCCACCACCGGAATGGGTGTGATTCCGATCTCGCGGGATACGTTTGGCAACAATTGACCCAGTAAGGTACCGGGTTGAATAACCCGGGGGAAGATCTGGGTGGGAATACCCAGTTTACCCAGCAGATCAAACGCCCAGGTGCCTTTCAGGGGATCGAAACACTGCGTGGTGGTGGCAATGCTCAATTCACAGACCTTGCTGCCGCACAAAAAGTGGTTGAAGAGATCCGGCATGGTCAGGAAGGTCCGGGCTTTTCCCAACGCTGGGTGCTCCGCAAGGACCATGGCATACAGCTGGTAAAGGGTGTTCAACTGCATGAACTGGATGCCCGTTTGGGTAAATACCTCAGACCGGGAGACCTTCTTAAATACCTCTTCCATCATGCCGTCCGTCCTGGCATCGCGGTAGTGAAAAGGATCAAATAATGGTTGTTCGTTCTCATCCAGCAGGCTAAAATCGACTCCCCAGGTATCCACCCCCAGGCTCTCCAGTGGGTACTGCAGGGCAGATTTCTGGATGCCCGCCTGGATATCCTGCCATTGGCGCGGCAGGTCCCAGTGGACGCCGTCAGGCTGCTGGACAGGCGTGTTCAGGAAACGATGCGTTTCTGTGAGGCTGAGTCTGCCGTCACGGATCGAGCCTACGATTGCCCGTCCACTTTCAGCACCCAGGTCCAGTGCCAGGTAGTTTCTAACTAAATCATTTCCAGATCTACTTTTCATAGTGGTCAATTCAGCAAGTTCGTCCCATCACTCAATAATTTCAGCCATCAACTGAACGATCTAATTCCTGGTCAGGATAAACCATGATCCTTATCTGACCTCTATTACCTGCCGGAAAGGCTTGGCGGGCAGGTCAGCGCTGTTATAGAGGTTTACTTCGGCAAAATTACGGTAAGCAAAGCGAATCTCGAGTTCCTTTGCGAACGATAATCCTGTGACCTGCACCCTGACGGAAGAGGGCGTGATCGAGACTTTGATTGGTTCGAGCTTCTTCCCATCGGCGATCAGTTCCAGACTTTCCAGGCTCTTGCCCTTGATGAACAGCCCATTGCCAGTGTAAAGGAAAGGGATGACCAGGTCGCCATTTTCAAACCGGGCAGCCTGGGCTTCTGGTGCCTCACACAGGATATCCTCCCCATACACCTTACCCCTTGCCAGCAGTGCCAGGCGCTCACCCACCGGGCGCTTGTGCTTGGGATGGACATCATCTCTCTCGCCATAGTCCATGATGCTGACCATATGAGCTCCGGGTATTGTTCTGGATACCAGGTCCTGTTGTTCACGGATGATAGGGAAGTTGAGAGCATTTAAGGCCAACCAACGCTCCCATGGTGCCAGCTGAACAAATAGGAAGGGCAGCTCATCCTGCCATGCATCGCGCCAGCAGCGGATCATGGCTGCAAATAGCCTGGCATATATACCAGCTTTTAGATCGTCGGATTCTCCCTGGTACCAGATCACACCTCGCACTGTAAAACCAGCAATCTTTTTAAGCATCATGTGATATAGACCGCCCGGTCTGTTCTCACTGTAGGGACCCAGCGCAGGTGCATTTTTTGCCATGGACCTCATCCCGGCAAGTACGATCATTTTGAGCACAGGTCCCAGGCTTCCTTCCAGGATCTTGCGCAAAATCGAGACCATCATTGGGCTCTTCATATCATCGCGGGCTTTCTTCTCGTCTGTGATGTATTTTCCAATGTCAAGTTTTTCGAGCCCATTTTGGTATTCTTGCCAGTATACTGATAATTCATCATCTTCGACCAGGTATCGCTCATCCATCCATGTGGCTGCAGTTGTTCCTCCCCAGTTGCAGCCAAGGATACCAACAGGTACCCGGTACCGTTCATACAGCTTGCTGGCAAAATAAAACCCTACCGCGCTGTAGAAAGGGGCGTTCTGTGGGGTCAATCCTCGCCAAAAACCAACCTGGCTGTAGTCATCTTGGTTTTCCTGGCCTTCGAATTTCACCTTCGGGCAGTCATAAAAACGGATATCCGGGTTGTTTGCCTGGGGGATCACTTTTTTAGCTTCTGCGTCAAATTCCAGGGCAAATTCCATATTGGACTGCCCCCCGGCGATCCAGACCTCACCAATTGCTACATTCTTAAATATTAATTCATCGTTTTGAGCATCCCCGGTGATCTTTATTTCCAGACCCCGAGCTGCTTCCATCGCCGGCAGAGTAATTTGCCATTCACCAGGCATGATTCTTGTGGATACCACTTCATTTACATTAATAAAAACATTTATGGTTTGTTCCACCCGGCTGGTGCCCCATATTTTGATGGGTTTTTCTCTTTGCAGAACCATGTAATCGCCAAAGATGCCGGCAACCGTAAAAGATCTTTTGTTCATATTTAAAATCCCTTCTAAGTTATTTGATCCCCTGCCAGAACTTGACAGCTTCATCCAGCCATCCATCCGCTGCAGTGCCTTCTGCCAATCCCCAGCCATGGGCAGTGCCATCAACCTCTTTCAAAAAATGAGCTACCTTGGCTTTTTCCAATGCCTGGCTTAACAGGACGCTATTTTGGAAGTCTACTGTATTGTCATGGTTGCAGTGCCAGATGTAGGTCGGCGGATAGCCGGCATGGACATGCGCTTCGACCGATGTTTCTTTTATTTGTTCTGCTGTGGGAGATTTTCCCAGCAGCATTTTGCGGCTTATCGCATGGGTCATTTTCCCCATGCTGATCACGGGGTACGCCAGGATGAGCGACCTGGGCGCTGGCAGGTCAAATTCCAGATAACCCAGGTTATCGCTGCCAAAACTGGCTGCCAGGTGCCCCCCGGCTGAAAATCCACAAACTGCATAGCCATCTCTCTCCACATTGAGCTCATTTGCATGATCAAGGATGTAATGGACAGCCTGGGCCAGGTCATATTGTGGTTTTGGGAAACTGTTCTTTACCGTGCGGTAGGTCATCACAAAAGCACTGTAACCCATGCGGTTCAGGGCAGCTGCCACCGGGAATCCCTCCACGATCGATGCAACGCTCATATAAGCTCCCCCGGGGCAGACCAGGACGAATGGTGCCTTGGTTGCAGCCGGGAAGAAGAGCATCCCGGTGCCTTTCCTGGTAGGATCAGCTGTCTTCGCCTGGTCATTCCAAAAATCGTGGCGCACCTGCACTCCACTCTTTTTGTGTGCAATGATAGCGTTCAACCCATTTGCTATGCTCTGTGGATTCCAGGTCTTGATCATTTTGCCAAGCCGTTCAAGGGATAAGCCATTGAAAAAGACCTTTAGAAGCCCACCGGCAAAAGGCAAGATGAGGTCCCTGTCATCCACCAGGTAAGGATTTTTTACAATGGCTGAAAATTTATCACTAATCTTGATTTCGTCTGTCATATCATAATTCTCCTTTTGAAATCTCAATACTGATCAAATCTGGCAGGAAAAGTTGTAACGCCCACTGCCAAGCTCATGGTGGGTGCCATCCGGCAGCACCACCGTGGCGGTCGTGTTACAGGGAATCGCCACATCCAGCTGGAATTTGCCGTCTGTTACCTTCCAGTCGGAGACGATATCGCCGTATTCGCTGCGGAAGGTACGCCTGGCGTAGGTCAGGCTCTGATCCGGTTCTGGCTGGATGAGTATGTGTTTGAAACCCGGCTTTGTTTTATCAATGCCGTTGATGTATCGGAAGATCCAGTCGTCCACGCAGCCAAAGGCATAATGGTTAAGGCTCATCACGATAGGTGTGCCATCTTCCTTGTAGGCATACCAGCTTTCCCAGATGCTGGTGGCACCATTCTTGACCTCATACAACCATGAAGGACATTTATCCTGGTACAGGATGGCATATGCCAGGTCGGTGCGTTCGATCTTGCACAAAGCATCCATCAGGAAAGGCGTGCCCAGGAACCCGGTGTCCAGGCAACCGCCGTTCTCTTCGATCATTTTGACCAGCCGGTCAGCAAAGTGCTGGCGGAATTTTTCGGGCACCAGGTCGAAGTAAAGCGGCAGCACGTATGCTCCCATCAGTTCGACCGGCATGTTGCCATCCTGGTCAATCACACCTTTGCCGATGGCATCCTTGATCTTCAAAGAAATATCACCGTAATACTGCGCATCTGCAGCATTGCCCAGCACCCTGGCGATCTCTGCCATGCTGGTCATCGAGAAATAGCCATAGATTGGTGCAATATATTTCAAGGAATCTTTCAATGATCTAAACGTACCCGAACCGTAGCCTTTTGTAGAAAGGCTGGGGATCAACCATTCTCCAAAGTGGAAACCGGTGTTCCACAGGTACTGTTCGATCCCATCGGGCAGCTTGCTGCCCCTGGCGCGCTTTGACCTGGCAGTAGTGATCACATAATCGCACCATTTCTTCATCGAGTCATACTGCTGGTGCAGGATATCTGTGTTACCGGTGACCTGGTACATGAAATAGGGCACCAGCACGGCGGCATCGCCCCAACCGGCTGAAGCTGCCGGTCCGTCGTTGTGGAACAGCCAGCCAGTCAACTTGCTGAGCATCTTATACAAGCTGACATTGGGCACAACAAAGGGCACCCCGCCGTTCTCATACTGGTCGCAGGTCAGGTTTCTCATCCAGCGGGTGAGGAAGGGGGTGACATCCTCGTTGAGCAGGGCTGTGGTGGCATATATCTGGATGTCACCGGTCCAGCCGGCTTTCTCACGCTGGGGGCAGTCGGTCGGGATGGACAGCATGTTGGAACGCTGTGACCAGCGGGTGTTCTCATAGAGGCGGTTCAGGTCGGCATTGGAACATTCGAAGGTTCCCAGGTTTTCCATTTCTGTGGACAGGGCAATAGCGGAAAAGTCTTCAGCCCTGACCTCATCCAGCCCGCTGACCCTCACATAACGGAAACCATGGAAGGTGAAGAGGGGCTCGAAAACCACTTCTCTGCCGTCTGAAATGTAAATATCTCTTTGAGGGATATTTCCCTGGATGGTCTTGAAATAATTGCCATACTGGTCGACAGTCTCAAAATGATCGAGGGTAACCCGGGTACCCCTGGGGGCATGGATGCGGGCGCGCACCCTGCCGGCCAGCACCTGGCCGAAGTCGACGATCTTCTCGCCCTTGGGGGATGTGGTCACCTTGATCGCCGGTATAGTAGCCACTGACCTGACCGGCTGACCCAACTGCGCAACCAGGTTTTTATACCCATAACTGGCAGGTATACCCTTGCGCCATCCTTTGTCATCAAAGCCAGGCCGATCCCAGCCAGGCTGCAGCAGGTTGGCATCAAAAAGTTCACCGGCAAAAAGGTCAGAAGAGAGTACCGCACCCTGGGAGGTTTTCACATGGCTGTCAGAATTGATCACTTCCCTGCTGCCATCCGCATAGATCACTTCCAACTGGAAGAGGACGGCATGCACTGGTTCGTAATCCGCCATATCCGGCTTGGTATTGGGGCCACAATACCAGCCATCACCCACATGCATCCCGAGTACATTCTCACCGTTTTGCAATAACCTGGTGATGTCATAGGTCTGATAACACAGGTAATCGCGGTAGACGGTGTGTTCCGGGGCAAATTCACGCTCATCCGGAGGAACACCATTAATTGAGACCTGGTATATGCCATGGCAGGTGGCATATAGTCTTGCCTGAGCAGGCTGTTCCTTAAGGCTAAAGGCTTTGCGGAACATTGTGGCAGGTGCCTGCTTGGCAAAACCCGCTCGGCGTTTCTTCACTCTGAAGGGAGATTTGATCCACTGCGCCTGCCAATCAGAGGGGACTATGAAGGCTGTTTCGAATTTCGCTGAAGCAGCCGCCTGGTGTCCCTGGTTATCCCACACGCTGGTTGTCCAGGTGTACGCGGCGCAGCTCTTAAGTGGGTCGCCTGCGTAACTGATGAAAGCTGAATTGTCGCTTTCAACCTTACCCGTGTCCCAGGCGATCGTGCCGCTAGGTTCTGCAACCACGATGCGGTAAGCAGATTGCATAATATCCCTGGCATCACTTTCTATGATCCAGGAGAAGTACGGGTTGACATCAATACCGAGCGGGTCGCTCATATGCAGGGTTTTTAACTTGCTAATGTTCATGACACCTCTAGATTGTGTATTTTTTCAAATCCATCAAATCAACCGATCATATATTTCTGCAAACGGTGAGGGAAATGCCTGCCTTTTCAACCATATCCTGGCACTCAGATGTGAGGCCTTCATCGGTATACAGGCAGCAGATCTGCTCCAGGCGGGCGAATGGGATCAGGTCATCTTTACCAATCTTGGATGAATCGACCAGGGCAATTACCTCTTTGGCAGACTCGATGGCCTTTTTCTTTAACAGGGCTTCTTCCATGTGTTCTTCGGTCAGACCGCTCGCCAGGCTGAAACCGGTACAGGAAACAAAAGCCTTTTGCACATGCAGCTCTTCGATCACCTGTTCGCTGAAAAGGCCTGTCACCGATGAGCCGTCCTGGTTGAGGATCCCGCCGATCAAAATGACTGTATTGGTTGGGTTGGAAGCCAGAAGCCGTGCCACATCCAGTCCATTGGTAACCACGCGCAGCCGCTGTCGGTCCTTCAGGGCAAGCCCCAGGTAATAGGCAGTGCTGCTGGCATCCAGCAGGATCGCATCCCCATCATTCACCCTCTGTGATGCAAAGCGAGCAATGATCTCCTTTTGGGGAATGTTCTGGTGGTGACGTGCAGAAAATGAGGTGCTGCTGAGACTGCGCTTTTCGATCAATACCGCCCCACCGTGAAAACGGCTCAGCAACCCCGCTTGCTGCAGGGCATTCATATCGTTGCGTACCGTGCCTTCAGAACTTTGCAGGGCTTGGGCAATTTCCGGGACACGCAGCCCGGGTTGTGTTCTGAGAAGTTCGATCAGGGATTGACGCCGTTCATGTGAGGTCATAGGCATATCCTTTATTGTTTTCAACAATATTCAACAATTTCTATTATAGATAATTATCGAATTTTGTCAATAGTATTGACGTTTCTTGATTTTTTTATATAATTAGGCTGTCTGATCAAACAGGGACGAAGAAAATTTATTAAAGTCATTTTTTGATAAGGAACACCAAATGAAGATCTCTCATCTGAAAACCAATCACTTAACCAACCCCTTGGGCTTCTCCATCGACCAGCCCACATTTTCCTGGAGCGTTGAGGATACCAGGGACCGCACCCAGACTGCCGCCCGGGTCATCGTGGCAGCCGACCCGCAGCTATACCAGGTCATCTATGACAGCGGCAAGGTTCCCGGTCAGAGGATTGACAGCCTGGCATACCGCCCACCCCTCAGCCTTTCACCCCGTACACGCTATTACTGGCAGGTGAAAGTGTGGGGGGAAAGCGAGCAGGCTACCAGTGAGATTGCCTGGTTCGAAACCGGGAAAATGGACGAGCCCTGGCAGGCCGAGTGGATCACCCCGGACTTTGCAGACAATGAAATCCACCCAGTAATGGTCAAAGGTTTTGAGCTGCCGGCGGATGTCCTGTCTGCCCGCGCTTATGTCTGCGGTTTGGGTTTGTACCGTTTAGAGCTCAACGGACAGAAGGTCGGTGATGATCAGCTGACCCCCCATTTCAATGTGTACGATAAATGGCTGCAGTACCAGACCTATGATATCAGTGGGCAGTTGAGCAGGGGCAAGAACAGGGTCGAGATCCTGTTAGGTAATGGCTGGTACAAAGGACGTTTTGGTTTTTCTGAAATGAGCAGCGGCAAGAACCTGTATGGAGACCGGTTCGCCCTCATCTGCGAGATACACATCAGGCTGGTAAACGGCGAAGAACTGGTCATCCCCTCTGACCTGTCATGGCAGGCAAGCCCCTCACCCATCCTGGAGAGTAGCATTTACGATGGCGAAGTGCATGACGCGCGGGTGAAACGCATCCTGTTGCCTGTCAAAACGATCGAGATCGACAATAACATGCTTCAAGCCCGTCGCTCACTTCCTGTCTGCATCAATGAGGAGATCAAGCCGGTGGAGGTCATCCATACCCCGGCCGGCGAAACCGTGCTGGACCTGGGTCAAAACATGGTCGGCTGGCTGCGCTTCCGCACCCATGCCCCAACCGGCACGCGCATCCATCTCCTGTTTGGTGAGGTGCTGCAGGGTGGTAATTTTTACAACGCAAACCTGCGCTCCGCCAGGGCAGAGTATACCTACATATCCAATGGAATGGAAACACTGGTCGAACCTTACTTCACCTTTTACGGTTTCCGCTATGTCAAGGTCGAGGGGTGGGAAGGCGACATGGACCTGTACGATTTCACCGGTTGTGTGGTTTACTCTCAAATGGACATCACTGGTAATATCGAGACCTCCAATCCCAAGGTGAACCAGCTTTTCAGTAATGCCATGTGGGGTCAGAAAGGCAACTTCCTGGATATCCCTACCGATTGCCCGCAGCGTGATGAGCGCATGGGCTGGACAGGCGATACCCAGGTTTTCTCTGGCACCGCCTGTTTTAACATGGATACGCATGCCTTTTATGCCAAGTTCGGTTACGACACAGGGTTGGAACAATCCAAAAATGGAGGGATGGTTCCCAACATTATCCCGGCTGCAAAACAGCCGGGCGGCGGATCCAGCGCCTGGGCCGATGTGGCGACCATCCTGCCCTGGAATGTGTACGAATTTTCAGGGGATAAAACCATCCTGGAACAGCAATTTGAAAGCATGCGTGGATGGGTGAATTACATCAAGGGAGTCGACGAAGCCACTGGCGGCAAACGCCTGTGGACCAGCGGGTTCCATTTTGGCGATTGGCTCGCCCTGGACGGCGATGACCCGAACTCTCCCAAGGGAGGTACGCCGGATGATTACATTTCATCAGCCTATTATTATCATTCCACCCGCCTTGTCGCCCGCGCAGCTGAAGTTTTGGGAAAGACGGTAGACGCTAAGTTTTACAATCAACTGGCCGAAGAGGTTAAGGCAGCCATCCGGGCAGAATATTTCACATTGACCGGACGCATCGCCATTGGCACCCAGACAGGCATGGTCCTGGGGCTTTATATGGACCTGGTACCGGAAGAGCACCGCCAGCGCTTGGTATCTGACCTGGTCACCCGCCTGCGCAAGGATAAAATGCACCTGCGCACCGGTTTCGTCGGTACGCCTTACCTCTGCCGGGTGCTCTCCAGGCATGGCGCCAACGAACTGGCATACCGCCTGCTATTAAATGAGGATTACCCATCGTGGCTATACGCAGTAAACCTCGGCGCCACCACCATCTGGGAGCGCTGGAACTCCCTCAACCCCGATGGTACGATCAGTTCGACTGGCATGAATTCGCTTAACCATTACGCATACGGTTCCATCGTTGAATGGATGTACCGTGACATGTGCGGGTTGAACCCCTCAACCGGGGATGACCTGCATACCGGATTCCGCCGGGCTCACATCGCACCCAAACCCAACCGCCTCCTGAAGTGGGCCAAAGCCAGCTACCGCTCGGCAGCCGGCATGTATGAGAGCGGCTGGCAGATCGTAGATAAAGGACGCCTGGAGTTTAACCTCTTAATCCCATTCAATGCCACGGCTTCAGTAACCCTGCCTGATGCAGCGCTTGGAGAGATTACACTCAATGGCGAACCGGTCAGTGAAGGAAAGCAGGTGGATAAGAACGTTGAACTGGAGCTCAAATCCGGCGTTTACCACATCACGTACCAGCCTACCACGCCGTATTACGAGGTCTTCAGTACCTACTCACCCATCGTGACTCTTCTGAAAAACCCCAAGGTCTTTGACCTGTTAAAGAACTTGTTCCCTCCCGAGATCCAGGTGAATGAACAAATGCTTTCATACATTGGCGATGCCAGTCTCAGGGAATTAGCCCAAACGCCCTACACCTCATTTACAAATGAGCAGTTGGACGAACTTGACCAATTACTTAAGAATGTGAGCGCTGACTGATTATGACACACAACATAAAAACCTACCCGTTGGATCTAAAAACCATGTTTGGTGTTACCACCATGGGATTGTCCCAGATGATCGCCAACTCGCTGATCACTGGTTTCCTGATGCTTTACATTACTGATTATGCTGGTCTTTATACCGGCATCGCTGGCAAAGCCGCCTCCGTTGCCACCCTCATGTTGCTGATAGGGCGCATCTGGGATGGCATCAACGACCCGCTGCTGGGATTTGTAATGGATCGCAGCCCACGCACAAAGGTGGGCAAGTTCAAACCCTTCATGTTCTGGGCCACCCTGGCATCCGCCATCCTGGTCATCGCTCTCTTCAATATCCCAACAGGCTTCTCAGATCTGTTGAAGGTGGCTTTGATCTACATCCTTTACATCCTTTTTGACACGGCCTTTACCCTGCTGCCTATGGGTCCCCTGGTTCAATCGCTTTCCAATGATGCAGTTGTTAGGACCAAGCTCTTGGTCACACCACGAGTGGTGACCACCTTCCTGTCCATCCTGATGTCATTTTTCCTGGCGATCGCCATCGCCCTGGGCGGTGACGGTGTGACGCCCAATATTGGACTGGCTGTGATCGTCTTCATGTTACCCATGACCGCCATATCGTTGGTCGGAATCGCCATGATAAGAGAAGGCACCAATAATGCAGATGAAGAGAAGGTTACCTTTAAAGACATGATCGCCATGTTGAAAACCAACAAGCCGCAGTGGATCTCCATCCTCTCTGGTCTTTTTGGCGGCTTCATCTTCACTTTCCTGATGGCGGCTATCACCTATTACATAAAATACGCCTTTGGTGCTGAAAACCTGGGCACCCAATCCATGATCTGGGGGATCACCATCCTGCTGGGAATGGTGTGCGGAACTTTGCTGGCGAACATTGTTTTAAAGCATGTCACGCCCGGCATGGGGAGCTTTATCTCCAACGCCATTACCATCATCCCGTTGGCAGTATTATTCCTCATTAACCTTTTTGGCCCGATTCGTAATGCTTTTGTTCTATATCCCCTTTTGTTCATTGCCCTGCTGGGCAGCGGCATGAGTTACATACCGGGCACCCTGATCGGTATGGAATGCATGGATTACAACAAGTACAGGTTGGGAAAAAGCATGGAAGGTTCGATCTCTTCCATTGGGCAGTTCATCATGAAGATCCAGGCTGCTTTCTCATCATTCATCACCGGTTCGGTGCTGATCGCCGTGGGATATGATGCAGAGTTATATAAGGACGCCACCACCATCCCCGGTTCGCTATTCAGCGGTCTGGGATTGGTCCTTTTTGGCATACCCGCTTTGTGTGGATTAATTGCCATGTTGGTTATCCTGTTCTACCCTCTGTTTAAAAAATCAAAGCGGGATGAAATGTATGCCATGATTGAGGCAAAAAAGACCGCGATCCAGAAAAGTATAGAGTAAATCAGCAATCAAACAGAAACTGCCAGTATGTTAAGACCACAGGCAGTTTCTTTCTCCTTTATACCTCCATGTGTTTATCCACACAAGGAATATTGACGATTTTTCCAATAACCCAAGTAAGGGTGGTTTAATTAATTGCCCTCGTTTTGTTAAGTCGAGGCTAAATTGGCCCTTACTTGATAGTAAAACCCATATTGATCATCCCATCTCATCGAAAATATTGTTCGCCCAGTTCGAAAACTCATCTCTCCAGCGGCTGGCATATCCTTGACCAGATCTTGCCCACCACGACTTGTTCTCACATGCACCAAATCCATGATTACCTTTTTTCAAGCCCAGGAATTTCGCCGGCACCCCTTTGGCTACCAGGGCATTAAAATAATCCACACTTCCCTGGAACGGTACCAAAAAATCGTTCCTGGCGTGGCAGATGAACTGCGGCGGGTCATCGGGCTCGATGTGGTACTTTATTGTAAATTCCCTGGCAAGTTTTTCACGCTTTGTGGCATCGCGCAACTCATTGCGGTCAATGTAAGCGCCCATGAATACCTTGTAGTTTTCCAGATCGATCGCCGGGTAAACCAGGCCGGCCAGCGCTACCGTGGCATCCATCCTGTCGATCTCATCTTCACTGTATCCAGGGTAGTCTACCGGCGCATTACGCAACAGGTTAAGCAGGTTGCCACAGCAGTTTCCGCCCGCTGAAAAACCAACCATGCCAATCTTGCGCGAATCAATACCGTAGTCGTTGGCATGGTAGCGAACATAACGCACTGCACGTTGTAGATCGAGTGTAGGCACTGGGTAAAGGTATGGATAACTGCGGTACCATAAAACAAAACAACTGATGCCTGCCTTATTGAGAAACCTGGCAATGCCCGTCCCTTCATTGTCCATGGATTTGTTCAGGTAACCGCCACCCGGTACAGTGAGAATACAGCGATCACTTCCCGGTACAAGGTAAGGAATAAGATAGGGCTCATCGTCAAAGGTTTCTCTAGCAATGCCGGTCTTGATCTCTGTGTTGTAGACCATCGTATCATTGCCGCTCATATCTTCAGTAAATTCCACTTTTTTATTGAATATACCGGGGTGTTTGAGTAAAATTTCCAGCTGGCGGTACTCAGGATGGATATCCATGACCTCCAACTTGCTCCTGCCGGTATTGTATGGGATGCTGTCTCCCCAGATCTTTATCCGTTCTTCCATGTTCAATAATCTCCTGTGCTGCGTTGTTTCCTCATCCTTGATCCTGCTGAAAGAGTCTCACCCGGCCGGTTATGCCGGTGGGACTTTTAATTTTATCGCTTTTCAGCCGTTCCAAAACGCTTCTATTCCTGGCTGCTGCCCGTTCCCGCTCCAGGGTGGTGGACACTTCGATAACCAGGGTGTTTTTCCCTGGATGAGCCAGCTCGGTGATGTCAAACAGGAAGGTCGGTACGATATGGATCCCGGCACTGACGCTATTGACAAACACCTCCACCCCTTCCCAGGCTTCGCTGATCTCCAGGATCAACCTGCCCGGCATACTTTCAATGCTGAATTCATTTTCATAGCGCACAAAACCAGAGAATTTCGGTTTTTCACCTGCCAGGTCATCCGGCAGGGACACCTCCCGCCGATCGCTGAAGCTCGGATAATCGATGCTCCGGCAAATGCTGCGCTGCCAGGTCCCGGGCAGCTGCAGCTCGCGACCATAAGCCCTCAATGGCGCCGGCAGGACCTGGTCTGCATGATCATCAAAAACGACGATCAGGCTCTTGAAGGGCTCCAGCTTGATCCTGAGGGTGCTGCTGCCAGCCTGGCTTGAGGTAAATTCTACCGACTCCAGGCGGTTATCCCAGGCATTGTAGGCGTAGGCGCTGCCAGTCACAGGTAAGACAACCTCGCCTTCATACATACTGGCGGCTTCGTTGACGAACATGAAGATGTCATTTTCGTTCACATAATGCAGGTAGCGCAGGCGGTTGCTGGCAGGTGAGATCGATATCTCTAGTACGGCCTTTTCATCCAGCAAGATTGCCAGCGCATCCAGGGTTGTGACAGTGCAGGCCTCGAGCTCCACGAGCAGGGCATTGTCCCCATCGTATATGCCCACAGGCAGGGCATCGATGAAGATCACCGGGAAGCCCTGCCGGGTTAATTTCCCCACCGCCTGCGCAAGGTCAGCTGAAATGAACTCCGCAGTGGGGATGACCAGTGCTTTGTATGGGTTGTTGTTCACCGCCAGGCCATGTTCCAGTTCGGTATGGAAACGTTCAGTCTCGCTGAACACATCGCTGGGCAAAAAGTCGTAATTGATCTGCCGGTCAGCCAGCACACGGGCTGGTTTCTGCATGAACATACACTTGCCGGTCCATTCCGCCTCACCATGATAGAGTATCGCCACCGGGGTGACCGCTTTCCCGCCATTGATCAATTCACAGACACGATTCATATAGCGCATCAGGTAGCCAAAGGCGCGATACTGCGGGTTATGCCCATGGGCATAGAAATGGGGCGGACAATCCGGGTCCGGGAAGGCCTTGGGGCTGAAAGCATGCGGCACATAGTGGTTGACGCCACGAACCATGAAGTGATCTGCCAGGTACTTCTCCAGGCGCAGGCTCTCATTCCAACCATAATTGCCAAAGATCTCGCACATCGTGCGGCCTTTCTTGAGTGGATCGATCGCCGCATGGGAACTTCCCAGCCTGGCAAGTGTGTAATGGTAGAATTCACCATCCCGCGGCAAGAAACGCATCCACCTTTTAGGTTCATCTTCTCCCTGGGGATAGACCTGGCCGCCAATATCATCAATACCTGCCATATCCTGACCTGCCAAACCGCGGTAGAAGTGCCCCAAAGATGCACCTGTCCTGGCATGCTTATTGTTATCCTCGATGACATGCCCGATATACTCAACGCCATGTGCCCGGCACCAGTCTCCCACCTGGAAGGAAAAACCTCTTTCCACCAGGCGGGTCACCGCATCCATATAGGCATAACGTACCCGTGCTGTTCTATCCTTATCCAGGTCATTTTCCCACAGGCAGCCCAGGTCATTCTTCCAGTCCCTTCCGAGTGCCTGTTCCAGCCGGGTTTCCAGTGTTTTGCTCCAGGGAAGCGGTTGCACAGTGCCCAGGGGATTATTGAAATTCAAGTATGAGCCGTTACCCAGTTCTGGCTCATCTGAAAAGAACCCGGCAATCGCCTTGCCAAAATCCGCTTCGTAGTGGACATAATGCGGTTCATACACCGTGTCAATTAATACTTTGCAGGCGGATTCTTCGAGCATGTTGATATAAAGTGGATGCATTCCCCCTCTGCGGGTCAGTTTGCAAATCGATACCTTCCACTCACCCTCTTTTGGCTGCCAGCGCAGTTCATCCCCCTGGACCAGGCCGGTCAGATCCACTGTCTCAGCCCGATCCAGCCGATTTGCGGTCACACTGAGCAGGCTGTCAGGAGAAAATGAACGTCTTTTTTGGCGCAAGGCCATGATCATCATGACCAGGTTCGGCTTGTGTTTCGTGGTCTTCAGGAAATCTTTGATGGGAATACGTACTTCTTCCGCAGCGTTACACAAGACACTTTTGTGCTCCACATACTGGCGGCATAGTTCTTCAGGGGCGTCTAACAAAGCGCCGTTGGCATAGCCGGTAGGAAAATGGCTGTCATCCAGGATCCAGACCTTCATCCCGCGCTTACGTGCTTCATCAAGGATGATATCCATGTCCCGCCACCATTTTGGACCAACGAAGTCGGGATGGGGTCGGCTTTCGATGCAAACCGCGCCGATGTTGCTCTTCTGGATCACCTCCATGTACTTGCGCAGGGTGGCTTCGTTCTCGCCATGCTGCCAGAAAAAGGGCAGGATGTAGTTTCCACCTTTGCCGCCAAGCAGGCTGCTAATTTTCGAGTTCATAATCAATACCTTCCTTTCTTCTCAACATCTGGGTACAGCTCAATTAACATGATCTTCAATCCGCCATTCATCTTTCCAGCGGATGACCGGTTTTTCACCCTCCCAAGTGATGGGCAGCCAGACATAGTCAGCAATCCTGGTGTTATTAAAATACAGTTTCACCTTTCCCGAAAGTGGAATTGCCGCCTTGGGTGACTCGTCAGGTCCCATATGCCTAGAATTTCTTTCATTTTGCATTGCTTTTGATATCCCTTTTAATACCTGCTGCGTCATCCAGGCATTGAACCTGCCGGGTTTCCAGCGGTCAGCACAGGCAATGAACAGATCAGTCCCTGGCACCTTGAACACACAGGAGATCTGGGAGTAGAAGGAGGTATGGCTGTCATCCCCGATATGGGGATCACCCAAGTCTCGATATTCGCCGTGGAATGCGTCAAATACAGCCACCTTGCTGGGATTTGGGAAGTAACCGCTGGTACCGGATGTAATGAGGTAATGCTTTCCGTTGCTGCTAAAGCAGGCCGGTGCTTCACGGCTGAAAGGAGGGGTCAGGCCTTTGTAATGCTCGGAATACTCGCCTGTCACCCCGGTGTAATCATCGGTCAATGTGGCAGTGACGATCTCAAAGTGGGGACGGTCAAAAATGAAATAAGCCTTGCCACTTTCCTGGTCTTTGACCAGGTCAAAATCACCGGTGTCCATCTTGAGCGGCTTGTAAACCCGCCGGACAAATTCATAAGGCCCAAAAAAGTCATCCGCCTGCATCACGCTCATGAACTGGTTTGTTAATCCAGCCATGATCTTCAGCCAGGCGACATATTTCCTGGTCTTCTCACAGTAGAGGATATGCGGCCTGTCCATGCAGTAGGTCGGGTGGAGCGGTGATTGCAAGTCGCCTGGCTGTGGTGGGATGATCAGGCCTTTATCCTCCCAGTTGTAGAGGTCCCTGGATGTGTAACAGCGCACACCCCAGTGCCAGACAGTGTGCAAAGGCCTGGTGTGCTCCTTGTTCTCACCATACCAGTAATAAAGCCCATCCTTATAAAATACGCTTCCGCCGTGGGCTTGAATGCGTTTCCCATTGCTATCCAACCAGACCTGTCCGGGTCTTATACTTGTATAAGCCATCCATTTCTCCTAAGCATATCCATCACAAGCCTAATAGAGAATTGAGCAATTAGGCTTCCTTCCTGATCTTATTGAGTTTCTCATTTAGCGCATATAGCATTTCCCTTGGAATTTTATCTCCCAGCATCAGGGCAATGCGTTCAATGGTGAAAGCCATCGCCATTTTTAGCATGGCATCACTGGTTTTAAACTGGCTGCCCATGGCACTGTCACCAGACGCCATGCCCTGCATCACCTGCCCAACCAGTGCGGCAGCCTGTGGATTCTGCATCAGGTCGCCGATCTTGTCTCTGATCGAAAAATAACCATCCGGGAAGCGGAACTCGACTTTTTTGCCTTCCCTGTCGAACCAGTTCGCCACAGTACTGGTACCGTTATTGAATACATAGTCAGGATTGGGTTGATCGACCCGCTTGATGATGCTCCTGTCGATCAACTCTCCACATCGGGCTTCTACCTGGTTGACACCTTTTTTGAGCGGTACTGAGAATTCAAAGACTTTTGAGCCTTGTTTTTCAGCGAAGAATTCTCCATTGACAGCCAGGCTCACCTGTTCCTGGTTCGAATAGACCTTGACCAGGGTGATCTCTTCGCAGCGTTCCACGTAGCGTTTGCCAGTGATGTGGATAAAGGGTTCTTTCGAGAAATGGGCTTTATGGATATAGAAGCTGTCCTTCCTGACCTTGCGGTCAAAGGTTACCAATCCCTTATGGTTCTCACCGGGCACCCCACCTTCATTGCGGATATCCGAACCAAAGTCGAACATGTTCCAGCAGTAGCTGCCCCAGATGAAAGGCCTGGCCATGATGGCTTCGAGCACCTTTTCATGGTAGTGTGCCTGGTATTCCTCGCTGTAATCACCCTGCCTGGGGTCCGATGTATGCCATTTGAGCACTGCTTCGCAGCCATACTCCGAGAAACCCACCGCCACATCCGGTCGCTCTTTATGAAAATGGTCAAACCAGGGTCCGTTCATATCTACCGTGCCGCCGTACCAGCCAAAATAGTGGTTGTAAGCACAGAGATCCGTCAAACCCACCAAAGGGCTGTCGATCTCAAGCATCGAAATGTGCGCCATGACCGTCGGTCGCGATTTATCCAGGGTATGTACCAGTTCATTTAATTCCCGGTGGATTGCCAGCAATTCGTCCGTTACCCCATATAGAGTCGTCTCATTGGATAAGCCCCAGCAGACGATCGAAGGATGGTTGTAGTTCTGGATGACCAGTTCTTTAATTTGTGAGATGGCGTTTTCATTGCCATTCTCCAACATTTTTGAGATGAACGGGATTTCTGCCCATACCACCATGCCATAGGCATCACACAGGTCGTAGAAGTACTGGTCGTGCTGGTAATGCGCCAGTCGGATGGAATTGGCACCCATCTCCTTGATCAGCTCAATATCCTCAAGGTGATCTGCCCTGCTGATGGCACTGCCGATTCCCGGTCGATCCTGGTGCCGGCTGACCCCGCGCAGCGGGTAACTCCTGCCGTTGAGGTAGAATCCTTTTTCATTGTCAAAATAAAAAGAGCGGATGCCAAATTTCACCTGCACTTCGTCCAGGACCTCACCATCCAGGTTGACGATCTGCGCCTTTGCCAGGTACAGGTAGGGATCATCCAGCCCGTTCCACAGGTGGGGATCAATGATCTCAAAATCAAAGTGATTATCTTTGACCGGCTTGCCTTCTTTAGTAACAACCCTGCCTTCACCGTCCAAAAGCTGCACCCGAATCGACTGCCCGGGTTGTGGATCGGTGAGATAGGTGTCAACGGTGACGTCAGCCTGCCCATGGTCCACAATCGGGGTCACTGCAACGCCACAGCCGCCCATGTAGTCCAGGTCAAAATGGGTTCTGTCGACCAGGATAAGGATGACATCGCGGTACATGCCACCGTAAAAGGTAAAATCTGCCAGCTGCGGATAGCAGAAATCGTTGACCCCGTTATCCACAGCCACCACCAGGTGGTTGCTGGTATCATAGCGAACCTGGCGAGTGATGTTTACCCGGAAGGTTGAATAGCCGCCTTTATGATGACCAACTTTTTGACCATTGAGGTAGACATCAGCGATCGATGCCGCCGCATTGAATTCCAGGTAAATCTCCTTACCCTGTGGTCGGGAAAGTTCAAAATCCTTCCTGTACCAGCAGCGCCCCCGGTAATAGTCTCCCCCGCCATCCTGGCCATCCCGGCCGTTCCAGGTGTGCGGCAGGGTGACCGGTTCACCGGCATGACCCTGCACCTGCTTAAGGGAGATATCCTCCTTTATAAAGATCCAGTCGGCATTGAAATTGAATTTTTCTCTCATAAATTTCCTTCTTATTGTGGTGTTTCCCACATAGGGTACGCTGTGTTGCGCAAAATCACGGTCATGATGCGGTAGGCACTGAGCCTGACATCCTCAAACGACACTTTGCCTGCCTTGACTGCTTTACAAATCGCCTTTGACTCACGACGGCTACCTGGCATGACCAGGTCATTGCCAGCACCCTGGCATTTCGTTGCATCCCCCTTGCCCTTTCCACATGAATACCAATCCGTCATCACCATCCCCTGGAAATCCCATTCCTGGCGCAGCACCTTGGTCAGCGTGTCATGACAGTTGGGTGAATAAACACCATTGATCAGGTTGTAGCTCGACATCAACGCCATGGGCTGCGATTCTTTAACTGCGATCTCAAAGCCTTTCAGGTAAATCTCCCGCAATGCACGTTCTGAAAGGTTGCTGGAACTGAAGGAGCGATTATCCTCCTGGTTGTTGCAGCAGAAGTGCTTGATGGTAGTGCCTTTTCCTTCGCTCGATTGGACACCTCTCGTAATGGCAGCAGCCAATTTACCTGAGATCAGGGGATCCTCTGAAAAATACTCGAAATTCCTGCCACACAACGGGTTGCGGTGGATGTTCATGCCTGGTGCAAGCCATAGTGTAACCCCAAACTCCTCCATCTCAATGCCAACTGCCCTGCCAACCTCTGTGATCAAGTCAGGGTCCCAGGTCTGTGCCAGCAGGGTGCCCACCGGCCAGGCGGTCGCATACATGCAATGTACGACACCGTCTTTTTCACTACCGACCATGTGTTTCAAACTCCTTGCAAAGAAGCCAAAGTTGTACTCAGCTGGAATTTTCAGCACTTTAGGGTTTCCCCTGGCAGTCAGGATAAACTTGTCAGCCACGTTCAATCCGGCGGGACCATCTGAAACTGGAATATTTGGGATGCCATGTCGTTCATAAAGGTCATTTGTCGTGGAGCCTGCCACACCCAGCACATTTACCAGGCGTTTCCCCATCACCCCGGCGCCCACTACCAGTTTGCACAGCTCCTTGAGTGAGAGCTTATCCACGATCTGTTTAGCTCGCTTATCATAGTGAACTGGGAGTTGATGATAATCATTGGCCTTGACCTCAATATCCGACGGGTTGACCTTCAAATGCAGAAAGCTAGCCAGGTCTTCCTCGTCTCTTTGCGGGGCGGCCAGATCTATAAAATCACCCTTCTTGGGGCAAATGTTGACACATTTTTCGGTATTGACATCCTCGTCCAGGTCAAGAGTGGCTGCGACGGTTGTGTGGCGGGAAGAATTACCCACCCGCACTACATATGCGCCCTTATCCAGGAGATACCGGGCACCTTTCTCATCATAGGATGCACAGGAGGTCAGGTCAAAGCTGAGGTCAATATGTTGATTGCTTCCAGGAAAGATCAGCCCGGTCTTTTGGAAAGCCACCAGGCGTTGATATTCTTTCCCTTCAGCAAATGGCGCACTGACGTAAACCTGCACCACTTCCCTTCCCGGCATGGAACCGGTGTTAATTGCATTGACTGTCAATTTAATCGATCTTCCTTCAACGGCCACCTTTTCAGCCTGGAGATCAAATGACGTGTATGACAAACCAAAGCCAAATGGAAAACGCGGTTTGACCTTGAAGCTGTCAAAATAGCGGTAACCCACATAGATGCCCTCAGTGTAATTATCATGTGTTGTATCCCCGTTATTATGGGAGAAGGTGGCTGAGTTGGGATAATCCTCGTATTTCATTGCCCAGGTGGCACTCAACTTTCCTGAAGGATTCACCTGGCCCGAGACAAAGTCAGCGAAGGCGTTACCACCCTGCATACCACCCTGCACATAGTAGATCAGGCTTTTGATGTTGGGAATTTCATCGGCAAAAGACAGGTCCAGCATCCCGCCGGCATTGATCACCACAATAACATTTTTGTAACTCTGGGAAACCTTTTTGATACCTTCATACTCTACATCCGCCAGGTACCAATCGCCCTTAACAGCTGAACGGTCGCTCCCCTCACCTGCCTGGCGGGCGATCACAAAGATCGCTGTATCGGTTTCCGCAACAACATCCTGGTCTTCAACAGGAATGCTTACTGGATAGGTGAAAGGAACCTGTCCCACAATAACGAGTGTCTTCATGGGATTCAGAACATGCTTGACCGCATCCTCACGCGACTGCCGCCATGCCGTATAGAGTTGCTGGTAATGTTCATCAAAGCGATCAAGCCACGGACTGGTCAGGATCTGGTAACCGGCCTTTTTCAGCCCCTCCTCGATGGACACGCTGTGCCTCTCCTGCACCTTGCCGCTGCCCGTTCCGCCTTTGACCGTCTTGCGCGCACCCGCTCCGTACAGGGCGATCTTTTTTGTGTTGAGCGGCAGCACACCCTCGTTGCGCAGCAGGACAAACCCTTCAGCTGCGGCCCTCCGGGCAAGCGCCATGTGATCTTTCTCCCGCTGGGAGATTTCCGTGCCTGGTTTTGCCAATATGATCTGTTTCATTTATACTCTCCGTTCTCCAAATTATTTATTACATCTGGTTTGCAGTTAACTTGATCATCCCTGGGGCAAGTCCATCTGCATAAGCCTTCAGCATGATCTCACCTGGTGATCCTGTGCTGCAGATCACTGCCATCATGCGCCCCTGCCAGGCTCTGCGCGATGTTCCAGTATACAAGTCTTCAGACTGTGGATTGGCTGAACCGATGGCTAGCAGTTTCCCTGCTCCAGTCACCTCAAGAGTAATTTCAGGGTCAGCATACTGCACCAGGTTACCCTGCGAATCAACAACTTCGATGGTGACATAGGAAAGGTCGCCATAGACACTTTGAATGGCAGGTCGATCCGCAGTAAGCTTAAGCCCCGCTGGCTGGTTCACCGACTGCAGACTGGTGCGGCTGACCTTTTTCCGATCCTGGTAACCCACTGCTTCAATAATGCCCTGCTGGTAGGTCACTTCAAAAGAAGCCTTGTTCCTGACAGCCGCCCCACCCGGTTTTCGCCCAACCGAGACCCCATTGATCAGCAGTTCCACCTCGTCATCAGTGGCATACACATCCACCCGGGTGGGTCTGCCCTCCTGCCCGGGAAAACTCCAGCTATCGACCACTGGTGCCCAGCCCCATTCACTGAATTCGATCTTCTTACCCCACAGTTGAGGATCCGATACAGCAATGAACGGAGCCGTACGAACCCCCCAAAGTAGATCACGATATGCGGATTGGGGACGCTTGAAACCACAGATATCAATGTCACCACAGAAAGCCAGGTGATACGGCCAACTTACCGGGTAATAGACAGGGCGTGGGTCATCGATATTAACCCTTCCCAGCCCAGACTCACCGATGTAATCGATAGCGGTCCACACAAAGTCACCAATCACATATTGCAGGTGTTGAGTTGCCTGCCATGTATCGTAGGCATGCCGGGGGTAGGTTTCGGTTCCCACAATGACGCGCCTGGGAAATCGCTGATGATCCCATTCGTATCGTGGATAAAGATAGTTATAGCCAACCACATCCAGGGATTCACAAAATTCAGCTGTCCTATTGCCCAATACATCCTTCTCAATCGAGTCAGGAACCTGGCTCTTTAATGCCATAAAATCCTGGGCGTCAGTGACCGCGTAAAACTTGGCCATTGTCTCAGGCTCGGCAATAAAATCCTCAAACATGAAACAGATCGATGAGGTCACAGGCCGGGTGGGGTCCATAGCTCGGACAAAATCCGCTAGCCGGTGTGCCCAGGCATAGCCATCCGATATCCCTGTACGTTCAGGCACTTCATTGCCGATCGACCAAATGATCACTGAAGGATGATTGCGATCGCGTTTGAGCATGGCTTCTGTATCACGCTGCCACCAGTCTTCGAAATAAAGGTGATAATCATTGGCCGTCTTGCCGGTCCGCCAGCAGTCAAAACTTTCATCGATCACCAGCATGCCCAACCGGTCACAGGCATCCAGTAGTGCCGGTGCAGGCGGGTTATGGGCACAGCGGATGGCATTGAACCCGCTGGCTTTCAATAACTCGACCTTGCGTTCCTCTGCCCGGTCAAAGCTGGCCGCGCCCAGTAGACCGTGATCGTGGTGGATGCAACCTCCCCTGAGTTTAATCGGCATGCCGTTTAATCGGAATCCATCCTTGGCGTCTACCGCAATGGAACGAATGCCGAAGGAAGTTATTTCTCTGTCCACCACCACCCCATTGATCAGCACCTCACTGAGCAGTTTATACAAGTAAGGGTCTTCGATAGACCACAACCTGGCATCATCCACCTGCATTGTCTGGGTTAGTCTGGTGCTGGAAACAGTATCTTCCGCCCTGGCAACAACTCGACCATCGCCATCGATGACGGCTGATCGCAATATCACACCTTCCCGGGTGCTGTTAATTTCTGTTTGCACATCGATTGTCGAGGATCCGGAAGAAACCTGTGGGGTTCGAACAAAGACTCCCCAGGGTTGAACATGAACATCTGCACCTATACGCAGCCAAACATGGCGGTAGATCCCTGTTCCTGAATACCAGCGGGAATTGGGCTGCGCGCTGTTGTTCACCACTACAACAAGTGTGTTTTCCTGCCCAAATTTCAGGTGTGGGGTGAGATCGACAATAAAGCTGGTGTAACCATAGGGATGCAGGGCAATCAATTGACGATTGATAGAAACTTCCGCGTTCATATAAACGCCTTCAAATTCCAGCTGGATGCTTTTTCCCTGCCAATCAAGTGGAACCTGGAATTTTTTGCGGTAAGTAACCATGCCGCTCCAGGCAAACCCGCCATCCTTGGCTGTAGGATTTCCAGCGCTTCGCGGTTTGCTGATCGCCAGGTCATGCGGCAGGTTGACAGGCTCCCACTCAGCCCTCTGCATCGCATACACACCGCTCGCTTCGGTGTATTCCCAATCCAGGTTAAAGTTTTGTTTTTCCATCTTCATTTACTCTTTCAGTTATGCTCTGCCATCCAGAAAGTTCATGTCTCCAATGACAAAATTCCATCAAATGGGATTTCTTTTAATGTCCTGTCAATTTCAGTCAGTTGGTCTTGATTCAAAGTTTTTGCATACAGATTGATCCCCCGCAAAGAGAGGGAAAGCGCTATATGCAGGTCAGGGCTGTTCTCCAGCCCGGGAATGGCAGCCAGGATGACCTGTTTGGCTTGCGGATTCGTCCAACACACCTTCAATGGCACATCAATGCTGTATTCCTGGGCAGTAGAAACTTCCGGCATATCCTTAAGATCATTGTCCAATGGGAAAAGCCCGAAATGCTTTTCCAGCCAGGTCAGGCACAACCCCATCCAGGTTGCCACTGCCGGGTTGATCATCCCGGGGTTGCCGTTGGCTGTATGGTCTTTGGC